>JBAXUS010000293.1:0-6020 GCA_037129555.1 Planctomycetota bacterium
CGATCAGCGGTAAACTGTCCAAAATCGAACCCGGCGACGAAAACTGGACTTCACGGATGGGGTGAAGTGGCGGGGTCGGTGACTCACTCAGTCCTCGGTCCTTGAGTCATGGAATAGGCGTCGGTCAAGGTTGTCCAAGTCGAAGGATTTTCTGCGAGCAAGGTATGCCTCCAGTTCCGCTTTGTTTTTTGGACTATGCCAGGAGAATTCAAGGATTTCATCCACTTTCTTTCCTAGCGATTCGTATGGCATTGTTTTGCCATCACCACCGAGCGCAGTTGGTTTTGGCTGAAGGCATGGGAACCATATATCGTGGGTCGCTTTTTCATACGCTGGATTTTTCATGGATCAGTCCTCGGTCCGTTCATCATCGTCATAATCGTCCGGCTTGGGCAACGCATCGAAAACATTGTCGAGGTCGAATTCGTGGTCGCAGGAGTTGCAGGAACCGGGGTCGATTTCGGGCGGTTCGGCTGGATAGCATCTTTCCGGTGGCCCGTATAGTTGGGCTTCGACTCCGGGGATGCACTCAACCTCGTTGGGCGCATCGCAATTCGGGCAGTGGTAGGTTATGGTCATGGGATTAGGGTCTCGTAATTCAATGTCTCGGCAACGGAAGTTTGGAATTCAATGTCTCGGCAACTCCACGGCCTGTTCGCGATACGCTTTCCAGCATTCATCTGAGGATCGGCAAACGATAGCAATTCCGCCCGCCTTGGTAACGTTGTCGCGCCAGGTTTCCTGCATTGGCCTAAGTTGGTCGCGACCCACCTTGGCTTCGACGGAAGTAAAGACGGCGACCCCACGGATGGTTGAGAATCCGATGAGATCGCCGGAACCGGGGAGCAGACCGTAGCGCAACCGGCGACCGTCAACGAGTTCGGCCAGGCCCACGTCGTTGCGGAACAGGCGAACGTTGGGCGGACAGGAAAGGAGTATCTCGTTGAGCAGGTTGGTATGCGGTTTCACGGGGTTGTCACGGCGTCAATATCCCGATTTCCACCGCCTTGGCATACTCATCTGGCCACTTGGCCTTCACCTCGTCCATGACTTCGCGGCGGACCCGTGAGGAAATGAAACGCGGCGTATCAGGACCAGACAGGAACCCCAGCAAGGCCAGACGTTCTTCGGAACGGTAGGTGATTTCGGCGTTGATGTCGGAGGGGGTCATAACTCAAAAAGGAATGTCATCCTGTTCCACCACGCCAGCAGGCTTGGGAGCGGCTGCGCGCGAAGGTCCGGGAGCGGATGCCCGTGCTGTTTCCGCTGGCTTGTTCTCACTGGCTGCACCGCCCAGGAACGAGAACGATTCCATGACCACACCCAGCTTCGATTTCTTCTGGCCGGTGGTCTTGTCATCCCACGTCTCCAGATTCAACCGGCCTTCGATCAGGACGGAACGTCCCTTGCGAAGATATTGGGCCAGGACTTCGGCCTGCTTGCCGAAAGCGGTCACGTCCACGAACGTCACTTCCTCGCGTTTCTCGCCGGATTCGGTGGTCCAGTTGCGGTTGATTGCCAGCCCCAGCTTGGCCACCGCCGTTCCCTTGGGGGTATGTTTAAGTTCCGGGTCGCGGGTAAGGTGACCGACTAAAACGCATCTGTTATAATTTGACATTTTGTTCTTGTATTCTGTGTAATCTAGAATGCTCAGAACGAGTCATAAGCATCAAGTTATCTGGATTATTGTTGAGTTTGTTTCCGTCAATGTGATGGGTTACTTCACCCTTCATCATTTTCCTGCCTATTTTCTTTTCCAAAATAATAATGTGAACACCCCTTCCTGCGTTCACTCCAGTTGTATATTCCTGATACCCGTTAGAACTTATTCTCCATCCGCGAGATTTCCTATTCTTAAAAGCCTTCCGCATGTTGCGAATATGGGAATCAGTAAAAACTCTTTTCTTGCCAATCAAATGTTTTCCTAGATTTGGATTATAACTAAGCGACTGTGATACGGTCCTTAGTTTTACGCCATTCCTGATTAAAGTAATCCGAACGGTTGACAATTTCCTTCCTGTTGCATTCGCAATGAACCAAAGGGTTCTTTTCTCTCGGAGATAAAGATTTTTCATCATTACTATCTCCCGCTCAGTAAACCTTATCTTTCGCGTTGAAAAACCTTTCACGGCCAAGATTTCAACACACTAATGTTCGCAGAGTCAACTCAAAATCATTATTTCATCAAAACTTAATTACCACGAACGGAAACGGAATAGATTTACTTGGCATTTATTCCAATAAAGAAAAATATATTTTTCCTGTTTGACTGCGACTCAAAAATTTGTTCTTTTGCAACTGATGACTGCCAAGATTCTCAGAACAACGCGGAAGATGCTGGGGGTATCCCTTTACCGGATGTCGGTGCTGTCCGGGTTCCAACTGGTGTCCATCTCCAAGATGGAACGGGGCGAGCAAAAGATTAAGGAAAAGCATGAGAAGGTGTTTTACCCGCTGTTGCGGAGCGAATGCCGGAAACGGATTGCGGAGTTGGAGAAGCGGGAGGGGGAGCTAAAATGAATCCCGACCGCTCCCGTCTGGTTGTGGCGTTCGGTGGCGGTGTGAACTCAACGGCGATGCTCGTGGAAATGCACAAGCGCGGAATCAAACCCGACCTGATTCTGTTCGCGGATACCGGAGGCGAGCGCCCCGAAACATACGAGACAGTCGCGGCGCTGAGTGCGTGGTGTGTGGATCGCGGACTGCCGGAAATCGTAACGGTGCGCGGGCCGGGCAAGACACTCGAACAAGACTGCCTCGACCGAAACGCTCTTCCGTCCATCGCCTACGGATTCAAGACCTGCTCGCAGCGGTGGAAGCTGCAACCGCAAACGAAATATCTGAACGGGTGGAAAGAGAAGGGCGAGAAATACCGCAAGGCCATCGGCTACGACGCGGGTGAGGAAAGACGGATGCGAGACAGTGACGATCCAAACTGCTCGAACTGGTATCCGCTCATCGAATGGAATCTGTGGCGCGAGGACTGCGAATCAATCTGCCGCGCCGAAGGACTGCCAACGGCGAAAAGCTCATGCTTCTACTGCCCGTCCATGAAGAAGCACGAAATCTTCGCGCTCAAAAAGGAACACCCATACCTCGCCGCCCGTGCGCTGGCGATGGAAGCACAGGCTGAACTGATAACCGTGAAGGGACTCGGAAGAAACTACGCATGGCGCGACCTGCTCAAAAACGATGAAGACCAACTCAAACTCTTTTCCGACGCTGGAACGCCCGAAATACCGTGCGGCTGCTATGACGGCTAACTGTTAAGCCGTGACCCTCCGTCCCTACCAACTGGACCTGGTGGAACTGACGCGCGATGCGTTTCGGAAATATCGCCGTGTCATCATGCAGCTTTCCACAGGCGGTGGCAAAACTTGCATCGCCGCCTACATCGGTTCCGGGGCGTATGCGAAGGGGAATCAAATGCTGGTGCTGACCCACCGGCAGGAAATCAAAGCGCAACTTGTCCGTGCCTTTACCGGGGCGGGAGTTCCTTGTGCTGATATTGGGACCGATTCACCCTGCCATATCGACACCATAGGGATTGCGGCCAACCGGTTGGGCACATACGCGCCACCCGATTTCATATTCGTGGACGAATTTCAACATGCGGTTTCAACGACTTTCTTGAAAGTTATCGAATCTTTTCCGAATGCCAAGGTGCTTGGATTGACCGCTACTCCGCAGCGGTTGGATGGGAAAGGCTTGAATCAGGTGGCCGATGTAATCGTGTCGGGACCGTCCATGAAGTGGTTAATCGACAACGGTTGGTTGAAGCAGCCGATTTACTATGCGCCGAAGGAACTGGTGGACGTATCTGGACTTCGCAAGACAGGAGGTGATTTCAACCATGCCGATCTTGAGAAGCTGATGGCAAAACCTTCGGTCACAGGGAATGCGGTCATCGAATATCAACGGCTGGCGAACGGACGCACTGCACTGGCATTCTGTGTCACCGTAGCCCATGCGGAAGGTGTGGCACGGGCGTTTAGCGAGGCGGGAATTACCTCGGAAAGCGTGGATGGAAAACTGTCGAAGGATGAACGGGCGGAAAGGTTGGCGCGGTTGGCCAGTGGGCGGACCAAAGTGCTGACATCATGCGAATTGATTTCAGAAGGGTTCGATTGCGTGGGAGTTGGAGCCATTATTTCCCTTCGGCCAACGGCTTCGTTGACCATGCACATGCAGCAGATTGGAAGGGGCTTGAGACCGTCAACCGACTCCGACTGCATTGTGTTGGACCATGCCGGGAACTGCTTCCGTCACGGGCTGGCCGAAGAAGATCGTGAGTGGTCACTTGAAGGCAAGGCGAAGCGGAAGGTTCCTGAGAAGTTGGAAGAAATCCATCGCTGCCAGATATGCTACGCCGTGTTTGCGGGTGCGGCCTGTCCGCAATGCGGCATCCAGCGTGCGCCGTCGCCGCGCGAACTGAAGCAGAAGGAAGGGGAAATGCAGCGTTTGTTGGAAGTGCGCCATCGCATTGACCACAATGCGGAAGAACGCGCAGCCAAGACTCTTGAAGATTTGCAAGCCATCGCACTGAAACGGGGATACTCGCCGAAGTGGGCTTGGATACGTTGGAAAACAAGTTGGAGAAACAGAAAATCTCTGCCGAAGGGCGGTGAGAACAGACAGAAAACAGTATTTGCTTCAAATTCCTCGCCCTAAAGGGCGGGGATTGAGCCAGAACCTACACCACAACCAGCATGTCGAGTAACCGAACATTCCAGATGCGATATTGGCAGTTCCGAGCTTTCGAGGGTTTGAATGTTCCTCGTGGCGGAAGCGCAGTGCGCAGCTACCACAGACCGCAGGCGAATATTCTTACTGGCCTGACGGTCGGCATCATCTTTTTGACCGCACTTCTGACAGCAGAAGTGCAGGCCCTTCCGATTGGACGCCGAGACGAATCCACATTCCGAGCAACCCCGGCTTGTGTTTCTTGGGTCAACCATTTCCACTCCGATGCCAACCGCAGCGGCCTTGTAGGTCACAAAGAATTGCCCTTGTGCATACGGCCAGCGGTGGACTTTGGAGCGCAGGTCTTTCCCTTTGCTCAGAGAACTGTCTCTTATGTTCCCCAAGTTTTCCAAGCAGATCGTCCTTGCATCATTCGCGACAGCGTAGGCCACCAGTTTTTTGCTCGCTCGATGGAGCAAGGTTACCGTTACGGCAGCTTCGTGGCCGCTCATGCGTCTAAGGAGACGCCGAGCACTACGAGTGCCAACGGACTGAATGGCCGCGCGTTCGCGGCGAATACAGGAACGGCGATGGTTTTCCATCCCTCCCTTGAAAAAGAATGTGCGGTTGTTCGCGGAATTGGTAGCGACCATCAAACGCTTGATTCCAAAATCCACGCCGACGATGCAGCCTTCGGTTTTCGGTTCTACGATCTCGACTTCGTGCGCGAGGCACAGATACCACACCTTTCCAACCCGCTTCACCTTGGAATCCTTCCAGCCGGTCGCCGGTATGTTCGGATGCTGCAAGACGACTGGCTTGCCGAGAACAGTCACGCCCTTCTTGTTTCGAGCGAAGTCCCTCTCGTGCGTCAGCGGTATCGTGGGCCGCTTGTAGATGCACAAATCCCATTTGCCGAGAGCCTTCAACGTCTTGTAGCTGGCGGTCACTTGGCGGAACAGGGAGCATGTCAACTGCGAGGGGATGCCGAACTTCTCACGAACGACGGCGTAGAAGGCGCGGGAGAGTCGGTTCGAGTTCATCTCCTTCGACTCAAAAACCTGCTTCGACACCCAGCAAGCAGCCGCGAGGTAGCAAACGGCAATCTCATCGAGATGCTCCGATTCGCCAACTTTGCACTTGATTGTCCGTATCGCTTTCAATACCTTTCACTAGAACAGATTCTCTTGAACACGTCAATACAAATCGCAACCAACAACGGAAAAGACGGGATAAAGCCCGTGGTTTCCACCCAAAGGATATTTTGATGAACAAAACCCTTACCCATTGCGGAATCTCATCCGCGCAAGAAACCGCATCGCTGCTTTCCCGGTATG
>JBAXUS010000294.1:0-6013 GCA_037129555.1 Planctomycetota bacterium
ATGAAGATTTTCCGCAACTTGATCCGCAAGCCCAACGGCGTCATGTTGATCACGGGACCGACGGGATCGGGAAAAACGACGACGTTGTACTCGGCGTTGAACGAACTCAACAAGCCCGACAAGAAGATCATCACCGTCGAGAATCCGGTGGAGTACACGCTCTCCGGGATCAATCAGTGCCAAGTGAATGTGACGCACGGAATGACGTTTCAAAAGGCGCTGAAAGCGATGTTGCGACAAGCGCCGAACATCATTCTGGTCGGCGAAATCCGCGACGAAGAAACCGCGCATATCGCGATCGAAGCGGCACTGACCGGGCATTTGGTTTTTGCAACACTGCACACGAACGACGCACCGAGCGCGTTGACGCGTTTGATCGACATGGGCATCGCTCCCTTCCTGGTGGCGAGTTCCGTGCAAGCGGTGCAGGCGCAGCGACTCGTCCGTACGATTTGCCCGGATTGCAAAGTGCCGGACGACGAACTGGATGTCGCGCGCTTAAAATCGGTGGGACTGCGCGAGGAACAATTCGTTGGGAAAATTACGTACCATGGCGAGGGCTGTGCGACCTGCCGCAAGATCGGATTCAAGGGTCGTAAAGGCATTTACGAAATTATGGTGATGAACAGCCGCATTCGCGAAATGTGCTTCCAAAAGGGCACGAGCGATTCGCTGCGAGATCAGGCGCGGCGGGACGGCATGCATACGCTGCTCGACGACGGTTTGCGCAAAGTCCTCGACGGCTGGACCACGTTGGATGAGGTGATGTGCGAAGCGAAGCAATATTCGTAACACTCGGCGCGAAATAAGAAGGAGAAGCGGGTGGGTGCTCACGATCAGAATTTCAAGAATCTTATCCTGGATTATCTGCGCGAATCGCTTGAATTCTTCGCGCAGTCTGAAGCGGCGTTCTTCACACCAGACGTGACGATCACGCCGCTGCGGGAGGAGCAGATCAAGGAATGGATGGGGGATCGTGGTGCGATTCTGGACGTGCCGGTCATTGTGAAATGGCCGCACGGTGAGCAGGCGGGGTTGATATTTTGCTTCGAGCACAATACCCAAGACGCGAAAGATTTAATCAAGCGCCATGCGCTCTATTGTATCAAAATGTCCATGCTGTACGATACAGATCGAGTTGTGCCGGTGGCGATATTTCCGGAGGCAGAAGGAGCGGTCAAAGAGTCGTTTGAATTCAGCGGAGGCGCGGAGACGTATTTATCGTTCAAATGCCTCACCGTGAAATTGAAGGAACTGTCCGCACCGGATTACGCAGACAGCAAGAACATCGTAGCGCGGTTGTGCATGCTGTTTATGCGTTCCGGATCGATGGATAAATTTGACGTGATTGCGAGCGTGTACAGCGGCTTGGCGGAATTGGAAACAGATTGGGACAAGCGGCGTAAATACATTGAATTTACAGAGTTCTATGGGTCGATTCAGGAAGACGAGTTCGACCAGTACCAGAAGCGGTGTGTCGAGCACAACCCGATGAAGGAGGAGATTATGACGATTGCTCAAGTGTTGCATAATCGAGGCGTGAGAGAAGGTAAGCTTGAAGGCAAGCTTGAAGGCAAGGTAGAAGGCAAAGTAGAAGGTAAGGCCGAGGGTAAGGCCGAGGGTAAGGCCGAGCTTCTTGTGAAATTGTTTCGAGACGGAATGTTGAATCGAAAACAGGCCCAAACGGGTTTGGAACAGCTTGTTTCCAGCGGTGAAATATCCCGCGTTCTTGCTGACGAGGCGATGACACAATTGAATTCGAAGTAAGCAGAGGGTATTGAGTTGGCCGGACGTGATAGATCAGTTGTTTGTAAACAGGAACGGGTGGTAGCCCGGTCTTTTGAAACGTAATCGAACCATACAGACGGAGCGAACAGGACACTCATGGATTCCGAATCAACAGGCACACCTCCAGCCGGTATTTCAAGCGAAGGCAGCAGCTCGGCGGGCAACATGGACAAAGCCCTCGCGGCGGCGGCGGCTAGCGGCCTCGGTGGGCGCTTCGATATTTCGAAGTTGCTCGACGCGATGATCAAATACAACGGCGCGGATTTGCATTTGCGCGTGAACCGTCCGCCGTGCATCCGCGTGCGCGGTGAATTGCGAGACCTCGGCAAAACCCCACTGTTGCCCGATGACACCATGAGCCTGATGAAGTCGATCACCTCCGAGCGCAACCAGACAGAACTCGCAGAGAAGGGCGGCTCCGATTTCGGCTTCGCATACAACGACCAGGCGCGATTCCGTGTTTCTATTTTTAAGGAAAAAGGCAATGTCGGTTGTGTGCTGCGTCAAATCCCGAGCCGCATCCTGACGTTCGAACAGATCGGTCTACCACCGGTGGTCAAGGACGTGTGTTTGCGTCCGCGCGGATTGGTACTGGTCGTCGGTCCGACGGGATCGGGTAAAACAACGACTCTGGCGACGATGATTGATTTCATCAACCAGGAACGCCACGATCACATCATCACGGTTGAAGATCCGATCGAATATTACCATCCGCACAAAAACTGCGTGGTGACGCAGCGTGAAGTAGGAATCGACGTTCCGTCCTTCCCGGAAGCGTTGCGCCGTGCGTTGCGTCAAGATCCCGACATTATCCTCGTCGGCGAAATGCGCGATTTGGAAACGATTTCCACGGCGATCAGCGCCGCCGAAACGGGCCACATCGTCTTCGCCACGTTGCACACTACAGGTTCAGCTAAAACCATTGATCGTATCGTTGACGCGTTTCCGACGAATCAGCAGGAACAGATTCGAACGCAGTTATCGACGACACTGGTCGCAGTGATCTCGCAGCTGTTGCTACCCACGGCCGATGGCAAAGGTCGAGTCGCTGCTTTCGAAATCATGATCGCAAACGATCCGATCCGAGCGCTGTGCCGCAAAGGTGAAACGTACAAAATCAATTCATCGATTCAGACTGCTGGCCGAGACGGCATGATCCTGCTCGACGATTATTTGTTCAATCTCTGGAACGCGCAGAAGATCACGTACAACGACATGATGCGCGTGTCACAGGATCCGGATCAGCTGGAAAAGAAGGTCCGCGAATTCACCGAGAAGCTAAAGAAGGGGACAGCACCTGTTGCGAAGTAGGATAATTCTCGCTCCGATACGTCCGACGTGTTGAAAGAAAGTTGAATGGGCTCGAAGCGTATTTTGAAGAATGCGTAGTGAATCAGACAGTGCGGTATTTTGAAGTAGTTGAATGTGCTAACGGACGACGTCTATTGTCGACACATGGAGATCACACGTGGCGGTCAAACACAACCAGGACGAACAGGCAGAAGGTCACAAACCCCTCGGCGAATGGCTGATTGAATTGGGGGCGATTGACGAGGACAGTCTGCACGCGGCCTTGGATATTCAGCACACCAAAGGCGGCGCCATCGGTCAGATCATGATCGAAGAAGGCATGATCACACCGGAGATACTGATCCAAGCGCTCTCCGCTCAGCACGGCATGGAGTCCGTCGATTTGACGCAGGTCGAAATCGATCCGGAAGCCGTCAAAATGGTGTCGGTGTCGATGGCCCAAGTCTACCGCATCGTGCCGATTTCGTTCGTCGACAACGTCCTGACCATCGCGATGGCTGATCCGCAGAATTTCAATGCGCTCGACGATTTGCGTTTTATGCTGAACTGTGAAATCGCGGGAGCAGTTGCGGCTGAAGGTCAGGTCATGCAATTCATCGAAGACTTGTACGGCAACCAGCGCGAATCCATCGCCGAGTTGCTCAAGAACATGACCGGCGATGAAATGCAAGTGCTCGAAAATAGCGCGAACAATCTCGATCCTAAAAACATCGAGGCCATGGTCAACGCTGCGCCGGTCGTGAAATTTTTGAATCTGGTGTTGTTGACCGCGATCAAAGATCAGGCATCCGACGTCCATTTTGAACCGTTCGAAAACGAATTCAAAATCCGCTACCGCATCGACGGAACGCTGCTCGAAATTCCGCCGCCTCCGCGCGGACTGGCACTGGCGCTGTGCAGCCGTATCAAGGTTATGTCGAACATGGACATCGCCGAACGCCGGGTGCCGCAGGATAATCGCATTGAGTTGACTGTGGCAGGGAACGCGATCGATTTGCGCGTGTCCACGTTGCCGACGTACTTCGGTGAGTCGGTGTGTATGCGCGTACTGGATCGCAGCGTGGTGTCATTGGATCTCGAGCGCCTCGGCATGCGCGACGAAGAACTTCAATTCTTCAACACCACCATCGCCCAGCCCAACGGCATCTGTCTCGTCACCGGCCCGACAGGTTCCGGAAAGACGACTACTCTTTATTCTGCTTTGAATGCCGCCAACACGCCGGACGTGAAGATCATCACGACAGAAGACCCGGTCGAATACGATCTCGACGGCATCATTCAAGTCCCTGTGCGCCCGGACATCGAAGTGACCTACGCGGCGTGTTTGCGTTCGATTCTGCGTCAGGACCCAGACAAGATTCTAGTCGGCGAAATCCGCGATTTGGAGACGGCTGAAATCGCCATCGAAGCGTCGCTGACGGGGCATTTGGTCTTCAGCACGTTGCACACGAACGACGCGCCGTCCACGATCTCGCGTTTGCTGGACATGGGCATCGAGCCGTTCTTGGTTTCCGCGACGCTGTACGCAGTGGTCGCCCAGCGCTTGGTCCGGTGTATTTGCAGCAAATGTAAAGACACGTATCGCCCAACGGAAGAAGCGTTGATGGAAATCAACATGCGCCCAGAGGACGTTGAAGACAAGCAGTTCTATTACGGACGCCGGTGCGATCATTGCAACAAAACGGGCTACCGAGGTCGTAATGCCGTCTTCGAAATCATGAAGGTCGATCAGAAGATGCGCGAACTGATCATGAATTCAAAATCGACTGAAGTGCTGCGCAACGAAGCCTGTGCCGCTGGCATGCGGACACTGCGTGAAGCCGGCATTCTGAAGATTTTCGATGGCATCACGACGATTGAAGAAGTAGTGAGAGAGACGCTGGCGTTTGAATAGACTTGATTGATTGCTCTTACGGAAATCACGTCGCTTATGGACTCGGACTCGCCCATTCCCGAAACGGACCTGCCGCCGTGCGAGCTGATCGCGGACACGGGTGGCATTTGTTTGCTGCCATTTCCACGGTTTTATACGCCGAAGGGGTCGCCGTTTCATGTCGCGTCGGTGTGCTATCTGTACACGTCGACGCGCGTCAATCAAAATGTGCGCAAGCGATTCGCGAGCATGGCGGAGAAGCTGCCGGCGCTTGGCATTCGCGTCACCATTCAAAGCGTTCCTCAACTGGCTCCGACGCAGGCGATTTTTACGGACTCCGGGCAATTTCCAAAATGGGTCCATCTTGATTCCAGTTTGCGCGGCGATGTGGGGCGATCCGGCGGATACAAAATCTCGGTCAATCAAGACGGCATTGTTCTGCATGGCGCGGACGAAAGCGGTGTGCAAAATGCGTGCGCGACGTTGTTTCAGTTGATCGAAGATGGTCCCGATGTGCCGGGAATGGAAATCGACGATTATCCGGTCGTGCCGTATCGAGCCGTGCATCTTGATTGCAAAGGGTGGGCACCTCGGACGCCGTGGTTGCGGAAATTGATTGATTCGCTTTCGGCGATCAAGATTAATGTGCTGGTGCTCGAATACGAAGCGCATCTGGATTATCCCTCTTTTCCCGGGCTGTCTTCTGAAGGAGCGCTCTCGGCGCGTGAAGTCCAGGACCTTGATGTGTATGCGCGCGACAACGGCATCACGCTGGTGCCGTTGCTGTCTTGTGTTGGCAACGCGGGGCATGTGCTCTCGCGGCCGGAGTACATGACGTTGCGTGAGCATCCTGACAGCGCGCGTGCGTTTTGCATCTCCAGTCCAGAGTCGCTCGATTTTTTGGTGTCACAGATCAACGATCTGCTGCCGCTGCATTCAGGCAAGATGATGCATATTGGCGGGGACGGAGCGGTGTTGTTGGGATCGCACCCGTCAACGCAGGCGCGCGCGGAGGAACTCGGCGGGCTGGATGCGGTGTAC
>JBAXUS010000295.1:0-5988 GCA_037129555.1 Planctomycetota bacterium
TAGAGCGTCTGACTGTGACTCAGAAGGTCGGGGGTTCGAATCCCCTCAATCACCCTTTCCCAGCAACGACTTATAAGATTCAAGCGGCGACGTTATACCAAAACTGCTTGCTTTTTGTTATACCAAACGTTATACCAAGCCGCTGAAAATTGAGCTTTTCGCGGAGGTGTTCTAACGTGATCCACGTATCCAAAACCCGATTGGGTGGCCGCCCCGGATTTACCGCGTACTGGCGTGAAACGAGCGGCAAAAAGATTTTTCGCGGCATCGGCACGACCGATGAAGTCGAAGCCGACGAGACTTTGGCCGTCATGCAGCGTATCCTGAATACGCCGCACCTGCTCGATCCCGATCATAAAGATCATCATACGACTCCGCGTGCGGCCTATCGTGCCGTTTTTCAACGGGAACCGCCCGAGCCGAGCGATCACGTTACATTCGAAATGTCGCACGGCTTGCCGCGCCCGATGTTGGTCATGGCTCCTGACGGTCAAATTCTGCCGGGTGCGGTATTGCCACCCGTTAGGACAAAGCACAAGGTACGCGTCCCAGCGCTGAAGCATGCGCTACTTGAAAATGTTGAATTGACGAAGCGTGCAACCAGCGCGGAACAAAAAGTAGAGACACTTCAGACCGAAAACTTGCGGCTCATCAAGTCGCTGAATCGCCATTGCAAAGTTACGTTGGCGGAAGGTGCCGCCGATTTTGAGCGACAAAAGAGCGACGTCTCTAGAAAAAGCTTGAGCACGTACCTGGCTGCGTTGACTGATATGCAAATGTACTTCGGCGCGAAGATGCTTCACTTCTCCTACGAGAATCTTCAAGAAGATCCGAAAAGCGAGAATGCTCGACGGGCCGTCGCTGCGGGCGGCGAGTTAAAGATCGCCGACTTGCGCGGCAAGAATTTTGACGATTTCATGTCCGCACGCATCGACAAGAAGACTGGCACCGCAATCACTGAGAAGAGAAAAGCCGCGCTTAAAAGGGAGTTGTCGGTCCCGTATCATTTCTGGGTGCGGCGCTACGAACTGGCATACGACGCCTTCGCGCACACGCAGCTCTTGACTGGGCACAAAGCGACCGCGCCGGAATCGCGTGAAATGATCCGCACAGTCGCCGATCTAAAAATGTTGCTTGCGGCACTGAAAGAAGAAGAAGAAAAACACGGATTGTATTGGCAGGCGTTTGTCGGCACGGCCGTACTGACCGGAGCCGATCTCAGCACGCTCTTTGATCTCAAGCGAGAGGACGTAATCCTCGAAGAGCCGACGCGGTTCATCATGAGCCGCAACAAGACGGGGAAGCAGCGGGACACGCCCATCGAACGGACGCTGTTGTTGCCGATCATTAAAAAATACTGCGAGACCGTGGACGCTTCAAAGCCGTTCCTGTTTCCATCGTTGCTCGACGAACGAACTCGCGCCCGGAAATATACTGCACCGGGACAATGGTCCGGTGCGAGCGCATTCGGAGAAGTGTGGAAGGAAGTTGGAAAACGGTGTGCCCTGCGACTTCAGAAGCAACACAAATTGTCAGAGGTGCAAACCGCTTTCTGTAAGCTCGGACCACGAGCTTGGAGACGGTCGGCGGTCACGTTCATGAACGGAGCCGGATGTCTTCCACAGCAAGCCGCACGCTGGGTAGGCCACAGTGTTTCGATGGCCGACAGGCACTATTTAGGCAGGGTCGAACGCAACGGCTTGGTTTTCGAATCCGCGGCCCCGGCATCGAATGCTCCGTTGGCATCTCCCGAGGTGAAACTGAAGCAACAGAAACCGCGCTCAAAGCGGCCAATAGGAATGAAGGACGCAATCGTTCACAACGAGGCGTCGCAAGAAACTACGAAGCACAAAAGGTGAATTGTCGCACGAAGAATGCGTGAAGGATGATTGAAGCTACCGTTCCAACGCCTTGTCGATCAGCCCCAGAACCAGCGTCGCCGCCTGAAGCGCGGCGGCGTCTTCGCGTTCGGAGAGCTTCGCTGCCTTCAACTTCAGCCTTGCTTTGATCGCGTTCAGATTCAAGCCGGGTTCAATCTGTGTGCCCAGCAACTCGCCCGGCGATACGCCCAGCGCTTCCGCCAACTGCGCCAGCACGTCCACTCCGGCGGCGGCCTCCGCCCGTTCCAATCGCGCCACATACGACACGCTGAGCTTCGCCTGTGCGGCGAGGCCTTGCTGAGTGATGTGTGCCTTCCCCCGCTCTTCGCGCAGGCGCTGAGCCAGAATCCCGACGATTGGATGATGCTTGATGCGACGTTTGGCCATTTTGAATCCTCTCTTTTGGATTCGTCTGGTGCAACACGTGCGGATAGCGATTATTGATTCCCTGACGAAGATTGCTTCAAGCACACCACATTCAGTTGGCCTGCCGTGCCAGCGCGTTGTCAACCAACCCCATGATGACCGCCATCGCCTGAAGGGCTGGACCGTCCGTACGGGATGAAAGCTGTGTCGCCTTCTGTTTGATCGTCGCTCGCACGGCTTCAATGCCGGGCGCTTTGTTTGTCGCGCCCACCAGCAGCGCCGTCAATTCCACGTCCAACGCCTCCGCCAGCCTGGCCAGCATGTCGATACCGACACTGCTTTCACCGCGCTCCAACTTTCCGATGTACGTCGTCGAAACCTTGGCCCGCCGGGCGAGGTCTTGCTGGCTCATGCCGCTGGCCCGGCGCGTATCGCGCAACCGCTGAGCGAAATGCGCCACGATTGCGTGATGCCGAATATATTTTTTCTGCGCCATCTAAAACCCCTTAAAGGTTGTTCGACGGATGCAGCGGCTGTGCGCACACACTATATTGTGTGTCTGTACTTTACTAAATGCGTTGTCAGGATATTCTACGCGCTCACATTCATTCAACGTTGGGAGGAACGGGCATGACCGACCTTCATTGGCATTACGCTTCCGGTGGGCAAAAACACGGCCCAATTGAAGAAGTGACCCTGCACGAATTGCTTGCTTCGGGAACTGTCTCCGCCGACGCCTTGGTATGGAACCGTTCGATGAAGGCATGGACGCCCGCGTCTCAAGTGCCAGCGTTCGCGGACGTGGCGAGTGTGCCTCCACCGATGCCGGATGCACGACCTGATTTGAGCGCGCAAGCATATTCAAAGGCGCGTGAAGCCTCCGGCCATGCGCTCGACGCCTTTAAGATTCTTCTATCCGATCCCATGGGTGGGCAAGGCAAGGCACTGGCGGCGCTCGGAGAATCCAAAGCGTTGTCCGCCGGAATCGTGTTCCTTGTCGCGTTCGTCGTTTGTGGATATGCGTATGGAAGCTCCATACCGGAAGCTGAAACGCGGCTAATCTTGCTGGGACTCGGAATCGCAGCTCTCGCACTTCCCGTAGCCACACTCGCCACCGGCAAGATATTCGGTGGCGATTCGAAAATAAACACAGCGACATTTACCGCTGGCGTTGCGCTGCTTCCGGCGGCAGTCTTTTTTCTATTATTGAAGTTACTTGGAGCGGGTGAGAACTGGATTTTCGATCTTCTGCTGATTTTTCCGTTTTCGATGTTCGTCATCTTACTCAACGCCGGCTTGATGGATGTTCACAAGTTGACAACGAAAAAAGCGTTTCTTCTGACGCCGTTGCTCATTGCGGCGACCATGTTCATTTTCGCGGCACTATTCTTCTCGATCAAAGGCTCAAGGTAAGCGCAAACTCAGCCCCAATCCGTTGCGGAACACAGAAGTCCAAACCACCAATAAGATGCTTGAAGAACACTTTGGATTTGAAAGGGCGAATCTATGCCGATTTTCTACTGCCCCAGTTGCGGTAAACGCGCCAATGTACCCGAGTCATCCATTGGCAAACGTGGAAAATGCAAGTGCGGTGCAGACGTGGTGGTGCCAGCCCATGATGAACCACCGCCATTCAGCGAGACCCAGGCGGATGAACCGCCACCTCTGCCGGCTACAGCCGATGAACCACCACCACTGCCGACGGGTGATGAGGGCATTGGGCGCGTGTCGCAGTCCAACGGGACGCAATCAAGACGGCCGATGATAGTTGGCGTGTTGATCGTCGTAGTGTGCATCGCCGCTTATGTATTCATATCGTTACTGAACCTAGGTCATGATTCTGTGCTTGTCAAGAAAAAGCAGGATCGCGCACGAGCGCTCAGTATTGCCGAGAGCGATCCCGATAGCAGTAAAGAGTCAATCGACGCTGAAATGCAATACTACGATTTGATGCAGCGGCCGGGAATGACCCCCCAACGTGCTATGCGCATGGTTGCTGCACAAGCGGGTAACCCCGGCTTGGTTAATTATTTACGCGGAAAGCATCCAGAAGCGATTGCTCAAGCCGACGCGGACAACCAAGCTGGTCAGCACACCTCAAGCTTCAAAATGAACGGAACGCCGCTCAAGAAGCCGGATGCCAGGCAGCCGATTGTAGCGCCCGAAAGAAGCCCTTCAGCGCCCACTCCACCCGAGAAGCACAACACTGCGACCATCGCCCCAACAGTATCGGTGGATGAAATAGAAAAGAGCTTCCCCAAGGTTCAATTGAAGCCAATCATTGCTCCACCCGCAGTCAGCGCGCAGGACGATGAAAAGCTCAAGCAGCAGTTGATTGAAAAACGTGCGGCCTATGCCGCCGGGAAGCTCGCCGGGATCAAACTGCCGCCAGAGGTTGTCATCGCGCCGGGGTTCAAGACCCAGGTTGCTGCAATAGAAGTCAGAGGTGAAGACGTAGAAGCGATCAGGACGAAATTGGACGCACAGGATTGGATTGGAGCGTTGCAGATCGTCAGCCGCAACATGGCGAATGGTGTGCCGTCCGAAGGTGACATAGACTATGCGGTCACGAATCTGCTCAGAAAGCGCATGATGGTTCTGGTGAAGGGTGATATGGCTGTCTCCGAAATGAACAAGCCAGGACCGGTTTGGATCACTTGTAGTCGGTCTGGTAACTCATTCAGTCTGCGTAAGAGCCGCGAGTTCGAGAAGCATCCAGATGGAATTGGGCTGCTACATTCATGGCGAATTGATGACGGCCAACCGCTGATCGCATACGGCGTTTACCGTGATGTTCAACGCAGCCTGGAAGGGATCGAACAAACCTTTCGCGACAAAGCCAAGGTGTGGGCGGATAAGAAGCGATTAGGAGAAGTAGACGCGGTGGAGGCACAGCGGCAGACCGACGCGCTATTCGCGGACACGATGGTGGAGATACGGAAGTTTGTAATGAATTACACAATCGTAGCGGAAAGTGCTACGAAGGCAGTAGAGCCGAAGGCCCTGCCTAAAATTGTTAGCAAACCTATCGCACCCAAGCAATCGGCAAAAGCGTTGATGAACATGGCCAATCAATACCGGAACACAGGTGACCTGACCAAGGCGAAGGAGTACGCGAATCGGGTGATCGAACAGTATCCCGATGCCCCCGAAGCCGATGACGCGAAGTCGCTTTTGCAGATACAGCCGTGAGCGGAATGATGGTCAACCGCAGACCCTCGTACCCGTAGCTGCCCGGTTGGCCTGAGGCTCGTTGGGGCCGTCAAGTCGTGTTTCGGATCCGTCCCGAACCTTTCGCCCAACCCCTCAGCATACGATCCGCGTGGGGGGCCAACGACCCACCTGTAACCCCCATTCGGGACGGTTCCCGAAGCGCTCCGGCACACTCTTTGTCTCTCTCGCATAAGCGTCCTGATGGCCACACGGAGGCGTCCTTGCAACGCATTTACAGGCGTAATTACGGGCACAAGTGACGTTAAATCAGACGATTTATTGCCCTTCGCACTGGGTCTCCCTAGTGGGGGGCGAACCCTGAAAAACGAGATTCGAGAAACTCGCAAACATGCAAAGTTGATGCGAGATGATGCGACCCTAATCTCGAAAAGACGCGTCAACATTGTCAATGTTGAGTCAGATTCGTGTTATGTCAGGCATGAAACGGTCCAAAAGAACGATATTAGGGTATCGATAAATTTCGTAGCCAACATCAAAACCGTTTCGATCTTAGGGCCGGTCGGGTGGA
>JBAXUS010000296.1:0-5955 GCA_037129555.1 Planctomycetota bacterium
CGAAACGCGAAGTTGTCCCAGCCAATGAGCGCGACGGCAAATTGAATTTCAAGATTGAAGACAAGAACGACGACTAAACAACTTGTTTCGGGTTTCGAGTTCCGGGTTTCGGGTTTAACTCGGAACCCGGAACTCGAAACTCGAAACCTTCATTCCGTTCGGCGAGAGGCAACGATGCGCACGACTCATCCTGCGTGGGTGTCACTATCGGTGCTGGTTATTGCGTTTGCCTCTTCAGTTTTCGGCGCGCAAGACAACACCGATCCAACCGTAAAAGAGAAGCCCAAAGAGCGTCCGTTCAAATACGACGCTTGGTGTGCGTTCAGCGATTTGATGGTTGAAAAGGCGTACGTTTCGCCCAATGCGCCGATCGATCCTGAGACTGAACATGTCCGCGTCGGCGTCGATAAACTCGGCGGTTTTGGACGGCGCAGCCAGTGGGCGCATGTCGTCGTTGATCTCAAAAACACCACCGATCCGAAAGACAAAATTATCTATCAGGGCAATTCGACCATCGAATTGAACCACTTCAATCCGGATGATTTTAATCAGATCACGTACCGCACGTCCTACCGCCAAGCGTTTCAAGTCGCGCCTCAAACTGAGAAGCCGTATCACTTCAGCATTTTCTGTCCGGAGAACGGATGGAACCACAGTCTCAACGTCGAAATCGTGACGTCGAACGGCCGGCCCTACAATCGCGATTTCAGGTTGTACGATTTGGATGAAAAGAACGAGCAATTGATCGTCGTCGTGTCAGACCAACCGGGGTCGTTCCGCTACCTCGGCCCGCGTGCTAAAAATCGCGATGAATTCGAATTGCCCACCGCTCAAAACGAAACTGAAATGGGGCGGCAAATCGCGTCGGTCACGCCGTCCGAATTGCCGTCGCGCTGGCATGATTTGACGCTGGCGAGTTTGATCATAATCGACGGTCCGCCGCTGGGTGGACTCAGCCCGGCGCAGTGGGACGCGATCAAATCGTACGTAAAATCCGGCGGCAAAGTGCTGATCATGGCCGGTAAGGATCCGAGCCGTTTGAAAGGCCCCGTCGAAGAACTCGCGGGCATCACCGTCCGCGCGTCCACTGAATTGCCGAGCCTCGACCAATTCGATACGCACTTCCCACCAACAGCCGGGACGTCAAAAGATCTGCGCGTTCCGGTGGTCGAAGTGACTGCGGCGAGTGCAGGAATTGTACGGCGCAACAGTGCGACGCAGGTCGTCGAATATACCGCGAAAAGTTATGGCACCGGCATGGTCGCGTTCATTCCGTTTTCGCTCAGCGACCGTATGTTCGAAGGTTGGCCCGAGCGTTTCACGATCCCGATGAATCTCATCAAATCGGAGAAGAATCTATTCGCGGTCGATTTGGAAAATGACACGGAGACGGACACGACTCAACAATTCCCGCAACAAACCAAACGGGCGCACAACCAGGCCGCGTTGAATGCGTTGCGCAACACGCTCGACTCGTCGTTTGAAAGCAACACGCCCGTGCGCTTGCACCCGCCCGTCACGGTGATGTGGTTCATGATCATTTATCTCGCCTGCGCCGTCCTGCTGAACTACGTGATCTTTACCCTGATTCGAAAGCGTGAAGCTGCGTGGTTGGCCGTGCCGGTGTGGGCGTTGGGCTTCGCTCTTGCCGCGTATTACTTTGGTTACAGCGGCCGCACCGCCGCGATCATCGTCAATGAAGTCAGCATCGTCGAAGTGGGCGCGGGGCAGGACACTGGGATTGGTCGCACCTTTATGGGTGTGTACGCGCCGCGCCGCAATGATTACCAGATTGAATTCCCGCCGCTGCAGATCACACGCGATGAGACGTTCGAGACCGAAGCTGCACCGTCGCATCTGGTCAACGCTGAGACCGTCAAAACACGCCGCGACTTCGATTATCCATCGATGCGCCTGCGCGAATCCGGCGATGGAATGAAGATCGAAGAAATTCTGATCCAGGACAGCGCGACGCGACGCTTCGAAATTCAGCACCGCACGTGGCTCGGCGGCGGAGTGGACATCAAATTCATCAACGCGTCCGGCGAAAGTGAAACGCATCCGCGCGTCCTGATCCGCAACAACGTTTTGGGAATTGTTCAGAAAGTCAAACTGACTGAACGCCAAACATTGTCCGGAATCATCCTGCCTAAAAATGAAGCGATCCCAGCCAGTGAAGTCCCCAAGTTGCGAAAGTACATCGAAGCCGGCACGGTCGTCTACAAAGATGATCGGCGCTTCGTTGTTTCGACTGAAATAGGGCGCATCGACATCGCTAGTGCCAATGTTGCTTCGATTCAGACAACCCAGGCAGGACGCCTGTTGCATGCGCCGGTCTTTGTCAAAAACGGCCAGTACATTGAATTCGATTCGGGCACTGGAAGCAAGGATCTCGCTGAGGGCCAGACGTGGGACACGCAGACATCGCTCAAGGATTGGAAGCCGATTGACGACCAATTTCTAGCGCGCTTCGCCGCACGTTTTCGCGATGCCGGACTTGACAACAAACACGTCGCCGACCGGGCCGGAGCCGTCGGAAATTATGTCCGCAATCATTTGAAGCAATACGTGGCGGGCGTGTTCATCGCGTGGACGGACGGAGCAGCGCTGCCGGTTGAAATCGGACCGACAGGCTACAAAGTTCAGGAGCCGTACCTTGATGGCATCACGTTGCTGGTCGTCCCGGCATCGGCCAACAACCGCACGCGTGCGTCGTATCGCATGGAAGAGCCGAAAGCGTTTTACGCCACGGCGTTCTCACCTGAAGTGATCATGTCCGGCGAATGGAAACCGTGCGGACGCGAATCGATTCCGATTCGAACGCCGGTCGATGACAAAAATAAATGCGTCTACCTGCGTTTGAAATTTGATCGTGATTTCGGGCAGTACGTTTACAAAGGCAAAGCCGCGCAGGTGTCGTTCTCGCTGGTCTCGAAGGCCGCGCCGAACACGCCACCGTTCCACGGAGACGTCACACTTTCAACGCGCCTTGACGGCGCACGAACGCCACTGGAGCGCTTCAAAACGTTGGAGCCGACGGTCATCGTGCCGAGCCTCAAAACGGGAAATCCACAGCGCATCAAGTCCGCAAAAATTCAATTCACTAACACCGAGTTGTTCACGGGATCGTCGGTCATTTTAAAGATTCAACCGCAGCACGACGACGGCCCGAATGCGCAGTTCAATCTGGCCATCGAAAACGTTCAATTGGAATTGGTCGACCGTTAAAGAGGAGTTCGCATGATCGAAATCCGTGGTTTCGTCAAACGCTACGACCAGTTCGTGGCCGTTGACAATCTCGATTTAAAGATCGAGAAGGGCGACGTCTTCGGCTTCATCGGCCCGAATGGCGCGGGCAAGACCACCACCATCCGCTTCCTCACGACGCTGTTGAAACCGACCAGTGGCAGCGCGTGGGTCAACGGTTACGAAGTGACGCGGCAAGTGGATGACGTCAAGCGCTCGATCGGTTTCATGCCGGACACGTTCGGCGTGTACGACGGCATGAAGGTGTGGGAATTTCTCGACTTCTTTGCGACCGCGTACGGCCTCTTGCGCAGCAAACGCAAATCGCTGATTGATGACGTGCTGAATTTGGTGGACCTGACGTCCAAACGCGACGCGCTGGTCAACGGCTTGTCGCGTGGCATGCAGCAGAGGCTGTGCCTGGCGAAGACGCTGGTCCATGATCCGCCAGTGCTGATTCTCGACGAGCCGGCATCCGGTCTCGATCCGCGCGCGCGCGTCGAAATGAAAGCTCTGCTCAAAGAATTGCAGAAGATGGGCAAGACGATTCTGGTGAGTTCGCACATTCTTCCGGAGCTGGCTGATTTCTGCAACAAGATTGGAATCATCGAACGCGGCAAGCTATTGGCATCGGGCGCGGTACAGGACGTGATCCGCTCGATCCGCATGAACCGCATCGTCGAAGTCGTGCTCGCGAAGCCGTCTGAAATTTGTGAAGTCACGCTGGCGCACCACGAACACGTCCGAAATCTGACCGCGACCGAATGCCGTTACAAATTCGAATTCGCCGGGAACGACGACGACGTGATCGCGCTGCACCAGCATCTGATGCGTCTCGATATTCAAGTCGTCTGGTTCAACGAAATCCAGGCGGATTTGGAAGAGGCGTTCATGAAAATCACGAAGGGGTTGGTCGCGTAAATAATACGTGATTGCAATAATGATTTTTCTCGGCGGGAGTGTTTCCCGCCGAGACTGAAACTTTGTCACGGTGGAAATCCATGTCCAACGCCAATGCCGCCGCGCAGCCCGTCGAACCTCCGCCACCCAAACAAGAACACGTTCGGTCGCCGCGCGAAGACCTGTCGATCACGGACCGGCTCTTCCTTGCCATCGAAAACCCGGTACTGCGGCGGGAGCTGCTCACCGCGTTGCGTTCGAACAAATCGTTTGTGCTTCAATTCATTTACTTGTCAATTCTGGGATTGATCGTGTACCTCGCGTGGCCGGAGGGGTTGGTCGCTGCGAAATCCGAACTTGCTCGCAAGCTGTTTAAGACGTTTGGCGAAAGCCAATTGGTGTTGCTCTCGATCATGTCGCCGGCGTTTTCAGCCAGTGCGATGACGATTGAAAAAGAACGCCGCTGCATGGATTTACTGCTCACGTCGCCGATTCGCCCCAGCACGATTCTGATGGGAAAGTACATGTCGTCGGTTGTGTATCTGCTGCTTCTGGTCGTGTCGTCCGCGCCGGTCATTTCAGTGGTGATGTGGATGCCGGGAACGGGCGTTGATGAAGTCGCGGGGCTATACGTGATGCTGATCGCGGTCGCGTGTGCGTTCGGCATGATCGGGCTAACGTGCTCGGTTTTCTTTCACCGCAGCCAGACGAGCCTCTCGATCACGTACATGATCGTTCTGCCACTGGCGCTGATTTTGTTTATCCTTGCGCATTCGTTCGACGGATTTTTTCTACTCGCGTGGGCGGTGTGGCCGTCGGCGGCGCTCGTCGCGCTCGCGATTATTTTGTATCAGTCCTGCCTCGTGCGCCTGCGTCAGCCGTTTGATCCGGTCTTCAAAGCACAAGAAGAAGAAGACGTGACCACGCAGACGGGACTCGTCTTGGTCCGCGACCGTTTTCCGGATAATCTTCTCGCCCCGGCGAACGCGAATGAGCTGTTGCCAGACAATGTCAATCCGATGTATCAGAAAGAAATCCGCAGCGAAATCTTTGGGCGCGGCACATTGTTTTTGCGTCTGATCATTCAAATCAGCATGTTCATGTCCGTGGTCGCGTTGACGTTTTTGTTTCTGGGAAAAGAGTTCGTCTTCGTCGATTTCCTCGTGATCTTCACGATGCTGATCGCGCCGGCATTCGCGTGCAACACATTCACGCAGGAGCGCGAGCGCGGGACACTCGATTTGTTGCTCACAACATTGATCCGCCCGAGCCAGATTGTGTTCGGAAAATTCCTGTCGTGCATCCGCCTGTCGTTGTTTTTGACTGGGCTAGTCGGCGTGACGCTGTGTTTTTATTTGTTTATTAATGCGGGCAATGAAGGCTTCGTGGACCGCGCGATTTATCTGTCGATTTACTTCGCCATTCTGCTCGTGACGATCATGTTTGAAACGTCGCTGGCGATGTTCTTTTCGCTGCTGTTGCAAAGCACCGTCCGGAGCATGATCACAACCTACGCAGTGGTGCTGGTACTCTTCGCGGTGCCGGTCGCAGCGAACCAATTGCTGATCGCATTCACGCAAATGAAGCAATCGGAATTTTTCTACGCACTGATGACGAGTCCGTTTTACGCGATTCATACGGTCGTCCCGAAAGATGCCAAGATTTCCGGCGACACATCCGTGTGGCCCTATTACATTGGGTTCTGCGTGATCACGAGTGCGCTGGCGATGGGGTATGTTTACTCTCAGTTCGAACGGAAGAGCCTGCAATCGTCGAACACAAAATAGACCCAGCGCCGAGGCGGCGCAA
>JBAXUS010000297.1:0-5878 GCA_037129555.1 Planctomycetota bacterium
GTATTTTACGCACGATTTCGCCGTCCTTTATGCCAGTCTCTGGAAGCCAGTAATCATTGATGCGTCCGAGCACAAAATGGATCTCAGGAATGCCGAGGTCCGCTTTCAATTGTTCCAAAACGCCCAAGAAACTTTTCTCATAGACCGCGCCCCAGCCAGCTTCAGCATCGGCTTCGCCTTGCATCCAGATGTAGGTTACGGATGCGAGTTTCTCGTTCTTGATTGTGCGTTCGACATCCTTGATGAGCTGGTCATACAATTCACCATAGACTTCGCCTTCCACGGCTTTGATACCTTCAGGGGGCGTCCATTTTTTGTACCATTTCTTGATCGGCTGACTTGGTCGTGAGAGGGTCGCAACCAGCACTTTGTCTTTGCCGAAGATTTTCGAAACAGTCTCTGAAAACGAAGCAGGTAAAGGCGGCCGCATATTCGACTGTCCAGACAGGATGAACAGGTGCTTGCCATCTTTGGTGAGAGCTCGATCTGCAGCGCTTCCAACCGTTGGAAGGAAGAGCGCGATGATGGAGACAATGCGGAGTATGTTACATATCATGTTCAAAGCTATCCGAGGTAAACACGTCTGAATTTTCGTGATCGATTGTTATGGGCGGCGTTTCGCGACGTAGCGGCCTTCTATTTTGAGTGTGCCGTCGGGCTGAATAGTGTGATGTAATGAGTCTTCGACCAAGACGCTTTTGGGTGAGTCGGCTCTGACATTTTTCTTCCAATTGATGCTGTCGCCTTTGCGAAGAATACAGATTCCTTCTTTGGTGAATTCACGTGTGTAGGACTCGCCGCCTGATTGGTATTCCCACGTGCCGAGGATGGCGTGGCCGTCAATGGGGATAGGTTTGGGGGCTGGTGGAGGCGCTATATCGGGACTGCGAGTTTGCAGGGCTTTTAAGATGGACCAGTCTTTTGGTTTTGTGTCGAAATTGATAATGCGGATTTCTTTAGGTGCTAATGTGAAGGATAGTTTATCATTGTATTGACACGTTAGAGGCAGATCTTTTGTTGAGGTATCGATAGGGGAGCTTATCGAGAAAGGACCACTATTCGGTAATAGGCCAAATGTGCGGTCTAACTGAATGGAATAGGTTTGTGATTTATCGGATGGATTATGGATCGAGATAAAGCCTTGTGTTTGAGTCCAGCCTGTGTAGCCGTAAATGGCACTTGTTTTAGGGCTGCCACCGTGCATACGAATGTGTTTGAAGGTGGGGAAGATGTCGGCGGCCCAATGAAGTCCTTCGCTGAGGACGTCCCAGTCGGCGGGCTGGAGTGCAGCGGGTTTGATGTAGAGTTCGATGAATCCAGTGCCGCGTGAGAGGTGCATGTAGAGGTATTTGCGGAAGGTGTCTTTGGTTTCACCGCTGGATGTTTTCTTCGGTTCGTGATTGAAGATGCTGCTCATTGGGTATTGTGTATTTTGTTCGCGGAAAATTTCATAATAGCGATCATCGCGGTAAACTAATTCAGCGGTGCGCGAGCTGCCGCCTGCAGCGTCGCCAGCGTTGATCATCCAGACATTATCCACGTGCATCAACCACCACGGACTGAGATAAGCTCCGTTCGAGATTAAGAGATAAATATCTGGATTGGCTTGGGCGACGTTGTGAAATAGTTTTATCAAGCGTTCGGTGCCTGCGGAGAGGTAATAGATTTTCAACTCATCGTATTTCGGATCGTTCAAGCGACCGTCGGCGGATTTGAATCCTTCGGTTCCCAATTGAGGCATGGTGGGGATGCCGTAGGATTCGCCGTGGAGTTCGAAGTTGCGTTGGATTAAATGGCCGAAGACGCCGTCGAGTTTAAAGAAGCCGACGCCCTGGTGCGCGAGTTCGGTCATGCGGTCTTCGAGGGCTTGCATATACTTCGGGCCGGCCATGGACATCCAGTCGTCGAGTGCTTCGAAGCCTTTTGCTCGGAGCTTCTTGACTTGCGATGTCGCGCCGAATAAACAGCCGGGGCTAAGCCAGAGGCCCATGTGTGATTTAGCTTTGCTGGCAGCGTCGCGGCTGGAGGCGAAATCGGGATCGAATTTAGCGTTTACTTTCCAGACTTTGTCGGACCAATCGGCTCCGGTGTCCTGCCAGCCGTCATCGATCACGTACATGCTGAG
The DNA here is from genome assembly GCA_037129555.1 of Planctomycetota bacterium. GTDB lineage: Bacteria > Planctomycetota > SZUA-567 > H5-PLA8 > H5-PLA8 > JANXLS01. The sequence goes on from JBAXUS010000297.1 coordinate 2,126, forward strand.
CGGTTTGTTGCCGCGTTCTTCGGAGAGTTCGTGATGAATCTTTTCGACACTCTTCGCGAACGATTCTTTGCGAACGCCGCCGCCGGTGTCGAACCACGTATTGTATTGAACTTGGAGTCTGAGCGGACGGATACGGATGCTGTCGATGTACTCTTGAAACGCGTCGGCGACAAAGGTTGCATCGTCCGCGACTCCACAGACTGCGGAATATGTTTTATAGGGCTGATTGGGTTGTAATTCGCGGCCATATAGATAACCGGCAATCAGCATATTATCTTTGACTGTATTATCAGCTGCCGGGAATTCGATACCCCAGAATGTGCCGCTGGTTTTGGTGTAGAGCGGCTGGCCGAGTCCGGGACTCCAACGGCCCGGAGCGTTCGCTGTGATGTTGCGGATTGTGTAGGGTTGATAGGCGTCTGGTAGTTCGAGCGCTTCGACATCGATGCGCTCCAAAGTGATGGGGTCGGAGCTCGTGATCGTGAGTTGCTTGTGCATGTAGAATTCAGCGGCTGCGAGTGTGTAGCTGAGTTCGAGCGTCAATTTGCGTTCGGCGTTTTCGAGTGTGAACGTGAGGGCGGTCTGTGATTCATTGGTTTTGGTGACGCGAAAATCTGCGGCGGTCAGCGTGAAAGTGGTCTCGGGGCGATGGGTGCCTTTGGAGAAGCGGAGTTTGAATTCGGGGGATTTTGTTGGGGCGGCTGAGGTGTTGTTACGCTTGTTGTCGATGCGGGTGGTTTTTAGGACGCCGTCGACGATTGCAATTATTCGCGAGAGGTTCGCGTTCGCGAGGGTGTGGTCCTCGGCGTGGGTAAGGAAGTTGACGAGGAGGCAGAGGGTTAGAAGATTCGTTTTCATGCGGAGAGATACACCGGAGATCGGTGTCGAGGTGTGTGACACCAAGGGAATTAGATTTTCAAAAGGCGTTGTGGTGTAGTTCGGTAAATAAGTCACTCACATGGGTAAGCGGCTTGCGAAATTAACACATGCTGTTCGGGAACGCGATGGTTTGAAATTACCTTTAGTCGATGCGAGGTCGTGATGGCTGAATTTGACGCGGCGTTTTATCAGGAGAAGTATCGGGCGGCGTTGTTGGATGATTGCGTGCCGTTCTGGTTTCCTCGGTGTGTGGATGCGGAGCATGGCGGGTTTCTGCATTGCGTGGATCGCGATGGGACGGTTGTGGATACGGACAAGTCGGTGTGGGCACAGGGGCGAATGGCGTGGATGCTGTTGACGCTGTACAACACCGTCGAACGGCGTCCGGAGTGGCTGGCGTGGGCGGAGAGCGGGCTGGCGTTTTTGGAGAAACATTGTTTCGACACGGACGGCCGGATGTTTTTTCATGTCTCGCGTACTGGCGCTCCGATCCGAAAACGGCGTTATGCGTACAGCGAATCGTTCGCAGCGATAGCGTACGCGGCTCACGCAAAAGCGACGGGAAGCGAGCGGTCGGCTCAGCGCGCGCGGGAACTTTTTGCGCTGTTCACGCATTGGAACTTCACGCCGGGAATCATGCCTCCAAAATACACGGAGACGCGACCGATGACGGGTATGGGGCCGCGGATGATCGCGATCGTGACGGCTCAGGAGTTGCGGGAAAATCTCGGCGACGACACTATTTTGCACGACTGGATCGACCGCTGCATCGAGGAGATTCGGCGGCTGTTTGTGAAAGACGATTTGCAGTGCGTGATGGAGGCCGTGGCTCCAGACGGATCGGTCGTCGATCATTTCGATGGCCGTTTGTTGAACCCTGGACACGCGATTGAAGGCGCGTGGTTTATCATGCAAGAAGGGAAGCATCGCAACGATTCTTCGCTGATCCGGTTAGGCTGCAAGATGCTGGATTGGATGTGGGGACGTGGTTGGGATTTGGAGCACGGCGGACTGTTTTATTTTCGCGACGTCTTCAACAAACCCGTGCAAGAATATTGGCACGACATGAAATTTTGGTGGCCGCATAACGAGGCTCTGATCGCGACGTTGCTGGCGTATCAATTGACCGGCGACACGAAATACGCGGAGTGGCACCGCAGTGTATACGAGTGGTCGTTCGATCATTTCTCGGACAAAGTACATGGCGAGTGGTTCGGGTATTTGCACCGCGACGGGCGAGTTTCGACGAGTCTTAAAGGGAATCTTTGGAAGAGCTTTTTTCATCATCCGAGAAGCTTGTGGTATTGCTCGCGGCTCTGTGCGGAACTGGGGGCTTAACGGATTTCACGCAAAGACGCAAAGGAACGCAGAGGCGCAAAGAACGGCAACTGCAAAGGAACAGCAAGAACATCTGAACGGAGTTTATGGCTGAGCAATCGAAGGGAGAGAGTTCGACGTTGATGCGCTCGGCGTGGCTGGTGGTGGGGCTGCTGTGGCCGGTGGCTTTGTTGAATTATCTGGATCGGCAGATGCTGGCGGCGATGAAGACGTCGGTGATGAGTGATATTCCAAGCATTGCTTCCGATACAAATTGGGGCTACATGCTGGGGCAATTCAAATGGGTATACGCGTTTTTGAGTCCCATCGGCGGATACATCGCGGACCGATTCAGTCGGCGCTATGCGATCTGCGGAAGTCTGTTGGTGTGGTCGGTGGTGACATGGGTGACCGGGCGTGTGACGACGTACGACGCACTGTTGTGGACGCGGACATTGATGGGAATCAGCGAGGCGTTTTACATCCCGGCGGCGCTGGCATTGATTTCGGATTACCATCGCGGCACGACAAAATCGCGCGCGGTGGGACTGCATCAGATGGCGATTTATTGCGGCATCATCATCGGTGGATTTAGTGGGTATGTCGCGGACGCGCCGTCGCTCGGATGGCGTTGCGCGTTCGATGTGACGGGAATTATTGGAGTCCTGTATTCGGTGCCGCTGTTTCTTTTGTTGCGCGATGCTCCGGGGGCGAATGAGTCTCGCGCGGCAGAGGGATTGCGCAAGCCGTCGTTCATTTCCTCTACTAAAGAATTGCTGACCAACGGATCGTTTATTTTACTGGTGTTGTACTTCACGTTGCCCGCGTTGGCGGGGTGGGTCGTAAGAGATTGGATGCCGGCGATTTTGAAAGCGAAGTTCGTAATTGGGCAAGGTATGGCCGGCGTATCTGCGACGCTGTACGTGAACATCGCGTCGATTGGGGGTGCTGTGCTCGGCGGATGGGCGGCGGACAAGTGGATGAAGCACAGTCCACGCGGGCGGATTTTTGTCAGCGCGTTGGGAATGAGTTTATTTATCCCGGCTTTGTTCGGCGTAGGTGCAGCGGGAACGCTTTTTATCGCGATTGTATTTCTCGTGTTATTCGGAATCGGCTGGGGCGTTTTTGATTGCAACAACATGCCGATTTTGTCGCAGATTGTCCGGCCCGAATTGCGCGCGACGGGATATGGTGTGATGAATCTTGTGAGCATTAGTTGCGGCGGATTTGCGGATTGGATGTTCGGATCGTTGTTGGACCGGCACGTGCCATTGACGATGATTTTTGGTGTGTTCGCGAGCATTGCGTTGGTGTCGGTGGTGCTGGTTTTAATGATTCGGCCGAAAGAGCCGATGGCGTAAAAGAGTGTTTCGCTCAAGAGCCGCGCGCACAAGCAAGTGGCCCGGTTTAATCTTGAGCTTGAGATCGGGCCGCTTGCTTGCGCGCGCGGCTCTTGGGGAGCATGGGATGGTAATAGGGTATTTTATTACATTCAGCACCTATGGAACGTGGTTACATGGATCGGAAAAAGGGTCCGTTGATCGACAACACAATGTT
>JBAXUS010000298.1:0-5870 GCA_037129555.1 Planctomycetota bacterium
GATCCGCATAAATTGCTGGACAAGAGCCTCGAAAAATTGTTCGAAGTATTTCCGCAGGCCGACCGCGGCATCGTCGTGCTGTATGGGCCGGACGGTTCGGAACCCTCGCAGCTTTCCGCCGAAAAAGAGCAGGGCGCCACGCTGGACCGGCGCAAAGGTGCGATCACCAAAATCCGCCACCGCAATCCGCCTAAATCCGGCGACAACGAAATCAAACTATCCCGCACGCTGATGAAAAAGGTCCGCACCGAACGTCAGGCGTTTGTGTTTGACGATTCGTCAGGCGGCGGTGCCGGCATGTCGATCGCGAAATTCGAAATCAAGTCGCTGATGTGCGCGCCATTGATCACCGAAAAAGACGACATCGGTTTCATCCAGATTGAATCGAAGAATTTGATGCAGCCATTCAAGGCCGCCGACTTGGATATTTTGTCCGCAGTGGCCGGACAGATCGCCGTCGTGATCCGCAACGCGGAGCTCGCGCTCAGCGCCGCCGCCGCCGCTGCACAACGCGAAAATTTGTCGCGATTCCTCTCGCCGCAACTCGTCGAAGAAGTGCTGAACGAAAAGCAGAGCATCGAATTGGGCGGCGTCGAAAAGAAGGGCACGATCTTCTTCTCCGACATCGTCGGCTTCACGAAGATCGCCAGCAAGATGAAGCCGCATCACGTGGTCGCGCTGTTGAATCGCTATTTCACGGTCATGCAGAACATCATCTTCAAGCGCGGCGGTTCGATCGACAAATGCGCCGGCGACAACATCATGGCGCACTGGGGCATGCTCGGCAATCTCCCGTACTGCGCCGAAAGCGGTGTGACGTCGTCCGTCGAAATGCAAATCGCGTTATTCACGTTTAACCGCACTGAAATGCTGCGCCCGAAAGAAGAGGGCTTCACGCCGGTCATTTTGGGGCACGGCATCGGCCTCAATACGGGGATGGTGTGCGCCGGAAACATCGGCTCCGAACGCAAGATCGAATTCACGGTCATCGGTGACGCGGTGAATTTGAGCGCGCGCATTGAAGCCATGGCTGGGCGCGAACAAACCTTCATCGGCGAACCGACGTGGGAGGATGTCAAGACTCGTTCCTTCGCGTTCCGCATGCCGAATTGTCCGGCGAAAAACGTCGCACATCTGTTGCCGGTGTTCTCCGTCCGCGCCATCATTCCGCCGCCCGAAAAAGGCGTGACAGAAGACCCGGCGACGTGGACCGTCGCGGATATGTTGTTGTGCCTTCCGTGCCGGATTGTTTTGGAATCAGGCGAAAAAGTCAACGCCGTAGTCGTCAGTCTTGTTCCGGCGTCTGTGCCCGGAGAAGCGCAACTCGAGTTGCATGTCGAGCGCTATGTCAAGCACGGGCAGGCGGTGAAATTCGAATGGGATTTGCCTGAAAAGCTGTCATTCCCCGGATTCGATGCGATGGTTGAATCCAGCTTCCCGCTTAGTGGTGACAGCACGTTCAACCCAACGGCGTCGATGATCGCGCGCGGACGAACTTCGCTGATCGTCGGCAAGATGGAACCGGGCATGATGGTATTGAAGACGAAGAACATGCCGCCGGAAGTCGCTGCCATTGGTCCGGGCGTTTTGATGCCGAGCGACATCAAGAGCCACGAAGACATCATCCGCGCGTAAACATGTTGTAAGTTTCCGGTTGAACGAATACTAACCGGAACCGTTACTTCACTGCTGGCGGTGCCGGGATGTTGCCGGGGACTTTGACGTCGTCATTGTCTTTTTTGTTTCCGCCCGATCCCAGCACGTCTAGCATATTGATGCCGCGACGTTTCAGACGCAAATTGGTGATATACAGCGAGCGCGCGGTGACGCCGGGCAGTGATGCGCGGATCCCTGCTTTCCCTTTCAACGCAAATACCGATAGTGCAACCGGCACGTCGGACAACCCGCCGACGATCTGATCAGGCGTGGTGTTTTCGCCGAGGAAATCGCCTGCGAACATGCTCGCTACTTCCAACACTTGCACCGAGAGATAGACCAGCGTTCCCGGCGGCGGCGAATCGAATTCCGCTTTGACATCCGGCGAAATTTCGATTCCTTGCCCCGGCGCGTCCAACAGCCGTTTGATTGAATCATCCGGGTTGAATCCTGCGGACGTGATCGCGAGTCCGTTCGTGTGTGTGTGGACGAGGAATCCGTTTTCGTCGTGGACCATAGGATGCAATTTCGCTGGGCCTTCGTGCGAACCAATTTTCCGGATCGTCATGGGCGTTGACTTGTACGGCACCGTCTCAACAACCGGTGCGTAGACCGCACCCTTGGCCGAATAGCCCGCTTCATTCATTGCGCGCGCGACCATGTCCACGAGAATCTTTTGCAGCGCTTCCATTTTCTTCGCGGAGACGGCAGGATCGCCGGAATGCTGCGCTTGAAGAATGGTCATGCGCGGCGAATCGAACGTGATAGCTGATTCGCCGTCAAAGATATCCAGCAGCGCTGTGTCCAAGCCATCGCGGGCGGCGGGCGATTGGATGCCAAACTTTTTGAGTGCATCGCTGATCGCTTTCCCGTTCAACCGGGCAGCTGCGTTGATCGGCGATCCCAGCGCAAGCAGGCCCGAGTTTTTGCCTTCAAGCCCCGGCGGCGGATTCGCCAAGACGTCATCTAAACGCGACCCTTTCAGCGGCACGATGGCGAGTTCGGCGTTCGCGTTTTTCTGATCTTTATCGAACGAGAGCCGAGCTTCGAGGGTGCCGATCTGCCACAGCGTTTTGTTGATCGCGTCCAATTGTTCGGCAACTTTATTCAGCCCTTCGACACTCTCGGACGCGAGCAGCGCCCCGGCAATGAGCGCGCTATCAATTTGATTCCCGTACAGTTTTCGAACGGCGGACATGCTGATCGTCAGCGTGGCGTCGGCTGGATCGACCTGCCCGTCAGGAGAGACCGCGATCGCTTCGAGCTGCTTGAGCACGGACGCGTTGGGAGCCAGCAGCGCTTTGTTCCCAACGATTTTAACGAGTAGTGTTTTGTCGGGCAGCGGAATCGGTTGCTCGACTACGAATGTCAGGACGCCGTCTTTTTCGGTGGCTTCGCCGAACACGGACGCGATATTTTTCTTCAACTTCTCGGCGTTGCTGACCGGCAGAATCGACGCCGTCTCCTGGCCCAGCGTCCACGTCAGCGGCGGGATCACGTAGATGTGCGCAGGGCCTTCGAAATTCAGCGATTCATCGACGGGCAATTTAAACAACGCATTCGCCAGCGCAGCCTTCGCGAGTGCGCCGATGTTGGGAACGAGCTTGTTTGCATAGCTCGCGGTTTGGTCCATGAATACGCCCATCTTCGCGATGGACAAACGCGCGACAGCAAACGACGGAAATCCCGCCGCGTCGGATTGAAGGTCTTCTGCGCGACTCGAACATGACAGAGTAAACAACAGTACAATTGCAACGGACGTTGAGATTCGTTTCATGGCCAACCTTTTTAGAATTCACAGGTCAATTCGAGCGCCCAATTCAGACGTTCGACATACTCCGCATCCGGGATTTCAATGACTCCGAATTGCGCCAGATGCTCGGTCCAATACTGTACCTCAAGTAAGGCGAAACCGCGAGCGTTCAGCCGCTCGACGAGCATCGCGAGCGCAACTTTCGACGCGTCCGTTTCGGTATGGAATTTGGATTCAGCGAAAAACGCCCCGCCAAAATGCACGCCGTACGTCCCGCCAACAAGCTTGCCTTCGCGCCAGACTTCAACGGAATGCGCTTTGCCGAGGCGGTGCATTTCCGTGTAGGCTTCAAAAAATTCGTCTGTGATCCACGTTTGCGGACGGTTCGAACAGCCTTTCATGACGCCGAGAAAATCTGTGTCATATGTCGTCTGAAAATAGCCGCTCGCCAGTTTGCGTTTCAACGAGCGTGACGCGTGGAATCCATCGAGCGGCAGAATTGCGCGCGGGTCGGGGCGGTACCAGCCGATTCGTCCGCGCGAATTGGGCATCGGAAAACAAGCGTTGCGGTACGCGTGTTCGAGCATGGCGGGATGGAGCGTCATCACATTTTTTCCATCAAGTCCGGGCTGGTTACGCAAACGCGCTCAATAATTCCAGTGGATGTTTTGCGAGCATTTTCGCGCCGTTGTCGAGCAGTTCCTGAGCTCCGCGAAAACCCCACAACACGCCCGCCGGATACATCCCGGCACTGGCGGCGGTGCGCATGTCCGCGTACGTGTCACCGATAAAGACGCATTCGGATGGCGCGAGCTTCAACGCTGCAGCTGCTTCAAGCGCACCTGCCGGATCCGGCTTGTTCGGGACGCCGTGCCGGGAGCCGATCACCGGATCGAAGCGCCACTGCGGCAGCAATCGCGCGGTGATTTGCTGGGAAAAATCATGCGGCTTGTTCGATACGATTGCCAGACGGATTCGGCGGCGCGTCAGTTCGTCGAGTAGCTCCGGAATCCCGGCGTAAGGCCGCGTCGTATCGGCCCAGCGCGCACCATATTCCTCGCGCATCAGTCCGACCAATTCAGCGATGGCGGCGTCATTAATCTGGTCGGTGGGCAACACGCGCTTGGCCAAAATCGCCATGCCGTCACCGACGTGATAGTTGTAGTCCACCACCGGATGTTCTGGGAAGCCTTTTCGGCGCAGCGCTGCATTCATCGAATTGGCGATGTCATGCAGCGAATCTAACAACGTTCCATCCAGATCAAATACGGCGGCTTTAAAAGGCATGGTTTCGGGTTTCGCGTTTCGGGTTTTGAGTTCTTAACACGCGCGTAATTTACTCGATCCATGATGCGATTCAAAGCGTGGATTGACTCTAGAAGTTACTACGCGGCTACGGTGTGATGTCGCCCAACACGCGAAGGCCGCGCGCACCGGTGGCGCTGGGAAGATTGGACTGGCGGCCCAGCATCGTCTCGCGAGCAAGTAAAGCGAACGCGGCGCATTCACGCGATTGCGACGGCAGACCGAACACATCGCTGGGATGGATAGCGATGCCGGGCAATTCGTTGCGCAGCAGGTCCATCAGGAAATCGTTTCGCACACCTCCGCCGGCAGCGATGATCGTCGCCGGGGCTCCGGCCACGAGTCGGTTGATCTCTGCTGCAATGCTGCGCGCGGTCAACTGTGTCGCGGTCGCGAGAATGTCGTTCGCGCTCAGTCCCAGCGCGAGACCTTCGGCGTACATCGCGAGCGCGAAGGTGCTGCCGAATTCTTCGCGCCCGGTGCTCTTCGGCGGAGTCCGCTTAAAATACGGATTCGCAAGCCATGTGCTAAGCAGTGTGGTATTCACGCTTCCCGCGCGAGCCATCTCGCCACCTTTGTCATAAGCGAGTGTTCCGCCGCTTATTTTATCGACGAGTGCGTCGAGGATCATGTTGCCCGGGCCGGTGTCGAAGCCTAGGATTTTGTCCGACGCTCCGCCTGCCGGCATCCACGTGATGTTGGCAATCCCGCCGATGTTCAGCGCGATGCGGTGCTCGGTCTCGCTTGAGAAAAGCAACCAGTCGGCGTACGGTACGAGTGGTGCGCCCTGCCCACCTGCGGCCATGTCGCGCGGTCGGAAATTGGAGACGACCGGCACACCCGTGCGCTCAGCGATGACGGCAGCTTCTCCGATCTGCAACGTCGATCCTTGGCGCAATCCAGCATGAATTCCACCAGGCGGAAAATGAGCGATGGTCTGTCCGTGGCTGCCGATGAAATCGATGTCGCGCATCGCCAGTTCAGCCGCCTGTGTTGCGTTCTTTGCGGCGTGAGCGAAGATTTCTCCGAGCACAAAATTCAGTTCACAAATCTCCGCCGAATTTCCGCCGTCTGGTTTGCAGAGCGCGAGAATGCGAGCGCGAATATCGGGTTCAAACGCTTCGTGATATGTGCTGAGAACACGTAATTTTAGGCC
>JBAXUS010000299.1:0-5794 GCA_037129555.1 Planctomycetota bacterium
GCGCAGCAACGGCGCGGCGGAATGTTGTTCATGCGGCGCGACGTTGCGGAAGGGCGCGCGAATGTGGTTCTCGCGGATGCGAACCACGAAACCCTCGTTACCGAATATCGGCGTCGATTGGGCAACGGTGGGTCGGATAGCCGGAGGCGGGTCCAGGTTCGCGACACGTTGTTCCGCGACTGTGGCGCGCTCAATTACGACGCGATTGAAACGGAATTCAAAGCCGTCGCACGCCGGCTTAATTGGCCGAAGACCGCGACGCTCAAGGATCTGCGGCATCTTTTTTGTACTGCGATGAGCAACGCCGGCATGCCCGAGGGCTATAGACGTTTTTTGATGGGGCACGCGCCGGGGCGCGAGGCGATCGTGTCGTACACGCACTTAAACAAGCTCACCGAATTCTACACGCGCGCAATCGAAACCGAACTGGCAGAGCCGTTGAACGTGCTGCGCCGCCGCCTGCAAGATTCGGAGGTGCGCGTATGAGCCGCCCGATTTCCGATTGGTTTGGATTCTTGGGCCAGCGTCAGCTCATCCGCGCGCTGCGTCCAATCGCCGAAGGCGCGAAAGCGAATGGCAGGGCATTGCCACCGATTTTGTTCACTGGGCAAAGCGGAGGCGGGAAAACCCATTTGGCAAATTCGCTCGCGACGTTTTTCAGAACAACGCTTCACGTTTTGGTTGGGCGTAAGGATTTGAAGTTGGCAGAGATTATTGCGTTTTTCAGATTGGTCAAAGCACACGACGTCGCCTTTGTTGATGAGATTCAATCCTTGCAGGCCGAACTTCAAGAAGTGCTTTTTGGGATTATCGATGAGGGGAAGCTCCCGGCAATTGAAGGTGCACCGGGGGTGCCTGCTGAACGGCAAAATCTTCCGCCGTTCCATTTGATCGCGGCGTCTGATCGCTCCGGAAAATTGTTGACGCCGTTGAAGCGTCGTTTTGCGCTCATGCTTCAATTCGACGCGTATTCTACACGCGAACTCGACGCCATCGCACGGCAGCGGGCTACGGCATTTGGCATGGTACTCTCGCCGCAAGCCGCCAAGTTGTTGGCGCGAACCAGCCGCGGCATTCCCCGGCTTGTCGGCCAGCGCTTGCGTTTGCTCCGCGACTTTTACGGCACGCGGCCCCCGAATGAATTCGATCTGTCCAACGTTCGAAAATTCCTGAATAGCCTCGGCGTGAACAACGATGGGCTGACTCGTTCGGACCGCAAGTATCTCGAAGTTGTTCTGGAACAAGGTGACACCGGCGTTTCCTTGCGCACGCTGGCGGCCCGACTGGAAATCGACGGCGATTCCGTGTTCCGGGATATCGAACCTTTTTTGATGCGCGAAGGCTTGGTGGCAATTCAGCCACGCGGCCGCGTGCTCACCACTACGGGCGCGGAATACGCGCGCAATTTGAAGGAGTAAAAGCAATATGCAACTTTCGATAGGAGACGAACTGGTAGACGCGTTGAAGCTGGCATATGCGGCAAAGCGCCCAGTGCTGCTATCTGGTAATACGGGGATTGGCAAATCCCAAATCGCCGAGCGCGCCGCGAAAGATCTCGGTATTGGTTTTATCGCCCGCGATTTGAGTTTGATGGAAGCGCCCGAACTCGCCGGGATGCCGATCACCACGGGCGGCGAATTGAGCTACGCGATCCCGAAGTTCCTGCCCAAAACGGGCAGCGGGTTCATCGTGTTCGAGGAATTGAATCGCAGTCCGCGTCACGTTCGCGTCCCTGCGCTCGAACTTCTGACGCGTTGGGCATTGAACGATTATGCGCTGCCTCCGGGATGGTTGCCGATGGCCTGCATCAATCCCCCCGGCGCGGACTATGATGTCGAGGAACTCGACCCCGCACTGCTCGCGCGATTCTCTGTGTTGAGCGTCAAAGCAGATGTGAAGTGCTGGCTGCGTTGGGCAGAATCCAGCGGCGTGCACCCGGCGGTGCGGGAATATGTTCGTTCGACACCCAAGATTTTTGACACGCGTGAAAGCAATCCGCGCGCGTGGTCTTTTGTCAGCAATCTCGTTCACGCCCATGAATCCGGCAACGGGACAAGCGCCTCGTTGCTGGCGCTGATCATTGGGCAAATTGGCGAGAAGCTGGGCCCGGCGTTTGTCAAGTTCTATGGCACGTTCGGCAAAGTGAAGCTGCCCACGCCTGAAGAGATTCTCAATCATTACCCCCGGCACCGTCTCGCAATTCGCCGCGTTCGCGATGACGGCAACACTGCCGCACTCCACAGCGTCAGCCAGCAGATGCTGCTGCACCTGCAGGATCCGACGAATCAGCGGACTCTCTTAGAAACCAAGACGCGGCTCGTCAATTACCACGATTTCGTATCGGACCTGCCGGCGGAATACCGGGCACGTTTCCAGAAAAACATTGATCGTTTCTTGAAGAAGGGAGCGTAACAATGGAAAACTCTCTCGCCGCCCGCGGTGCAATGCAGGCCGGAATTGATCGCTTCCTTTCAAAATATCCACTCCTGGGCGCGCTGGCAGCATCGTGGAACGTGACCGAGGACGCGAGCATTAACACGATGGCCGTCGCTGCCGACGATCCGGGAATTAAACTGCTCTTCAATTCGACGTTCGTGTTGTCACTCACTCCCGACGAATTGGTCGGCGTGCTGCATCACGAAGCCCGGCACTGTGTCTTCGGCCACATCTTTATGGACCCCGCAGAATTTCCCGACGAGCGCGCCTTGGTCAATGCGCAGGAAGTGACGGTGAACGAAAACTTGCAGGAGCCCCTGCCCGGCCGTCCAATCTTGCTAAAACAGTTCCCGAAACTTCCGCGCGACGAAGACACTGAAACGCGCTACCGGCGGCTGGCGGGTTCTCCGCCGAAGAAAGCGCTGCCCAATTCCACCAACGCCACCGGCCCGATCGACGATCATTCCCAATGGGGTTCTTTTCGCGGGGAGGAGAGCGTGGCCAAGGCGTTGATGGAAGCCACGCTCAAGAACGCGCTGGAGACGTATCGAGCGCTGTCGCCGGAAGAAGAATCCATGCTGAATTCTGCGGAGAAGACTTGCGGCATCGAACCGGGATCTTGGTTGCAGGAAATCCGGTATGGAAAGCCGGCGACGTTGAACTGGCAAACCTTGCTGCGCCGTTATGTCGGTAATGAAATCGCGAAGTCGTATTCGTACGCCGTACCGCCGCGCAGGTTCCCGCATCTCTTGGGCGTTGTGCCTGGAAGTCGACGAAGCGGCGGAGCGCCGACGATTCAGGCGGTGATTGACACGAGCGGTTCGTTGAGCGACGCCATGCTGGCCGACATTTCAAAGGAACTGGCGAATCTCGCCCGTGACTTTCAAATCGTCGTTGTCGAAGCCGATTCGAAAGTCCATCGCATCTACAAGTACACCAAGCCGATTACCAACGTGATGGGCCGCGGCGGCACGAGCTTCATTCCGGCCCTGAAACCTCAAGTCTTGTGTAAAACACAGGCCAAACTGGTCCTATACTTCACCGACGGGTTCGGTCCCGCACCGTCCCAACCACCTCAAGTCCCTGTAGCGTGGGTACTTACGCCGGGCGGAGTCAAACCGACCTCGTGGGGTCGGGTCATCTTCATGGACCGAAAACCGGACTTTTGGGGCCAGAATTAAGGACTTATGTACCGGAATTCCAGGCCTTCGGGCCGGAATTCCGGTACATCGATGCCGAATTTCGGTACCAAGGGCCGAGTTTTCCGCCCCTTATTATTAGCTGATACGTAAAAGAAATTGGGAGCCGGGCCGTCCTTGCGGACGGCCCGGCGAAGGCAGCTACTTGCTCTGCGTCTTGGCGACGGTTTCCGCGAAGAACGCGGAAGCGGCGGCGAGTGCGGCAGTCGCGACAGCGATAGCCAGCTTGTCCCATTGGACCATAATAAATTTTCCTTTCTCCTTCCACGGGTGACAATGAAAATCAGCGCTTTCTGAATTTTTGTTTTGCGAGCCAGATGTTGGCTTGCTTCAGTTCCGAAGCGGCGGCGTCGAGCAGGTGGTCCAGTTTCTGCCAGTCAGTGCCGAGTTGTTCGGTCAGGAAGAGCGTCAGGTAGTTTGCGGATTGCAGCGCGTGCTTGAGCGCGTAGAGCGCGGTTTCAGTGCGGTGCTCGTATGTTTGCGGACGGTAACTCAGCGCATGCGGGCGTTGTTTCTTTGCCATGCATGCCCTCACAATTCCACCGACGGCGACGAGCGTTGCGCGGCAGTATCGTCTTCGAGCGTTGTTCCCGCCGGTACGGCGCGACCGCTCTTACAGAACTCGCGAATAGCGTCGATGCGCTCGGACATAGTTTTCGAGAGCGGTACTGTGGACTTTACCGCTGTGGCCAAATCTTCCCGCGATGGCGCTCGGGCGCCGTCACTGAAGGATTCAATCAGAGCGCTTTGCACGGCGGCTTCGAGCTCACTGCCGGTAAATCCTTTCGCTGAACGGGCAGTCGCCATAATGTCCTGCTTCGCAAACTCGCGTCCAGCACGGCGCAGATGTATTCCGAGGATTTCGGCGCGGCTGGCGTTGTCGGGTAGATCGACGGCGAAGATTTCGTCAAAGCGGCCTTTGCGCAAGAACTCCGGTGGAAGCTTTGAGATGTCGTTTGCTGTCGCGACTACAAACACGGGACTCTGCTTATCCTGGAGCCATGCAAGCAGGCTTCCAAAGACGCGCGCGGATGTTCCGCCGTCCCCACCAGCGCCAGGCGCGAATGCCTTTTCGACTTCATCGATCAAAAGCACGCATGGCGAAACGGCTTCTGCCGTGCGCAAAGCAGCGCGCAAATTACCTTCAGTTTCGCCGACGAGCGAACCGAACAAGCGGCCCGCATCCAGGCGAACCAGCGGCAGATTCCAGGCAGCAGCCACGGCACGGGCGCAGAGTGTTTTCCCTGTTCCCGGCACGCCGACCAGTAACATTCCTTTCGGCGATTGAATGCCGGCTTTCTGCGCGGCTTCGCTGAACAACGGTCCGCGCTTCGCGATCCATTGCTTCAGCTGCGCCAACCCGCCGATGTCGGCCATGCCTTTGGCAGGTTCTTCATAATCGAGGATCCCGCCGCGCCGGACAATCTGGCGCTTTTCACGGATTGCCATTTTGATCGATTCGGGGCCGATGGCTTTGAAACGGACCAGTGACAGTGCGACGATTGATTTAGTTTCTTCCAGCGTCAATCCGGCGCAGGCGCGCACCAGGTCGGGAATTGAGTCCTGCTTGATCTCGACCTTCCCGGCGAGCTTTTCCGTGTACAGCACGCACAAGCTGCGGATGTATTCTTCCAACTCCGCTCTGCGTGGCAGTCGTAGATCGCAGATGAAAATGTCCGCCTGAAGCTCGAGCGGGATATTCCAGTCACGGCCGACGAGGACAATTGCTTTGCCGCTCCCGCGGGCGTTGGCCAAGGCTTCACGCAAGTAACGCTGGTACACCGGGCGGCCGAGTTCGTCCCAGGGATCGAGCAGCGCCAGCACGGCCATTTCTTCGGTGTCTCGCAGGGCAACGAGCGCTTCCTCGAAACCACAGGGTTCGCGCAACGAGCGATCCGGTTCGTCGTCGTTTAGTCTGAGTCTCCACAGGCCTGACGCCGACGACCAGCGCCATAGCACACGCGGCACAAGTTGCCCGGAGAGCGCTGCCGTGGTCTGCCGCAGCGCCTCCAGGGCGCGCGCTTCTTCAATTGTTCGTAAGTGTATTCCCGGCAACCGCGCTTTGAGCGCGGCCACCAGGTCGTTGAGCACCTCCATGATTTAAACCTCCACCAGAACGGGTTGATGTGCGGCCACGCAGGGCAGCACGGCTTCAGGAC
>JBAXUS010000003.1:0-85712 GCA_037129555.1 Planctomycetota bacterium
ACGACGGTGGGCGATTTGCTTGCGGCGACTTTTCCAGGGGGATCGATCACCGGTGCGCCGAAATTGCGTGCGATGGAGATTATCGCGGAACTTGAAACGAGAGCGCGAGGCCCCTATTGCGGAGCGATTGGATGGATCGGTCTCGACGGCAATCTCGACCTCAACATCGCCATCCGCACAGCTGTCTGCGATGAGGCGAAACAGGAAGCGCGCTATTTTTCCGGGGCGGGGATTGTTGTCGATTCGGATCCGGAAAAAGAATACGATGAAACGCAGTTGAAAGCCGCCGCGTTTTATAGAGCGCTATCCATGTGAACTTCACGCGCAAAAATTATTCCTATTGTGACAATAGTTTCATAGAGTAAATGTTGGGAAGTCCGTCTATGACTGAAGGAACACTCCATCTAGATGGTTTTGAAACGTGCGTGGAAATTAGACGCATGTTCCGAGTATTTAGGCCCGACGTATTCTTGGACGTGATGTATTATGAATGGAACAGACGAGGAATTACAGCTGATGAAACTACTGGTTGTCGAAGATGAACTGAAGGCTGCAACCTATCTTCAAAAAGGGTTGGGCGAAAACGGCTACGTGGTCGATGTTGCCAACGACGGCCAAGCCGGGTTGACGCAGGCTCTTTCTACGGGATACGACTTGGTGATTCTTGACGTGATGCTGCCCACGATGGATGGGTGGACAGTTCTGGAAAAAATGCGCGAAGTCAAAGTCAACACACCGGTGCTGGTGCTGACGGCGCGTGACGCGGTTCATGATCGCGTCAAAGGATTGGAACTCGGCGCTGACGATTACCTCGTCAAACCGTTTGCGTTTTCAGAACTGCTCGCGCGCGTGCGGTCGCTGTTGCGGCGCGGAAAAACGCTGTCCGAAACAATTCTGCGCATCGGCGATTTGGAGATCGATTTCGTCCGCCACAAAGCCCACCGCTCAGGCAAGCGCATGGAACTGACGCCGAAAGAATTCGCGTTGTTGTCCTTGATGGCTCGCCGCGCAGGCGAAGTGTTGTCGCGAACACTGATCGCCGAACAAGTCTGGGATATGAACTTTGATTGCGGCACGAACATCGTCGATGTTCACATGCGCCGCTTGCGATCCAAAGCCGACGATCCGTTCGACAACAAGTTGATTCACACGGTTCGCGGTGTGGGTTACGTGTTGGAAGACCGCAAGACGGCATAGTGTTTTGCAGGAGTGGCGGCACTCCTGCCGCCGTTTTGCTTGAGTGCGTGGCGGGATGGGTTATTCTCGTGGAACTATGATCAAACGCGAATCGAAGGTGTCGTCCGTCAGTTCCCGTACTTCCGGCCGATTAACGCCCAAGCCCGGCGATGAAAAGCTGCGGCAAGCCATTCTGGCCCATGTTCGTGACGTTTATAAAATGAGCCAAATCGAGGTCGCTGTGTGCGATGGCTTCGTCACGCTTGGTGGCGGCATCCGCTCGTTTCGACAGAAGGAATTGATCCACCGGTTTGTGATGGGATTGCGCGGTGTCAAGGCATTGAAAGATCTGCTGCGTGTCGATCCGGCTGAGAGCATCGCCGATAAAAAAGTCGCCGAACATATCCGCCAGGCGCTGGACGCCCACGCCGAACTGCCCTGCGGCATCGCTGTGATTCATGTGCATGAAGGTGTCGTGACGCTGAATGGAAATGTGCGCTCCGCAGAAGAGCGTTTTCTGGCTGAAAATGTGGCCAGCCATTGCCGGGGTGTCGTGGGTGTGATCAACACCTTGATCGTCGATCCGCTCGAAGAAATCAGCGACGAAGCGGCATCGCGCGCGGTCAAAGGAGCGCTGGCCTATTGTGATGATTTTGAGATGGATGATGTGACCGTGTCGTGCGCAGATGGCCGGGTCTGTTTACGCGGCGAAGTTCCGACGATGCTGGACAAGAAGCTGTGTGAAGAACTCGCCCGGATGCAGGCAGGGGTGCGTTCGGTCGAAAACTTGATTTCAGTAAACACCGCCAAAACGATTTAAAAAAAGTGGGGCGGAACGCTTGTCCCACCCCATGATCTTCAACGTTACTCTTCTTCGTCGGAGTCCAAATCCTCGCGGATCTGTTCGATCTCGCGTTTAATGGCTTCGTGACGCGCACGGATCATGCCCAACCGCGTTTGCGGTTTTGCAGGGTCCACGCCATTCTTGCCAGGCTGAGCCGTTAGGCGTCCGCTGCGGCGACCTTTGCCGGCTTTGGGCAAGGCGATTTCTGCTTCGACATCAAGGCCTTCGATATCATCTTCAAGGTCGATTTCTTCGTCTTCGTCGGGTTCAATATCAACGGGTTCGAGATCGTCTTCGTCAGGCTCCTCGAGCTTTCCATCCAATTCAGGCTCGTCATCTTTGACGTCGATTTTGGCGGAGCGCTTCGAGACGGCTTTCAGCTTTTTGGACGGCGGCGACAATTTCTTGGATTTGCCAACCGGCTCCTTTTCTTTGTCGTGATCTTTTGACTTGTCTTTCATGGCATTGCTTTCCAGAAAAAAGCGCTGGGGAGTGGACGCGGGCTGTGCGCTGAAATGCGCGAGGCTGCAGTCCGACCCGGCGCGGGTCATTGCAGCGGTATTGAAAAATCGAAAACTCTCGAAACCTCAATGAGCCGCTGCGCAAAATTAAAAGGCATCAAACCGGTTTTTTCGCACTGGTGCCGCCCCCGGTTGCCCTCCAGACTGGCCTCCAGATTGAAAAGGTGGCTGAGCCAGGGGTTGATACGTCGGAGCCACTGCGGCCGAGCGCGTGGGCATCTGCGCCGGGCGCGCCTGAGGCACTCGGATCGGTGCTCCGCCGGACGCGGATTCCAAGGATGACAGAGCCTGTTTCATCGCCTCCAATGCGCTGGCCAGCGTTTCACGCGTGCTGTTCAATTCGGGTAATGCCTGAGCTTCCGGCAACGTCTGGCCGTGTTGAAAAATGTGATGAACTGTCGTCAGAAAGCGCTGCTTTTCAACCTGATACAACACGTCGCGAATGCGTGACTCCGTCTTCTTAAATTCCTCTTCGAATTGCTCAATTTCGTTGCGCAGAATTTCAATCTGTTCAAAGGTACTCAACTGATGCGAAAGGGGCGGCAACGGCATTGTGAAAAGTCCTCGTGTAGTCGCTCAGGCCAACGAATCGACACCCTCTGCGACGAGCAAAGATTCAAGTCTAACACAGCTTTCGTTCCATTCAAATTTGGTTTTTTGATTTTGCCTTCCGCAGGTGGTTTGTATAACTGATTCGATCAACAAGTCCTTGCATTCTCGCAAACAGAATTTTCTCAAATTGAAATTGGAGTACCCATGATCGAAGACTCGTACAGCCGCCGCAGGTTTCTTATGACGTCCGGCCTGTCGCTGGGCTGGTGCCTCGCGCAAGCCCGCGTGATGGCCGCCGACGCCCCCAACGACAATCCACTCGCCAGTTTGAAACTCGACTGGACGCAGCAACTGGCGTGGTCGAACGTCATCGACGTGACTCGCCAGCCAGGTGCCACCATCGACGAAAAACTCGCGACGGCTCAAGCCGTCCTAGCAACCCAAGGCGGCGGCGTCGCGTATTTTCCGGAAGGCGTCTACACCTTTAAAGACTCGATCAAGGTACTCAACGGTGTCATCGTGCGCGGTGCAAATCCGTCGCCAATCACGTCCGCTCAAAACGAAAAGTACGCGTTACAAACCAAGTTTGAATTTCCCAAATACGACTTCGTGCCCGAGGGCGATGGCGCGCCGATCAGCACAGCGTTCAAAGGAATTTATCTCGCTGAACCGGCGATCGCAGCCAACGTCGGCGTGATCAATCTTGAGATCAATCGGGGACACATTCATTTCGACGACGACGGTGCCGAAGCGCATAAGGCCGGGAACAACCGCGTCATCTTCGGCTGCATCCTGCGCAACGCCGCCGTAGCCGACGACTCCGTTCCAAATCTCAAGCTCAATCAAAAAGGCTGGCAGCGCTTCACGTCCCGGCATCACGCGGCGATCGACATCAAAGCGGGCGCGAATCTTCTCGTGGCCAACAACCGCATCCCGCAATCCGGCGATGACAATTTCACGATGAAGGGCTACGTGATTTTAGACACCAAGAAAAAAGAGACAGTGCTCGACGGAATCGTGTTTGATTACGACAACCGTCCGGGCATGTACGTGAACCATTACGGCATCGGCGGGCCCGGCGGACAGGGGCCGGACGGCACACCTGAAACGCATCCTTACGGCTTTCGCAAAGGCATCGTGATCCGCGATAATTTCATCTTCAACACCGGGCGACTCGGCATCAGTTTTTGTGGAGACGGCGTCCAGTGTCTCAATAATATGGTGCGCATTCCCGACGACATCTGGCGGCCGACCGTCACCGGAACAGTCCTCACGACCGGCTCCGCCACGAACGACAATCGCGCCGTCGAAATGCGCGGATGGCGCTGGCTCGTCGATGGCAACGACTACATCGTCCATCGCAATTGGGCCTTTGAAAAGAAGCACAAGATCAATGACGGCGAAGGCCTGATGCACGAGGATCATGTCAATTCCACCATCAAAGACAGCGTCCTCACGAACAACCGGGGCAACACGTATCTGTCGTTGTACAAAACGGCGGGTATCGACGGATTGAGAGTTGAAGGCAACGACATCCGCCTCGGCGACGGTCGGCAAACCATCGCCAACGGCACCGCGATTTTCGTCAGCGCGGACCGGACGAAGGACCGCTTTCCCATTCGAAACGTCAGCATCATCAAGAACACCGTCCAGTTCGGCGGGATACTTCTTTCGGGCGATCCGTCTGAGAAAAATGAAATCAAAGGCAACAAGAATGTCGGTGAAACCGCAGTGCCGATGATGTTAAAAGCCAACGCCGATGTCGCTGACAACTCCGGTTTTGACCTCAAAAAATAGACGTAGTAAGTTTCACTCCTTTCTCGAATCAACACGCTGGAGATCGCTCGAATGAATCGTCAAAACGCGGTACTGAGTGCAGTCGGATTGTTTGCGTTAATCTCCGTCCAGGTACACAGCGCAGACGCCGCTGCTGAAGGCCCCAAATTTTGGAAGGACATCCCCGAACGCGCCGAAGTTCTCAACGCCACTTTCCTCGGCGGAAAGGGAAATGAGTGGCTTGTCGCTGGTGGGTTTCAGCCGGACGGGGCAGTCGTCGTCGTCGGAAATGTGCTGGGACCGGTGTTTGAATTGAGTGTTCCTACGTCCGTGATTGGAACCGATTTGCCGCCGCCTCCCGCGACCAAGCGAGTTCCAAAAATGTCCGGCGGTAAGGACTCGAAACAAGAGACCGACAAGAAGACTGGCGAACCGATTTGGGAGAAACCCTCCTGGAAACATGAAGGCACCACCGGCTTCGTCGCGCGCTTGAGCAGCGATTTGAAAACGATCCTCTCCGTCACGCGTTTGCCCTGGGGCAGCGGCGCACTGACATCAGCGGCCATCGGGAAAGATGGATCGATTTATATCGCCGGACGAGCCAGCGACTCGATCAGCAGCATCGGCGGAAACGTTGAGGAATTGAAAGTTGAAGTGGACGCGACGCGCAAAGGCGGTGGCTGCGAGCACACGTTTGTCGCTAAGCTTTCCTCAGACGGAAAAAAAGCCGACTGGCTCCGCCATATGCGCGGATTCTCGGATGCTCCACGTGTAACACTTACTGAAAGCGGTGCACTGAATTTCGCGGCGCAGGACCTGCGTGTACTTGATACCAAAGGAAAATTGCAGCAGACCATTTCAGTCCCCGGCGGCATGAACGAAAAAACGTCCGTCAGTCCGCTCGATGGCAGCATCGTGAAAGGTGGCGAACACCACTGGCCCACCGGTCGCGAACCCTATCGCTGCCCGACGCTGAATATCCACAAGCCGGACGGCTCGTTAAACTATCAGTTCTACGATTGGGGCGGCCCGTACATCGGTCTCGACAACCTGCGCCTGGAATCCGACTCCGCCGTCCGCGCGGTCACACACGATAAGGACGGAAACATTTTTATTTACGCTTGGTCCGACGGCGGGAACAGCGTCATGAATTTCGAGCCCAACGACGTCCGAAAGCAAACCACGCCGCGCGGCCTCGGCTTGACCACGGCGGGCGCGGGCGTCTTAAGTTGCGCGTACCTGATCAAGCTTGAACCGAAAGAATACAAGGCCATCGGTTGGACACTTTGGCTCGCGTTCAATCACAACAAACCCAACAGCGTGTGGATCGGCGCGCTCGGATACGCAGGCGACGGCTCGGTCTGTTTCGGTGGCGTCTCAGCGAACGGGTTGTGGCAGACGACGAATAAATTGACCGACGCGCCAGCCGCTGGAAACTACATCACGGTGCTCACGCCGGACATGGGCGGGGTGCGTTTTTGCTCGGTGATCCCCGGAGCGGGTGCAACCGAAATCGGCAACGATGGCCGGCAGAATTGGGGCATCGCGTCAGGCGTGGTCAATGGAAAACAACGCGCGTTGTTCGTCAGCGGTGCGGTCGCCGACGAAGAGAATTACGGCGTGAAAACGAAGACGCCCGTTAAGAATGCGCTGCAATCCGACTTCGGCGGCGGGATGTCGGACGGGTATATCGTGCTCCTCGATTTGTCGACTGGAGCGCCGGAGATATCAAAGCCAGCAGCCGCACCAGCCGCGACTGTGCCCGGCCCGAAACCGACCGCTGCAAGCTTCGAGATTGGAGCCATTACAAAAGTCGGCAAATCAAAAGGGACGCCACTCGTTCCCGCCGATGGGACAACATTTCATGTCAATCCGAACGTTCCAAAATGGGTCACGGTTGACGCTGAATTCCGTGACCGAGATGGAAACTATTGGCCGACGTTCATGTCCGGGAAACCGGTCAGTGGTGAACTCCTTTTCAAAGCCGGACAACTCGAGCCGACATTCACCGTCGCATGCTCGACCGTCTGTCAACCGCGCGGGGATCAAAGCCGCAGAATTCTCGGTGAATTTGTAAAAGGCGAGCAACCGCCGAAATTCGAATTCACATTGAATTCGCTGGGCCCGGCGAAGACGCACACGGTCACAAGCGTGGACCGGAAAGGCAACCCACAATCCCGCACATTCACTTATTACGAAGGTCAAGGCACGCTCGTGCTTGGCGACCGAAAATTGCCCGTCACGCCGCGCGTGACACTCACATATCACGGCCCGAAAGAAGGCGGAGTCGACACCGTGAACCTCAACGCATGGATCACCCTTCCGGGCAAAGAATTGGGCCTGACCGCACCGGGCACAGCTGGCGATATCGACATCCGCATCGGCATGAGCGGCACGGTGAACACCGAGAATCCGCCCAAGAAAAAGAAGTGAGCATGATGGCGGTGAAGACGGCCCTGTGAAGTCTCTGCAACCCGTCTTGTACAATCGCTCCGTCTCTCTTAAGATGCGCGGATTCGAGTCCGGTGTACACAGCACAGCGTATGACCATTGAACCGTCCGACGACCATTTCGCGCAGCACCTGTTGCACACCTGCGCCGTCAGCTCCGAGCAACTTGAAGCGGCGGAGGCTGAGCAGGCCATGCTCTCAGCCAGCGGCGAGACTATGCCGCTGTCGCGGGTGCTTGTGAAACAAGGTGTCCTGACGCAGGAGCAAGTCGAGCACGTCGCCGACTCCATGCCCGCAGGACAGCAGCAGAGCATCGGGCATTTTAAACTGATTCGAAAACTTGGCGAAGGCGGCATGGGTGCCGTTTATCTTGCGGATGACACGCTTGTCGGCAGGCAAGTTGCGATCAAAGTACTGCCCAAACGCTACGCGGGCAGCGCCGATTTTCTCTCCCGTTTCCGACGCGAGGCGAAGTCCGCCGGGCAGCTCAACCATCCCAACATCGTCGCCGCGTACTCGACCGGCGAAGATCGTGGCATCCATTATTATGTGATGGAATATTGTGACGGCGATCCGCTCGACACGCTGCTGAAACGCGCAAAGCGTTTGCCCTGGGACAAGGCTATCGATTATACGTTACAAGTCGCTCGCGGCTTGAAACACGCGCACGACAAACACATCGTCCACCGCGACATCAAGCCCGGCAACATCTTCATCACGAGCGCGGGCGTCGCTAAAATTCTCGACATGGGCTTGTCGAAAAACATCAGGGATTCCGAGCAATCGTTCAACACGGTCAGTGGCACCGCGCTGGGAACACCACATTATATTTCGCCCGAGCAGGCCAAGGGCGAACGCGAATTCGACGGGCGCTCCGACATCTATTCACTCGGTGCCACGCTCTATCATCTTGTCACCGGCGAGACCCCGTTTCAGGGCGCGACGCCTGCGATGGTAATGCTGAAACATTTGAACGATCAGCTCCCCAATCCGCAGGACGTCAATGAGGAGATTCCCGACCCAATCGTGCAGGTCATTCGCAAAATGATGGCGAAAGAGCCGAGCGATCGTTACGGAAATTGCGCGCAAGTCATCAGCGATCTGGAATTGGCCGCAGCCGGGAAAATGCCTGAACACGCGGATGTTGATGCTGAAAAAACGAGCATCGGCATGCGCGCGCTTCGCAACCGCAAGACTATCGCCTCGCGAAATCCCGGGGCGAAGATCAATGCGAACACCGTCGCGACGATCAAAGAAACATCGCGGGCGCTTGTGATTGCCGGTGGGGCTGCCGCGGTCATGATCATCGCCATCGTCGGCTATTCCCTCTATGGTATGAAACGGCATGAGCGCCCCGGAACGGTCATCGCGACAACGCCTGAAACCGTCCCGGCACAGACTGCGCTGATCGAAGCCGTCGCAGAAACCAAACCCATCACCAATCCCGACGAAAACACACTATTGTTTCAAGAGGATTTTAAGAAGCTTGATTTGAACAAACTGCGACCGGGCATTGTTGCGTTGTCGCGCGAGAAATTGTCGATTGAGAAACTGCCCGAACGCGACAGCGTTTTAAAGATCTCGACGGGTCCAACGGATAAGGGTTTGGAAGCGGGGTTGAAGATTTCGCTCGACGTCAAAAAGATTCGCGGCCGCACCATTCTCGCGACGGTTCAAGTCGCGTGCCCAAAGGGGTTCGTACCATTCCACGACGCGCCCAACCACCGTCCAGCCCTTCTTTCCGCGGTCTTTGAAAAGGGTGGAAAACGGTCGGATCATGTGATGTATTTGCAACGCGATGAGAAGGAATGGAAGCAACTCGTCCGCCTCGTGAAAGTCCCCGACGACGCGCAATCGCTTCAATTTTTTATCAAGACCACCGACTTGCAAGGCGATGTGTTTGTTGATGATTTCAGAGTTGAAGTTGTTGCGGAAGACAAGCCCTCTACTGTTGCCGCATCAACGCCAGTCGTTAAATCCTTCCCGGTGATTGCACCCCCCATTGATGATCCGGCACATCGCGAAAAAGGCCCGACGAAAAAGCGCTTCACGTTTCCAGACGATCCACGCATAAGAACTGATTTGGCGACTGTGTCGTCCGATATCCGCCCGTATCAAAACGAGTTCACCCTCTTCGATCTCTCGGGGATCTGTAACGCCGACGTGATCACAACCGCGACACATGAAGCGGTGGACAGTTTCAAGGCTGACAGTGTTTCCAGTTGGACTACGACCAGTTGGCTGCGCGCGAAAGAGAAGAAAGAACAAAAGGATGCCGGAATACCTGACGACGGGCTACTGCGCATCCCGAAATCGACGCCGCCCGGCGTGTTCTCACTGACGATGCCGCCGGCCAAAAACGCCGTCATGTTGACACCCGCCAAAGGTCGCTTTCCAAAGCCGGCGGTGCTGCAATTACCTGCGAATCAGCGCGAGAAGTATTCTGACATCGTCGTCTTGCACGGCGGTTCCTGGGGCGACGGGCGTGTCCGCGTGGCGCTGCATTATTCGTCCGGGAAAGATGATGTCGCGTGGCTGAAAATCGAAGACTGGCACCCACAGTTCCGCCTGCCGCTCGCGCCGCGCGAAACGGTCGCGGTTGCCACGCTCACGACTCACGACAAGCCTGCTGAAATGTGCGCTCAAGTTATTTCAGCTGACAGCGCTCGGATGCTTGAATCGCTGACTTTCAGCTTCGATCCGATCAACGCGCTCGCCGCAGAAGAAGTCCCGCACGACGATCGCTTCAGCGCCGGGATATTCGCAGTCAGCGCGTTGCCCGCAGCCAAACCCAACGCGGGAAAAATCACAAAATAGGACGGGCTTTTAGTCCGTCCTACTTTGTCTCAACTCAAGTGACAATACAGCACCGCGCTGAGCGTCTTTGCGTCGCGGATTTTTCCGCTCGCGATGGCCTTGCGCAATTGCTCGGGCGAGAAAGGAATCGGCGGCTCGATGTGCTCGTCGTCATCTTGCTCAGCCGTCGCGGGTTTCAAATCCCACGCTTTGAATACGTGAATCACTTCGCTGCAATATCCCGGGGCGAGCAGCACCGCTCCGAGCTTCTTCCACTTCTTCGCCGCGAAGCCTGTTTCTTCGATGAGTTCGCGCTTCGCGCACGCCAGCGGAGCCTCGCCTTTTTCCAGCGTTCCGGCGGGGATTTCGACGAGCCAGTCGTTTGCGGCCGGGCGGAATTGTTTGATCAACAGCACGTTGCCGTCCGCGTCAAATGGGATGATCGCCACAGCACCGGGATGATAAATTGTGTGCCGCTGAAACATGCCTCCATCGGGCGCCTGCCACTGCTCATCGTGGACGGCGAAGACGCGCGCTTGAAGTACTTTTTTGCTTTTCACCAGTTTGATTTTGCCTGCCATAAAAACTCCTGAAATTGAGGGTTAACGTTCGGACGAGTTTAAAGCATCCCGGCGAATTCGCAAACGGGACCGATGGCGGCGACATGGGTTCATGCAATTTTTGTGGAGCACGTTGAAAATATTGAACGATGCACTAATCTATTTTATCTTCCATTTCGATCATGACTTCGGCGCGCGAGACGATGACCACAGCCAACTGCCCCACTTGCGGCGGACCCATTGAGTTCAAGATTGGCTCGTCGTATCTTGTTGTCTGCCCGTATTGCAAATCCGCCGTGGCTCGGACGGATCGCGATCTCAAATCGCTTGGCACCGTCGCGGAGCTCGTTGAAACTGATTCGCCTCTTGCCATCGGACTCGCCGGAAAATTCAACGGCACATCCTTTCAATTGACCGGCCGTGCGCAATTGCGCCATGCGATGGGCGGCGTTTGGGACGAGTGGTACGCCGCGTTCAGCGACGGGCAGTGGGGCTGGCTTGCCGAGGCGCAGGGCCGCTTCTACATCTCGTTCGAAAAGCCGAAGCAAACGCTCCCGGATTTCAGCAAACTCATCATCGGCCAAAGCGTGCCGATGCTCACGCCGCCATTTGTCGTATCTGAAAAAGGAACCGCGAATTACGCCGGTGCGCAAGGCGAAATCCCATACGCGCTGGTCCCGGAATCGCAATTGATTTACGCCGATTTGAGCGGCGACAACGGCGCGTTTGCCACGATCGATTACACGGACTTCGAGCCGGTCATGTACTCCGGCCGCGAAGTGACGTTGAACGAATTGGCTCTGGATGCCGGTGCCGCGCAATTACCCACCGCGAAGAAAACGCCAATCACAAATCTCGGTTGTCCGAATTGCGGCGGTGCGTTGAACCTCCTCGCACCGGATGCCACGGAACGTGTCGGCTGTCCGTCCTGCGGTTCGCTGATCGATTGTACCCAGGGCAAATTCACGCTGCTGAAAGCGCTCAAAACGGTGGGTGAGAAGCCGTTGATTCCGCTCGGTTCGGAAGCTGAATTCGAAGGCACCAAGCAAATCGTGATCGGGTTCATGAAGCGCAGTTGCATCGTTGAAGGCGTGAAATATTTTTGGGCCGAATACCTTCTCTATAGCAAGTCGCTCAGTTTCCGCTGGCTGGTTCAGAGCGACAATCACTGGTCGTACGTGAAGGCGTTGCAGACGTCTCAAGTCCGCGAGAAAGGCAAAATCGCGTACTATTATGGCAAGTCGTTCAAGCGCTTTCAAGACGCACAGGCCGTCGTTGAATCGGTGCTCGGTGAATTTTATTGGAAGGTCACTGTCGGCGAAAAAGTCTTCGCCAGCGATTTCGTTTGCGCGCCTCAGATGATCTCGAGCGAGCGAACGAATTTCGGCAAAGAGGGCGGCGAAATTGCGTGGTCCCTCGGTCAGTATATTACGCCTGAAGAAATCGAAACCAAGTTCAAGCTGAAGGCATTGAAACGCCCGACGACTGTCGGATCGTGCCAGCCCAATCCGCACCAGGGTTGGGGCCTGCGCTGGTTGGCCGGACTGGCCGCCGTGATTGCGTTGCTTATTGTGTTTTTAAGCATCAGTCCCGACCGCACCATCTTCGATCAAGACGTGAAACTCGAAATGGTCGTGCCCGAAAAACCTGTCGTGACGCTCGTGCCGGGAATTCAGGACATCCCGACGACGCCAACGCCAGCGCCGCCTGCTGAATCCACAGCCGAAGCCGGCGCGGTGTGGTTGAGCGAGCCGTTTGAATTGACCGGAAAGCAGAAGTTCGCGCTGAGTGTCAAGACGACTTTGAACAACGCGTGGATCGCGGTGGATGGCGCGTTGATTGATGAAACGAACGGACAGGTCCAGCCCTTCGATGTGAATGTCGAATATTGGAGCGGCACTGATGAAGACGGTAGCTGGTCCGAGGGCAGCCAGGACGGATACATCTATCTTCCCGCGCAACCGCCGGGCAAGTATGTGCTGCGGCTCGAAGGCCATTGGGAGCACATGAACCAGCCGCAGACGGTGCATATTAAAGCTGAGCAGACGTCGATTGATCCGGTGTTTTTGTTCCTCGCGTTGTTCTGCGTCTCGCTCATTCCCGGCATCATGTTGATCACGAAATTCATGTTCGAAAGCAACCGCTGGAGCGAAAGCATGTACGGTTCCAGCAGCAGTGGCAGCGACGATTAAGAAAGGCGAAAACTGATGATCAAATTTTATTGGCTTTCAACCGCCGGCACGCTGGCGTTGTTCGGTGCGGCGACGATGCTGGGTTGGGGTTTCGCTCCCGTGCCGCGCGAAAAGTTGCCGGCTGACGCGCGGACATCGCCGGGCGGCTATCGCTCATTTCATTTCTGGCATTCAGGCTTAAGAGGAGGGAAGTAACCGATGGACAGACTTTACAAGATATTTATTGATTTTGCTGAAAACGGTTTTAAATCCGCATTGTACACGCTGCTGGGCATCATGCTCTTTGCGCTAACGTACTGGGTCTTCGGCAAGATGTTCCCGATGCACAAGGAAATCGAAGAAGACCAGAACACGGCGCTGGCGATTTTGATGGGGTCGGTGATGCTCGGGATTGCGATTATTATTGCGGCGAGCATCCATTAAGTTTCACTTCTAACGTCATTCCGTCTGGCCCTCTTCGCGTTCACGGTGAAGAGGGCTCGCGAGCCATTACTCTACACCCCGCCGCCATTGCATCGGATAGCTCTTCACAATTCCCAGCACCAGCGTCGAAAAGCGGTGACCGTTTTTTTCCATCGCGGATTTGATCGCTGAGATTTCGCGTTCGTCGGTCCATTCCAATTCGCGGCCGATGGCGTACGACAGCATGTTGCCGATCATACCGCGTTCGAAATCGTCCTGGTGTTTCAACACGATCTTTTTCAATTCAGCGGCTCCGTTGAATTTCTCTCCGCCGGGGAGTTGGCCGCTGGCGTCGATGTCTTTGCCGCTCTCGCGCCAGGTGCCGACGGCGTCGAAATTTTCCAGACCGAAGCCGAGTGGGTCAATCTTTTTGTGGCATCCGGCGCAGGTTGCATCGGTCGCGTGCATCGCCAGTTTCTCGCGGAAATTCTTCGGATCTTTTTTGTTGCGGCCTTCGTCTTTGAACATCCCGGCGTTTGCAGGCGGTGGCGCGGGCGGGTTGTCGAAGAGGACTTCGAGCACCCATTTTCCGCGCTGCGTCGGGCTGGTGCGATTCGTGTGTGAGGTCATCGCCAGAACGCTGCCCATACCCAGCAAGCCGCCGCGATGCTGTTCGGGTTTCAAGGCGGTGCGCTGCATTTTGTCGCCTTTGATTCCAGCGATTCCGTACAGCTTCGCGAGCGCTTCGTTGACGTAGGTGTAATCGGAGTCGAGCAACTCCAAGACGCTGCGGTCATCTTCGCGCAACTTGTCGAAGAACGTCGATGCTTCGTTGTACATTGCCGAGCGCATCTGGCCATTGAACGCCGGGAAGAACTCCGTGCTCGGGCGCGCTTCTTTGACTTTGCGGAATTGCAGCCAATGCGAGGCGAAATGCTCGGTCAACGCTTTGGCTTTCGGTGACGCCAGCATGCGTTTCACCTGATCGTCGAGCGACTTTTCGTCACTTAATTTAGTCTTCTCGGCCAGCGTAAGAAGCACTTCATCTGGCGGTGAGGACCAAAGGAAATAGGCGAGACGAGTGGCCAGTTCGACATCGGAAATTCGATACGGTTTCTTGGACTCTGTCTCCTTCTCTGTGCGATACACAAATGTAGGCGAGACGAGTACGGGTTTAATCATTGCGAGGCAGGCTTTGACGAACGGTTCTTGCTTGGCCGTGAGCGCGTCGAAGAGTTTCATCAGCTTCTCGGTTTCGTCCGGGCGAGCGGAACGGCGGAACGCTTTTCGAGCGAATGAAGTGATGAACGTTTGGGCGGCGATGCGGTCGTTGGCATTTTCGGTTGGCGCAGGAAAGAGGGCTTCGAGAGCCACGCGGTCTTTGTCTGATTTCTTGACCGCCGGATCTGACGCGGCTTTGAAACGCTCGACGACTTTGTCCGCTGCGGCGAAGTATTTTTCCATCAACGCCGCTGACATTGTCTGCCCGGCGGCGAAGGTTGCGTAGCCGGTGACGGGCGTGTCGTCCGGCATTCCGACCGAATCGGCGGCGTCGAAATCCAAGCCGGTGACGTCGCGGATCGTCAGGTTGTATTCGACGCGCGTCATGCGGCGGAGCAATGGCGGGCCGGGGTCGCGGGTGTTGGGGTCGTTGGAATCAAGCCGCGTGAGCAACGACCGAATCGCGCCTGCGAGCTTCGCGCGTTCGGCGTCGGGCAGCGCGCCGTCGTCGTCGGGCGGCATTTCTTTGGTTTGGATTTGGTCCAGAGCGTTGCGCCAGATTCTGTGCTTCTTCAGCGCTGAATTTGTGTCGCCAAAGAGCGAGAAATCAACACCGCCTTTTTGCTTCTTGTCGTTGTGACATTTGAAACAATGCGCCTCCATCATGGGGCGGATTTCTTTGGCATAATCCAGCGCGACGGGATCGGCGGCGGATGCGGCAGAGGTGATGGAGAGAACGAGCATGGCAAGCGAAAAGTTTTTCATCATGGGTTCGGAAGGGTGTAGGAAATTAGGCTTCATTTTTTGTACACTACACTTTAGATGAGCACTCCGCACCCATTAAATAGAAGCACGGAAGGAAATTCATAGTGCAGGCGACCACCCTTAAGAAGAGCGTTGAATTGTCCGGAGCCGGACTCCATTCCGGTCAGGTTGTCCGACTGGTACTGAATCCTGAACGCGACGGTCATGGTATTCGATTTGTTAGGACGGATTTGCCCGGAAGTTCGATGATTCAATCCTGTGATGTGGACCGGAATTGTCCGCCGTTTCGCACGGCTTTGAAGAATGGAACCGCTGAAGTCCACACGGTCGAACATGTGTTCTCCGCGCTCGCCGCGCTGGGGGTGACTGATTGTTTGATTGAAGCGGACGGACCGGAGATTCCCGGGATGGATGGCAGTGCGTTGCATTTTGTTGAAGCTATACAGAGCGTCGGACTTGAAGCGATGCAGAACCGTGTTGTCGAGCCGGTGGTCGTGCGCGAAAAGATCGTCATTCAAGACGGGCCGGCCAGCCTCGAGGCGCTGCCGAACGCAGGCGGTTTGCGTATCACGTACACGCTCGATTATCCCGGCCATTCATTGGCGCAAGGCAACTACGATTTCGTTTTATCGGAGCAGGCGTATCGCTCTGAAATCGCCCCGGCGCGAACGTTCGCGATTCGGCCTGAAGCGGAGAAGATGCGTGCCGCTGGATTCGGCAAAGGCGCGAACACACAGAACACGGTCATCGTGGATGGGGAGAAAGCTGTTGATACGCAGTTGCGTTTTCCGAATGAGCCGGTGCGGCACAAGATTCTGGATTTGATCGGCGACTTGTACGTGCTCGGACGCCCGCTGCACGCGCATTTGATCGCGCGGTTCTCCGGGCACCGCACGAATCGGATGCTGGCGTTGGCGTTGATGGATGCGAAATTGTAGTGTGTGGTGATATGTGAGCGTTTGGATTGATCAACGCCTCCCCCACACCCCGCACACGAGTACGTGTGTCGGCCCTCTCCCCGAGGGGAGAGGGGATGCTTTTCCGCTGCTTGCTCTCGTGCACATCGGCACTATAATAATTATGTAATCAGCCGCATTATTTTACGCACAAATGAAGTCAATACAGATAGCGACAAGCGAATTCCTTTCAAATGAGGCGTCATGGCATCGGGCATCGGCATTGACATCGGTAACGACTCCATCAAAATCGTGCGCGTCTCCGTATCGCGGGGGAAGGTTGCGGTTACGGGCGCGATGAAAATTCCGCGCAATTCTCCAGCGTTGGGCGCCGACGCGACTCAACCGGAAAAAGCTGGCTCTGACGGCAAGCCAGAGAAGAAGAGTGGCGACGCGTTTTTTGTTCCTACTGCGCTTGGAGCACTGATTAAAAGCGCTGGATTTGCTACGACGGGAACGGTCGGTGTCACTGGCCGTGAAGTCAACATCCGCTACTTGAGCGTTCCGCCCGTTCCGCCTGACAAATTGCGCATGCTTTTGAACATGGAACTGGCCGGCAAGCTCACGGGTGGAAAGATTCAGGACGACGTGCCGGCGGTCACGTACGACTGGCGCATTTTAAATGTCAGCGGCGGATTGAAGAGCGATCTGACGATCATGGCCGGGATCGCGAAGAACGATTTTCTGCTCGGCGCCCACGCGTTGTTGAAGAAAGCATCCATCGCTGCTGAAACGCTGACGCCGTCCGCGTTCGGATTGGTCAATGCGTATCTCAGCACTCAGACACCGCCGCCGGGCGAAACCGTCGTGCTCTGCGATGTGGGCCACGACTTGCTTGAAATTGCAGTCATCGAAGACCGCAGCGTTCTCTTTGCCCGCAGTGCCGCTGGGGGCGGAAAGAAGTTTAATCTTTCGCTCGATAAAGTGCTGCAAACCGGCTCCGAACGCGCGGCGGTTTTCAAGCATGATCGCGCCCGGATTTATCCGGAAGGTGCGGAGATGCGCAGCAAGCAGGACGAGAATTTCCAGCCCGCTTTGCGCGAAGGGGCCGACGCCATCGCTGCCGCGATTCGCTCGTCGATCATGTTCTGCCGAACACAGGCGAAACTGCCGAAGCTGGACTTCACGCGTGTGTATTTATCCGGCGGTGGCGCGCGTTTGAAAGGCTTGTGCGATTACCTGGAAAAGAAGCTCGCGCGACCCGTCCAGCCGTTGAATGTGGCTGCGGGCGTCAACCTCAGTGGCTTGCGCCCGGACTCGGCGCTGCTCTTTCAAGACGCGATTTCGGATATGTCGGTCGCGCTGGGATTGGCGGTGATCGATGCGGATCACAAAGCCGTCCACTTCGATTTCGTGCCCGAACCGATTCTCAACCGCCGCTCATTCTGGCGCAAAACGGTGGTTGGAATTGCCGCTGGCGTGGTGCTCATCGCCGGGCTGGTGCCGCCATATTTGTACGCTCAAAAAGCGGCGGCGGAATCCGCCAGCGTCGTTGCGAAGTTTGACGAATTTCAGAAGACTGCGGACAAAGACAAGAAGGAGTACGCGAAATTCGTTGAACAAAAACGGATGCAGGCGGCGAAGGCGGATTATTATGCTCGGCAGACGCGCATGGACCGCGTGTATGTTGAATTGTTGCGCGTCGTTCGCGAATCGACGCCCAAGCGTGTGATGCTGAATTATGTCGGTCCGCCCATTGGTGAAAGCTCGGGTACCGGATTGGGTTCGTGGAAAGCGACGGATCAGCCGATTCTTGATTTCGTGATTCGTGGATCGTACGACAAAGAAGAATACCCCGAGCAAGCCGCGCCGCCGCGCATCACGATCAATGAGGCGTGGAACGGTAAGCATGACAAGGATGACAAGATCATTGTCGAAGGCATGCGCGACAAATTGTTGAAAGTACCGGGCGTCAAAGAAGCGAATCTCGTCGCGCTGGCGGACACTGATCCCGCGCTGGGAGCCAAGCTTGATAAGGAAGGCAAGAAACCGTTTCAGGCCACGATCAAATTGCGCGACCCGGCGACGCCGTTAAAGGCTGCGCGCGAATCGAAAGAGGCGAAGCCATAGGAGTGAGATTAGGTTGTTTGCTGTTAGCCCCGAAGGGGCGAAATAATGTAGCCAAGGGCGTAAGCCCTGTGTGAAAGTGGTGTGCTAAATGTTAGCCCTGAAAGGGCGGTATAAAAGGGTGGCGAACCGAGCAATTTATGCCGCCCTTTCAGGGCAAACAATCAATGAACGTTCAAACCCAGGCCTTACGGCCTGGGCTACATTAGGTCGCCCCTTTGGGGCTGTACTGCAAGGGAATTTGAACCGTAATTGGGGCTGCATTGCACTAGAATTGGAACCGTTATGTTTTTTGAAAAAAATAAAAACCTTATGATCGCGACCGGTGCTGTGGCGCTGCTGTGGGTGATTTTGTTTTACACGCTCGTCGCCCCGAGTTGGGAGCAGGCTCAGGCGGCTCAGGAGGCGGCTCAAGCTAAACGCAAAGCGTGGGAAGCGTCCACGAATGCGGAGAAGGAACGCAAAGAAGCCAAGGAAGACAAGCGCAAGAACGAGTTCAAAATCCGCAAGGAAGCTGAAGCGGATTTGACGCGTGCCAGCGAAGTGATCGATGTGAAATCGAAAGAGTTGCGAAAAATTGAATTCGGAACCAAGGACTCGCTGCGGTCGTTCAGCGTGGCATCCGTCGGTAAGAACGGCGACACGAAGAATCTGCTGAACGAGAAATTGAAGCAGACGAAGGACCGCGCGAACGCGATAGTTCGCGTGAAGCTTGAGGCTGAAAAGCTGTCAGTTCGCTTTGGTGAGGACACGACGAGCGACGCGTTGAATTTATTGCGACTCGCGATGGTGGACCGCTTTTTGACCGCGTGCAAAGACGTCAAAGATCCCAGCACAAAGGACTGCAAGATCGAAGAGATCGCAGGCCTCGATTACTACAAACCTGAAATCATCCAACTCCCGGATGCTGAGAAGACGAAGGAAAAAACCAGCGACGAAGAAGAGGTCGCCGAAACGAAAAAACCGAAGGCAAAGGGGAAGGATAAAGATAAGGAAAAGGATGCGGACAAAGCCGACGAGATTGAACGCCTCGTGGCGATTCCGATGAAGGTGCTGGTCCGCGCGCCCGAACGTTTCATGGCTCAATTGCTGTACGAATTGGGGCAGCCCACATCCGGTCGGCCCGACGGTGAAGACCGGCGCGGCTATTTCTGCGTAAAAGGGTTTCACGTTTCGGTGTCGAACGCCTCAGCCAGCACGGGTGAGAAATTGCTTGAAATGAGCGTCGCCGTTTCGGCGTTGTTGCGTGAATCGGAAATCAAAGCGCTTGGCATCACGTTAAAAAGCGACGGTCGAGGAAGCAGTCGGCGCGAAGTGGAATCTTATTAGGACCATTATGAAAGACTGGATCATCGAATTTCTCGACGCACAATTGGGACGCGTGCTGTTGGTCGTGGCGCTGGCGTGGACTGGGTGGAGCGTCTATGCCAATTGGTACGCTCCGGTACCGAAAGAATTGACGGAGGCGAAGGCCAAACCGGTCTATGTCGAAGTCGATACGAATGCGAAATTGCAGGACGACAAGGAAGTATATTTCGCGTCCGGCGGCATTGACCCGTACATCGTCCCCGGATTGTTTGTCTTCGTTCCGGAGAAAGTGCTGAAGCAATTCACGCCGGTCGATTTGGACATCCCGCCGGTGTCGGTGAAACGTCCACCGCAGATTCTGCCTGAGCCGGGGCCGTCGTTGGAAGGTGCCGACAAGTTGCCGAAGTTCGGTGATGAATTCACACCGCCGTCTGCAGCGGATTTGGCACCGCCGCCCAAGACGTCTGGACCTAAATGACGGGCTAAAAGCCCGTCCTACTTTCACGCAGTGCGGCGCTTCATTTTTACGTCTCAAACTTAGTGGTTATTATGAATCCAATCGCTCCCCCACCCTTCTGTGTCTTCTGCCCCCGCTTTTGCAGCCTCGCCGTCGCGTTGTGCTGGGTGCTGGCCGGGAGCGTTGGGACGTCGTGTTTTGCGCTGGACGATGATTCTGATTTCAATGTGCTCAAAGAAGACACCATTATTCTGAAGAGCGGCGAAAAGCTACTGGGCCGGATTACGGAGCAAGACGACGGCAGCTACCAGTTCAATGGCGGACGATTTGCCCGGACGCTGCAGAAAAGTGAAATCAGCGTCGTTCGCAAGAAGGCCACGAAAGAAGAAGAGTTGGATCGACTGGCGAAAAAGTATGCCAGCGACGGGCCCAATATGCTGCGCATCGCCACGAAGGCGACGACGCGTTTCAATCTCAACGCGCGCGTGATTCCGATTCTCGAACGCTTCGTCGCGGCGCGCAATGATGAGGGCTGTTCGCAGTTGCTGGGTTCGCTGTATTTGAATGCGGATCAGGCCGACAAGGCGCTGCGCATTGGTGAAAAGCTGGTGGATCGCGATCCGAAAAAGCCGCGCAATTTGATGCTGCGCGGCAAAGCGCTCGCGATGCTGAACAAAGTCGAAGCGGCTGAGAAAGATTTGACGACGGCTTACAAACTCGCGCCCCAGGACGACGAGATTGTGCTGGCGTATGCTGATTTGCAATTGCGTTTGGGCAAGGCGGACGCTGCAAAGAAGATCTTCACTGATGTGATCGCGTCCAATTCGCGCAACGCGTCGGCGCTGTCGGGGCTGGGGTTTGTTCAGATTCGGACGGGTGAATTTCCGGCGGCTGAGCAGTCGTTTCAAAAGGCGCTGGAAATCAACTCGGAATTCCGCAACGCGCTGATCGGCCTGGCTACGGCGGAGATGATGAACAAGCGCTACGACGACGCGTTCGCGGATAGCAATCGCATTTTGAATCTCGACAACAACTGCGCCGAAGCGTTGCAGATTCAAGCCATGGCGTTGATCTACAAAGGTGACCCGGCGTCGCTCGCGAAGGTGGACGACAAGAATTACATCAAAGACTCGCTCGAAGCCAAACCGAATCAGCCGCGCTTGCTGTTGGCTTGGGCTGCGATGCTGGATCGGCAGGCGAAATTTGACGAGATGAGAACGTCGAAGGATAAAGATCCGAATGGCGGTGCCGGGTTACCCAAAAAGCTCGCGGCGACGCAGAAGTTGAACGAGGTTCTCAACAGTGATGCGGCGGACAGCTACATCCAGTATTTCATTGGAGAACGTCGCTTCCGTGAGGCTGAGGAAGCCAAGCGCCGCAACGAACCGGCTGTTGTCGAAAC
Organism: Planctomycetota bacterium; assembly: GCA_037129555.1. GTDB lineage: Bacteria > Planctomycetota > SZUA-567 > H5-PLA8 > H5-PLA8 > JANXLS01. Next base: position 21,446 of record JBAXUS010000003.1, read on the forward strand.
CGCGTTGGGTAAAGCGGAGGACGCGTACAAGCGCGCGGCCAAACTCAGTCCGAGCTACGCGCCTGCCAATGGTGCGCTGGGCGCGACGTTGTTGCGGCGGAAGAAATATGACGAAGCGAAAGCTGCGTTCGCCAAAGCGATTGAATGCGATTCGACGTCGCAGGATGCAGCCGATTATTTTGCCGGCCAGGGTCTCGCACTGCTGCAATCGCGGAACTTTGAACAAGCGTCCGCGCTATTTAAAAAGGCACTCGCTCTGGATCCGACAAACGCTCCGGCGCATTGCGGTCGTGGCTACATTGCCAATTGGGAACGCGACAAGGATCGTGCAATTGATGGCTTCCAAAAGGCGCTCGCGTCCGACGGTGATTGCGCTTATGCAGCGAATGCGTTGCAGCAGATTTATAAGCAGGACGACCGCGAAATGGAGTACGTGCATTTCTCGGGCAGCGAATGGCCCCAGGGTTGGAAGCCGTTCAATCCGGGGCAATTGAAATTCGTGTTGAGCAACGGGCAGGCTGCGATTATTGGAACGCAAGGTCAGGCGCAGGGCACGCGGTTGGACCTCGCGCGGCAGTTTGCTCCGGCGTCGAAATTCGAACGGCTCGAAGCCGATTTGAACATCTCACCGAACACGCCAGCTGAATTTGGATTGCGTGTCGCGTCGGGCACTGGACCATCGCCTGCGTTTGAACTTCAGTTCGGAAAAGACGCGAGCAACGAGCTAAAAGTCTGGGTGCGAGACAGTTCGATTATGAATCCGGAATGGAAGACGACGGGCAAGGAATGGCCGGCGTCCGGGCGCGTTCGTTTGGGAATTGAAACGGAAGGGTTCACGCCGACTGAAGGCCTGTGCAAAGTGATCGTGAACGGTGTCACCATTGGGCGCGTACCGTTGAAATTCCAAGCGGTTCCAAAGACGTTGTCGATGGGTGTTTTCTTGATCGCCACGCCGAACGCGGCCATTAACGCGACGATCAATAACATTGCCATCGTGAAACGCGGCGCTTCGGATACGATGAAAGACAACACGGGCGACGTGAAATTTATCGCTGAACCTGACAAGCCTGAGAAGACAGACGAGAAGAAATAAGCGGAACGTGCCGGCGAGACGCCGGCGGTACAGGGTCTTTTTGGAGCTCGAAAACACATGCGCAGGACGCCCTCAGGATTCACGTTGCTGGAATTGCTCGTGGTCATCACGATCATCGCTATTTTGGGCGCGGCGATCATGGCGTCCATGGGCGCGATTCAGCGCAATACGCGCGTCAATTTGACTAAGACGCAGTTCCAATTGCTGAAATCCGCGCTGGATCGCTACGTCGGTGATTTTGATGATTACCCGCCTTCTGAGGGCGACGCCTTGAAGGGGGCGCAGAGTCTTTTCGCGTGTTTGACGACCACGAAAAAAGGCGGGCCGTATATTCAGGCCGGCGACATCCCGACTGTGGATCCGACCGGCAACGGCGACACGGCGTTCGCGGATCAGTTCAAGCATCCTATTTATTACCTGCACCACCGCGACTACCACAATCAAGTTCCGAACAAGCACGATTTCCGATTGATCTCGTGGGGTCCGAACGGGCGCTACGAAGATGGTGATCGCAACAGCGACGACATTGTGAATTGGAACAAAGACAAGCCGGAGTAAGCCATGTCCGTCGGCCCTCGACATTCGATGATTCACGCGGCTCGACCGGTACGACATGACATCGCCCCGGGGCGCGGTGTCACGCTGCTTGAAATGATCGTCGTCATCGGCTTGATCACGCTGCTGCTCGGAATGGGCGTTGGCTCGTACATTGCGATGTCGAAGAGTTACAAAGAAGAAGGTGCGGCGTCGCAGATTGATGTGATTCTGCGGCAGGTCCGGAATTCAGCGATTGGATCGCAATCGCCTGCGTGGGTCGAGATTAATACGGAGACTCGTCGCATCACGCCGTGGGCGTCGCGGACTGTTGCGCTGTGGCATTTTGAAGATTGCGACGATTTCAATCACACCACCGGCTCCCGGCATAATGCTGTGTTGCGCGGCGCCAAGCATGATCGCAACGGCAAGATCGGAAAGTGTGCGCGACTGGCTCCCGGAAATTATGTGGATGGCGGCAACGATCCGGATTTTGATCTTGAAGACGGTGGCTACATCGAAGCCTATATACGTCCGCTCTCGGGCGATTTCACTGGCGATAATTTCATCTTCTCCAAAGACGGCGCGTTCTCGTTAAAGATCGGCAAGAAGGGTGTGCTGATCGGTGAGATTTCTGGCGACGGAAAACGACCGCTGACGAAAGTGTTCAGCAAGACATATAGAATTGCGCCGGGGCGCTGGACGAAAGTGGCGTTTGCGTGGGACCGGAATGTGACGCGCGTCATGGCTGATGATTTGGTGCTCGCGACCGGTCCGGGCGCGACGCCGCCGGTCAATTCGAACTCGTTTATTGTGGGCAGCGAATCGTCGAGTTTTGAAGGGTTGGTCGATGAAGTGCGCGTCCAAGCGGCCATTGCTGGGAACAAACTGGAAGTCAATCCAACCGTGACGATCACGCATAACACGGCCCCGTGGAACGCCATTTATTTTGGGAGCGACGGTGCGCTGGATATGCGGTTCCACGGCGGTCCGGTCCGTATCACGCTTGAAAGCGAAGGGCGTATTCGGGGCGTTGCAGTCGATATGTTTGGCACACCGACACGACTTGAATTGAAGAAAAAAGGTGAGGTGGACGAGTCTGAATCAACTCCTGAACCTGAGCCGAAACCGAAAGCGAAGGCGGTGAAACCATGATGCGCGAAATCCGATATGTGCGTCCGCGCGGTGTGGCCATTTTGATGGTCATCGCGGTGCTGGCTGCGCTGCTGGCCATTGTGACGCCGTTTGTGTTTTCGATGCTGCAGCACGGTAAATCAGCGCGCAACGACGCCAGCCAACAGATCGCCCGAGAAGGCTCGGAAGCCTCGATTCAACACGCGCTCGCCGACCGGCAGCGCAAGGACCTCGCGTTTTTTGGGACGCACAACGCTTCTGAACTCAACGTGGATCTTCCGCCTGAAGTCACGACGCCGAAAGACTTGCTCGTTGACATGGGCATCACGATTTCGGACGACATGATTTCGAAGTACAAACTCGATACGAATTTTCAGAATCCGCGCGGGATGATGTGGTCGGCGAAGATGGAGGACGAGCAGGGCAAGATTAATGTGAACTCGGCTCCGCCTGCTTTGATCGGGAATTTGCTTGCGTCGGCGCTGTTGACCGAGAGCGTGCAAAAAGGCGAGACGTCGCTTTCGGTGGATGATGCCAGCGAATTCAATCCGACCGGTGGCATCATTTGCATGAATGGCGAGCGCGCGCCACTGCATTATTCGAGCGCCAGCCGGGGCAGTATTCAGCTGGATCAAGCACTCGAATTTTCGCATGGCGTTGGGACGCTGATTTTTGATGGACGAGGGCGCTTGATCAGCAATGGTACGATGCCCAGTGGCCCGGCGTTCGCGCCATACCGATCGAATTTTGAAATCAAGACAGCTCCAGGATTGACGGCTGAAAACGCGTTGCCCCCGGAGGATTTTGCGCGGATCGAACGGCATATCACGGTCGAAAACGGGATGGGCAATCCGACGTGGGGACACGGCGAGCGGATCGGCGACGCGAGTCTGTCGGGCGACATGTCCGGCGTGGGATTGAAGAACGGCCAGGGCTACAGTCCCGGCACGCTCGTCCGCATCGTGACCAACGGTAACGCGACGGGTTTTGGCCGCGTCCTCTCCATTAAAATGAAAGAGGACGGCAGCGCGAATGTTGAATTCGAGCAACCGATTGGCGGCGGTGGCGACGAAACGACTGTCGGCGGGACGTATGTTGAACCGCAGATGAAACATCCGGTGAACATTAATACGGCATCGGACGAAGTGCTGGCGGCGGTGTTCACCGGCGTCTGCGCGCGGGGCAGCAAGACGGCGGTGCCGAAGAGTATCGCCATCGCGCTGGTTGATTATTTGCGCGGGCGGACGCCGGGACTGGGGACGGGCGGACGGCGTGTGTTTACGACGGCGGAGGATATTCGCAAAGCGATTTACCGCGCGTTTGAGGCCGGGATTATTACGCTGCCGATGCGCGACGCGCTGGCGATCAACGCGACGGAGCCGAACAGTTCGCGGTTGAGTTTGTGCACGGTTCCGTTCATTTGTCATTCGCACGGCAGCTACACGATTGAAGGGTCAGGCGTGGCGAATGCGGACACGGGGATGCAGTTGGCGCGGCACACGGTCCGGGAATTGGTCACGGTTCCGACGCCGTTGCCGGGGCGATACCGCATCAATTGGCAGGCTGGATTCCAGACGCTGATCGATCAAGGTATGTCGTCCCGAGTCGCCACGTTTCCGGAAGTGTTGGGCACTCATCGTTTCCGGAAGGGCGCTCCGCTAGACCGCTTTCCGCGTGTGGATACCGGGAATGTGCGGTTGACTGTGGGTGAAAGCGGCTCGCTCAAGGGGCGCTCCAGTGTCACCGACGAATATCTCAATCATTGCGACGATGAAACGGATTCACGCTTCAAGCAAGAAGGTTATGACATCAGTAAAGGTTCGGCGTTCGTGCTGGATCCGGTGCAGGCCACCGGTGCGCGCGGAAATGGTTTTCGCGGAGTCGCGACGCCGGCCACGTCGTGCGAATTGTGGTTCCGTCCGAAAGGTGGCGGGCAGTGCACGTTCTATGATGAAGGCTTGGCGGACGACCGTAACCGCGTCAATTTTTCGTACGATCCCAGCGAAGGCGGGCTTGTGATCCGCATTTGGGATTCGACGTTGCCGAGCGATAAATTCAAACACGTGGTCGAATTCGTTTATCCGATCACGTTGAATTCGGGCGACTGGTACCACGTCGCCGGATCGTGGAAGACGAGTCATCCGGGCGGGCAGGAAATCCGCGTCGATGCGCAGCCGTTTCCGCAAAACAATCCGAAGTTGCTGCAATTCAAACCGGGTGGCCGGCTTGGTGATGATCTGGGATTGACGAGCGATCCGAGCGACACGATTTCGTTATCCGATGGTGACGGAAAAGATTTTCCGAAGGCTGGGGCGTTGAAGATCGGTGAAGAAATTATTGAGTATACGTCGAACAGCGGCGGGTCGTTCTCGGGGTTGTACCGTGGCGCGCGCATGAGTGCGGTGATTAAACACAAAGCGGGCGAATGGGTCGTGCCGTTTGGTTTCGTCAACAATACGTCCCAGGATTTGGTTGTTGGAAATGCGAAACTGGTTGAGGATTTTCCATCCGTCGGCAAGACACACACAAAAGTTCAATTCGCTCCGAACGCGAAGCCGAATTTTGTTTTGGATACGGCAGTGGATAAAATCCCGGTTGAAGACGCGAGCGATTTTCCGCCATCGGGATTTGTGACGTGCGCGGGTGAGTGTATTTTTTACGGATCAAAAAAGAAGGGTGCGAATGGCACGTGGGAATTGAATAAATTGCAACGCGCTGAGAGTAGCGCAGGCCAAACCGCGCCTGCGCGCAATCTGCACAACGGCCAAGGTATTTCGCTGTGCAGCGTCGCGATTTCGAACAGCAACGACTATGACATTCCCGGCATCATCCAGCTTGATGACGAAAACAATCCGAAGAAAGTTGAATGGGTGTATTACGCGGACAAGCGCGACATGAATGGAAAGCATTTTTTGGTCGCTCAATTGGCGCATGGCACACCCGGCACGATTCAAAATGGGAATCCTGAAATTCCGAAAACCAACCAGCCCAATGTCCACATTTATCAATTTCGACACGTCTTCGGCATCGGGGATTATTTGTATTTAGGCGTGGCGAAAGGTACGACCAGTTCACACGCCAAATCGGCGAAAGTGATTCCGGTCATTCGCATGAGCGCGGCGCATTGTGGCGGCTGGGATCCTTCTGCTGTCGGTGATCCCAACGCGGTCCCTGTGGCGGGTTCCAATCCCGCAGCTGCTGCGAATACCGATATAAAACTGATTCATGATTCTCCCTATGGAGCGGACGGTGTCAGCGAAGTTTCGATTGTCGAGCAAGGCAAACAGGATGGCGATTTGCGCTGGGTCAAGCAAGCGTATATGCATCAGTATTCGAACTCAAACGGTCAGCCGTGCCCGCAATTGCGATTCACAGGTTGGAGTTTTGATTTTTACGTCGGCTTGAACGATTTTGTCTCGCGGCGTTATCCGTCCAACACGACGCGCTTTTTGCGTTGGCCGACGGGCGAATTGCCGGATGCGGTCAACGCCAAACGCAATGTGTGTCAGGACCGGAATGGTGACGGTAAAGTCAACGGGGATGTGGACGAAATTCGCGTGAACACGTTCAACTCGATTGGCGGACGCATCGCGATGACGTTGGAAGCTGAACCGCTTGATGCCAGTGCGACTGAAATTCTGGTTGAAAACTACGACGCGTGGGCTGCGCCGGGTGCGCGTGGGCAAAATGTTGGAGGCGGCGGACAATCGAATCCGTTGAACTGGCCGACCAATGGAAGCTTGGCGCGCATTGAAGATGAGTTGATTTACTTCACGACCGTGAGTTCCGCGCAACTGACGTATTACGCGGACACCTATCCGCCTTTGAAGGACAAGCCGCCGGAGAGAAATAAAGCTGACCGACGCTGGATCAATCCCTGCACGACCGTTCACGAACTGCATCCGAACATCGTCACGAAAACGGTCTCGAAATTGACCAACGTAAAACGCGGTGTTTTGAATACGAAAGCGAGCGAGCATCCTGTCGGCGCACAGATCATGGTGCTCGATGCGATGGCGGTGAGCCATTTGTCCGGATCATACGGCGCGATGGCGGACTCGTTTAGCGTCGCGGATGCTCACGGATTTCCGAAAGAAGGATACGCGTTGATTAATGATGAAGTCGTGTCGTGGAAAAAGATGAACGGGACGTCGTTCACCGGTACGCAATATTTCCGGGGGCGGTTTGGGACGTCGGCGAGTGATCATGAGAAGGATGATATTGTGCGCTGCCTGCCGTTCCGGTATTGGGATCGGAATGCGTCGGGGTACGATGGGGATGGATTGGCGTTTATTCAATCCGGGTATCGCGCTGCGAGTGGGAAATGGTTTGGCTACGAATTGAATTTGATGGGCACGGAGGAGTTGCCGCAGGTTCCAAACGGGGTCAGTCCGCATGTGCTGGTGCGTTTTGATGGTAAGCCGGGATGGGACGCGGATGTCACGAATCGCGAGGGCGGGTTGTTTGAATTCACGGGCAAACGCGTGATGCGATTCTCGGGGACTCAGGGCATCAAAGCGGATCAGATGGAAGTGCGCGTGATGTGGAAGTACATGCCCAGCGCGTTTAATAAGGGCAATGGAATGGATTGGAAACGCACGTTCTCGATTGAAAAAATGCGCGCGCGGTATGAGTCGCCGTTGATCATGCGGCGGTTGGATGAGGTGGAGAAACGGTGAGTGAGCATTTGTCTCTCGCAAAGGCGCAAAGACGCAAAGAAAAGCAAACGAGAGGGAGTGAAGAGGGATTGGATCCTACCTTGGGTGCACGATGTGAATGTGTGGGAATGGGAGTGTCGCCGCTGACGCGGCTAGGACGCTTCGGTCTCGGATCCGTGGCCTTGTTCGCTTCGCTCACTACGACCACGGCTACTTGAACTTGCCGCCACTCCGTGGCTTAGGATAGGAAAATGTGGTTCGAGACACTACAGGTAGTGGTTGGACGCATCGGGACGCCGTGCACATGTGCATGTTTGGGAACGTGAATTCGATTTAGAGACTTGAAAGCAGACGCTTTGTTGATGCCGTTGATGACCACTTACTCGTTGAAGCAACCGCGCAACGTCCGCACCGGGCTTTCGTTGATCGAAGTCGTGGTGTCGCTTGGCATTTTTGTGATGCTGGCGGCGTTCATGTTTTTGGCGGTGAAGGAAGTGGTGGGGTCGTGGAAAGTGAGTGAGCGGCGGCGGGCATTGTATGAAAAAGCAGCCGGCGTCGTGGATATTCTGGCTGACGATATTCGCGTTGCGGCGACGCTTGAACCGGTCGGCGCGACGGACGTGAAATGCAAGTTCATCAGCGATTTTACGGGCGATTCGGCGAATCCGAAGCAGCAGCGGCTGATGTTTGTTCGCACATTTGAAGCGGGGCCTGAACGCGCGATGGTTGGCAACGCGGGCGGCGGTCGAGCGAACAGCGCTGTCTTCCGTGCACCCGGCGACACCAGCGACCCGCAAAACGACGGGCCGATGGCTCCTGGCAACGCCAGCTACGACGGCTTGAAAACCGGAGATTTCAAAGCGCTCGGCGGCATGGCGATGATCGCTTATTTTGTGAAAGACAAGACTCTATATCGAGGGATCAAGGCGCCGGTGGAAGGGCCGCTCACGGCGATCGCCACGCCCGGCGCGTCGCAGGCCATCGCTACGGACGTGCTGTATTTGGGTTTCGATTACTGGGGCCAGGACACGCAGGATTGGGACGATCCGCCTGCGCGTGATGTCACGAAGAACACGGGCCCGCACCGGATTTGGGATTCGACGCGCGGCATCACGGCGACGCCGTTGAACCACTTTTTTCTGCACCGCCCGGGTTCGCTCGACGATTCTGCCGACGATGTTTTTCCGCGTAAAGTCCGGGTGACGGTGGTCGTCGATTCGCCGATGCCGCGCTGCGTTCACACGAGGTTGCTGGATAATATTGGTGATGGCGATACGACGATTGACGTCGATGATGTGCGCGGATTTGCGGATGGCGACGACGAGGATTCGTATCTGTTGATCGACGATGAGTGGATGCACTTTACGAAGCGGGAGGATGGGGTTTTTCATGTCGATAAACGCGGCGCCCGCAACACCCCTCCGCGCGAACACAAACGCGGCGCTACGGTTCGGACAGGCAAGGTCTTTCAACGCGTCGTTTTCATTCCAAACTGGCGCGAGGATTTTATGAGCGACGAGGACTATCAAGCGAAAAAAGACGCTCAGACGATCCAGCCCAAACGTATTTTGAAGCCCGTGAAGTGAGCGAACCAGGAGCAACTGCTCGAATGAAAGTGGTAACGGCACGACCCGCGCGCGGCATGACGCTCATTGAGTTGCTGATTTCGATCGGCATTCTGATGGGCGGCATGGTTTGCATCTTTGCGTTTCTGCTCTCGGGAACGAGCAGCCACCGGCGCGCGATCAAGGAGACGGAGGCGACGATGATCGCGGCGTCGGCCATGGCCGATCTGCGTGGCGATTTCGCGGCGGGCACGATTCCGCGCAGTGACGGGACGACGTATATGGAAGTGAAAAACAAACCGGGATACACGTTGAATCGGGTCATTCTGTGCGTCGATCCCATCAAAGCCGAGAAGCGCGAATTCTTTGTTCGCATCCGAGTGCGCTGGTCCGAAAAAGGCGACAATCAATTCATCGAATTCAGTTCGGTGATGTGCAGCGGTAAACCGAAAGTGCTTGAACCGTAAACGGTCGATTCGTTATTCCTGGGAGCGTAAGACGACGTTGTCCAACGCGCAGGCGCATTGGCGGGCGCGGAAGGTGATCGTGCCTTTTAGTTTGGCGATGCCGGGAATGGACAGCGTTCCGGCGGGCTTGCCGTCGAGTGACAACGCGACCGTGTCGCTGTCAATGGCGAGGTCCACACGGGCTTTGTCGCGCGTCCATTTGATCGCCGGGATTTTGGCGTTGGATTTGTCTTGAAGCGTGACCTCTGTCGCGTTGAAGGAGAGCACCACCGCTTGTTTTTCGCTGCCCAATTCGCAGATAAAAAACCATCCGGCCGAGGGTTTTCGGATTTCGAATTCAAAGCTGACGCGGGCGGTTTCGAGCGGGAATTCTCCGCCGATGCTCGTGGGCTTCAATGCTGTTTCGCCGCCGTCAGCGCTTTCCAAAACATACTTTCCGTCCTGGCTGAGCCAGCTGCCGGAGAGCGCTTCCCAGTCGAGTTGCTGCCGCCAGTTTTTGAAATCGTAGAGATGCAGATTTTTCGAATTCGTGAGCAGGCCGGCGAGCGTGGTGGCGAGAGGCGTGTCGCCCGGGCGTTTCAAGGCTGCCTGCGACGCTTTGCGCGCGTCGTCCTGCCGTCCCAGCACGCTCCAGAGGCAAGCGAGTTCGGCGTAGTGGTCGGACAATTCCAGCGGGTCGAGAAAACTGATGATCTCTTTGGTGTCGAGATTTTTCAGGCTCACCGGCATTTCGATCTGGCCTTTTCCGACGCGCATTTGCGCTTGGAGACCGTTCACGCGTTGCAGCGAACCGTCGATTTTTTTAGCGGCGTAGGACATCAGAATGAGCTCGCCGGTGGCGGCCCGCTTCGCGCGTTCGGATTCGACTTTTTCAAGGAAGCCCATCGTGACGATCAGTTGAAATTGCAGCGTGTCGATGTCGCCGGCCCAGCGCGTTCCGGTCAATTCGCCCATGACGCTTTCGACGGCTGTGCGCGCTTGCGCCAGTTGCCCGCGCGCGACGGCGTCGAGCGCTTTAGCTTTCGCGGTGGCGGCGGCTTGAGCGGTGAGTTCGTCGATGCGTTCGAGCATCTCGCGCGCTTTTTTTCCATACGGCCCGTTAAGGTCGTTCGAAATCAGGTTGGTGCAACGCTGCGCGACGAGGTGAAAATGGCGGGCGATCATGGCGGAGCGCGCTTGGTCGAGCGAGAGATCGAGCGCGGCGTTCGCGACTTTCGTGGTGTCGTCCAATTCGATTCGCGCGCGACGGACGCGGTCATCGTTTTCAAGACCTGCCGGGACGGACGCGAGGAACGATTGCAGCGCGGCTTTTGCTCCCAGCAAATTGCCTCCGCCCAGCGCACGGTCGCGCGCGGCTAGCGCGGATTTCAGTTGGTCGTCCAACGTGACGCGCGGCGTTTCGGGTTTGGTTTCGACGGACTTGGGAGGCTCGGGCACTGGATCGCGTTTGGGCGGAACGGGATCGGCGATCACGACGCGCTCGGGTTCTTTTTGAGGCGCGGTGGCTTTTGCGACGGTCGGAGTTCGGGGCGCAGTGGGCGCAGGCGTCGGGGCGGGTTGAGCTTGCCAGATGATAATCCCGGCCACAGTGGCGACGAGGCCAATCAGCACCACGACCGATACGGTCGATTCAGTCCCAACAGGCATCGACTTTCGAGCGGGCCGGACGATTTTGGCAGGAGGCGTGTTCGGACGAATCGCGGCTGCGACGGCGGCGGGCGACACGTTTTTGGTCGGAGTTTCCGGAAGAAAATCGTCCGGTATGATTGCGTGGACGTCGCTGGAAACAGCAGTGAGCAAAACCTTCGTTTGCTTCAATTTTTCGGGCGAATCGTTTTCGCAATAAATGATCGTGGTCGCGCCGATGGAGATGCGGTCGTTGTGTTTCAGGTCGTGCTTGGTGATCCGGTTGCCGTTGACGAAAACACCGTTGGCGCTGTTCAAATCTTCGACCGTGGCCTGCCCGCGCGCATACTGGACGGTGCAGTGCATGCGCGACGCTTTTTCTTCGGCGAGGTGGATCGAATTGTTGACGTGCCGTCCGATGGAATGGGTGCGTTCCAATTCATATTCGCGGACAGCCAGATTCGGGCCGATGACGATCAACGTGGGCATGACTTTTTTCCGGAGCCTTTTTGGAGCATTCGTCGGGCGATTCAATCGACTTCATTTTAAAAGATGCGAAACAAAAAAGCCGCACCCTTTTTTGTTCAGGCACGGCTTATTTTGAGGGCTTGTAAACGTGCTTTTAATTCACGGTTTTGAGCGCGACTTTGGAACTGATCGGTGGCCAGGTCTGCTTTGGAATTAAGACTTTGTAGACGATGCGCGGAAGCTTGACTTTGAAGTGCGGCTGGTGCGTTTTGCCGGACGGTTTCTCAGGCAAATTGGGTTGCTCGTTCCAGTTCGGTCCAGTGCCGAAAATTTGCGGACGGACGAGCACGGGTTCTTGCGCGCCTGTCGGTGCTATGACCCAGCCGAAACCACCTGATCCGCCTGAACCACCGGGGCCGGGAATTCCAGCTGATCCCGGGACGCGTCCACTGGATCCCGGCAAATGCCAGCTGCCGGGCACAGAGCCGCTTGTCGCGGTTGAGGCGATGCCACCGCTGCTTTGCAGGAACGGACGGCTTTCGCTTCCGCCCACGAACCCTCCGCTGCTTCCCACTCCGACCACGCCGAAGCTGCTGCGCACGCGGGATGATCCCAGCGAATTCACGCTGCGCGATCCGCCCTGGCTGCTGCTCGCGTTCGAATCCATGACGTCTTGAATCACGCCGCTGAGCGCGGCTTCTTCTTCCGGCGTCAAGCGCCAGACGTCGTCGATGCGTTCCGAAACGCCTGCATAAGGCGCACCGAGAATCGACGACACAATCAAACTGATCCACTCGCCATCGGGTGACAACAGCGCCATTTCGAAGACGTATTTTCCGGGCCGCCCGACGTGGATGTACCAGCCACCCGCCGACGGATTAATCTCCATGTCCGCCGCAGATTCCTCGTCCGCGCGGTAGAGCCGCATGACCCACGCGCATGAGTCCACGAAATCGGCTCCGCGTTCTTGGATGAGGCGATCGAGCGTCTTGCCGCTCAACTCCCAATACACGAAGACCCACTCGGGATCGCGGACGAGCGCGACGAGGCGGTCGAGGCCGTAGGTTTCTGGCAGTGGTAAGCCGCGGTCGATGTAAGTTGACGCAAGGGGCGGCGGTTCGACAATCTGTTGAGCAACGAGCGAAGACGTTGTTTTGGTGCCGGAGCTGCCGACAAAGTGCAGCTTTGACAGCGCTTCGATCAAGCCGGCTGACAAGTCTTCTTGAATGCCGTCGGGTTCAAACGTGGCAGCGGGGCGCTTGCGACCGCGAACGGCGCGTTCCGGAAATTCGACCTGAAAACTTTGTACGTCCGCCGGCTCGAGAGTGCTGTTGCTCATGGACATGATTCTTTCGCTTGGTTTCGCGTTTTCAATCTCGCGACACTGTTGCACCGTTTCGACACACGAAAAGCCGCCAATGATATCATTGACCTCATAGCCATTTTCAAGCGGAACTACTATGTACTGCTCGTTAGATGGTTGCGAGGCCCTGAATCGATGGACTTCTCTATAGTAAGGCATAGAAATTCGTGTGCCATATTTTGAACAATGGCCGAATAACTCCATAATACTAACGTGAGGCATAGAAAAAAGTCAGAAATTCCGCATGAATTTGAGTTGAAAACATTGCATGATCATCAAAGCTCGTTATAATGCGCCCTTCATTTTTGGGGTGATGCCGTGGGTATTCCGACAAACTACATCAAGAAGCGCGACCTGCTGCACTCTGAAAAGAGTTCTAAGGAGTCGTTGGCGAAAGTCGGACGCGAGTTCCTCGCGCTCGAACGCTATTCCGACGCCTTGGACTTCTTTGAAAAGGCAAAAGATTTGACCGCGCTGAATGAAATCAAACAGTTGGCGATCAAAAGTGGCGATACCTTCTTACTGTCTCGGCTTGATCGCTTTGATCGGACGCTGGTATCGCGCGATGAATGGAACGCCGCAGCCTTGACAGCGGAAGCATCAGGTCGCGGGAGCATGGCGGATTTTGCGATGAAGCGGTTTGCAGTTTTGGATGCTGCCGCGCAGAAGCCGGTTCTGCTACCAGGAGCCGCGCCGCTGTCAGAGAACTAAAGAGCCGCGCACGTCAGGATGAGGCAGACGATTTTCGCAGGACGAACGACATGACGGAAGTGAAGTCCGTCGAAGTTTAAGACTCGCGCCAATTTCGGCGCGCGCAATGAAACGGAAGAAGAGAGGACTCGAACGACCATGGCAGCCAAGGACAAGAATCGACCGCTGAAGAACCGCCGCAGCAAGCGCGCCAACCACGGCATCAAACCGGGTTGCGGCCAGCCGCGCAGCCAGTTCAAACGCGCACGCCGATAAGACACACGGCGTTTTTACAACGCCATCCGAACAGCCATGTGTCCTGTGACACGTGGCTGTTTCATTTGATCCGCGAGGGTTGCAACTGTGGCCGGAAACAAGCCATCCGCACTCGACCGCGCACGCGCCGACCTGACCGTCGGACGCCCGGACCTTGCACGTGATCGTGTTCACGGCTACCTCGTGACATTAAATCAACGCGGTGAGTATTCTCAGGAAACGTATTCGCTGATGGGCGAAATCTATTTCGCGATGCGCGATTATCCCCGCGCTGGTGCGATGTGGATGTTGACCGAACGCGACGATGCAGACGCGCAGAAAGCCTTCGACGCGTTTGCAAAACGCTATCCCAAAAACAGCGGAAGAGAAGCTGTCAATCCGCGCGCTCCATCCGAATTGTACCCACCGAAAGTTCAAGAACGACTGAAGCAATGGAACTATCGTTACGTCCCGCGCCGCATACGCAAACAAGGCATCAACGCAAACGACGAAGGGGAAGTCACTGGAGTTCGCCCGATTGAGGCCGGCTGTCTGGTGGCCGGTGTAATCCTCTTAGTGATGGCGTGTTTTTATATTTATCTCACGTTCTTTGGACGACGGCACTAGTTCGCTAAACGATCTCCAGATTCACATGCTTGCGCGCGAGGTCGATGTCGATCACGCGGACTTCAACTTTGTCGCCGAGCTGGAAACAACGTCCGCGTTTTCGGCCTTGAATCAAGTGCCGTTCCTCGACGTATTCGTACCAATCGTCCTGCATGTCTTCTTTCCGAACCATCCCTTCGACGAAGCAATCTTGAAGCTGAATCGTGAGACCGAAATCGCGGACGCGTGTGATGATGCCGGGATGGGCCTCGCGCAGATTTCGTCGGAGGAATTGCATCTGCCTGAATTTAACGACTTCATTCTCAGCACCCGCCGCTTCACGCTCGCGACGCGAACAATGATCGGCCATCGAACGAAGCAAATCAACGCGCTTGAAATGCTCGCGATTCTTGTCGCCGCCTGCGCGCCGCTGGCCGGTTTCGGGCAGCGCTGTTTCGCCGGGCTTGAAACGGTCGTCGAGCGCGCGATGAACGAGTAAATCCGGATAGCGGCGGATGGGGCTGGTGAAGTGCAGATAGCGTGAAAAGTTCAACGCGAAATGCGGCAGGCATTCGACTGAATACTTCGCCTGTTTCAAACTCGTCAGCAGCGCGAGGTGAACGGAGTGTCCGATTTCCGGCATCGCTGCTGCGCGGTCAAGGGCGTACTTTAATTTCAAACGGTCGTAGGGCGGCTTGAGCGAAATGCCGAACTCGCGAACGAACTCGGCGAACTTTGCAAGCGCCTCGGGATTGGGTTCTTCGTGAACGCGGAAGAGTCCCGGGATTTCGTTGTCCAACAAATGCTCGGCGACCGCTCGGTTCGCGGCGAGCATCATTTCTTCGATCAATTCATGCGCCCAATGATGCTCGCGTTCCGTCCAGCCTTTGACTTCGCCGCGCTCATCCAAGAGCAGTTTCGTTTCGGGCAGATCGAGATTCAACGACCCGCTGTCGAAGCGCTTTTTGCGAAGCCGTGCGGAAAAGTCGCGCATCTCTTGACACGCTTTGAAAATCTCTGGCGTCCGGACGAGTTCGGGTTTGTTGCCTTCGAGCGCGTCGCGGACTTGATCGTATGTCAAGAACGCTGCCGATCGAATGACGCTGCGCTCGATCTTGCGCTTGAGGACCGTCATGTTTGAGCCGTACGTCATCGAGATCGTTTTGGTCAGACGCAGCTTGCCTTCTTTCAGCGAACACATGTTGTTGCTGAGTTTCGGCGGGAGCATGGGATAGACTTTGCCGGGCAGGTAGACGCTGGTCGCGCGCTCGCGGGCCTCGCGGTCAATCGGGCTGCCTTCTTTGACGTAATACGACACGTCGGCGATGTGGACGAGGAGCGTGAATTTTCCGTCGGGCTCGACACGCAGCGCGACGGCGTCGTCGTGATCCTTCGCGTCTTCAGGATCAATCGTGAACGTGACGGGATGTTCGTAGAAGACGCGCTGCGCGAGTTCTTCTTCCGGGATGTCATCTGGAATCGCCTCGGCTTCGTCGAGCGCGTCTTCTGGGAATTCCAGTTTCACATGGAAGTTTTCGAGGATCGCGGCGATGTCCGCTTCGGCTTCGCCGGCCTTGCCGTAGATTTTTGTGACGCGCGCAGTGGGTCGGTCACCGGAGCGTTTTGAATCAGAAGACTCGACCAATTCGATCGCAACTTTGTCCTGATCTTTCGCTTCGCCGCGATGTTCGAAGAGGACGTCGAGTTCCGAAAACACGCCGCGTGTGTCGGGGACAACGTGACCGACGACGAGTCCTTCGAGTTTATTCTTCTCACGATTGCGGTGAACCGACGCGGGGAGCGGGCTGGTTTGACGATGCGAAAAATAGGTGCCGACGATGATCGTGTTCGCACGTTCGATGATCTTGACGACGCGACCGGTCGGCTTTGAAAACCCACCGCCGCCCCGGAAAAACTTTCCACGCCGATTTGAATTATGTTGCTCGCGGCGCATCAATTCAACGGCGACGGTATCACCGTTCAACGCAGCCCCGACATCTTCTTGAGCGATGTAGAGATCGTTGCCGGGCGGATCGCTGAGCAGATACGCCATCCCGCCGCGCTTCACATCGATGCGACCGATGCGCACATTTTTGGGAAACGGCTTTTCGACCGGCTTGCGTGGAGTATCGGAATTTGAATCTGCATCTTCGGGCGATTCCTCGTCAGAATCCGCGCGTGAGCCAGTCCCTTTACGCGCAGGTTTTGCACCGCCGAGCGGCAGGCCCCATTTGCCTTTTTTCAACTCGTCAATCGTACCCTCTTCAGCCATTTCGCTGAGCAGGTCTTTGAACGCGAGGTACTCCTCGTCGTCGATGTCAAGTTGCCGCGCCAGCCCGCGCTTGCGCATCGGCATGTAAGAAGGGGAAGCGAGAAGTTCCAGCACCGCAGTTTTCAAGTCGTCGCGTTTCATGCGCATATCATCCGCCGAATGCCGATAAATATCAAGGCGTTGCCGCGGCTGTCCTCTTTTCAACATGATCCACAGAGATTCGTGAAGGGTTGAGTTGCCCACTCGTCTCCATTACATTAGAGGGAACTTTATTGTGGAGATCGTAATGACCCGATTTATTGGACGAGTTGTAGTGGTAAGTTTATGCAGTCTATTTTGTTCGACATTGATATTAAGCGCAGATGCGACGAAGCCAGTTGAGGCTGCTGCAAAAGTGGACGATATTTTGGGCGCGCTGAAAGGCACCGGCGCGAAAGTTATTTTAGTCAACGTGTGGTCGGCTGAATGCACGCCCTGCATCGCTGAAATGCCGACGCTGATGCGCGCGGCGGTGAAATTCAAATCCAACGCGAACGTGGCATTTCTGGGCCTGTGTCTTCCCGGCGAAGAGACGAATTTCAAAATCGCGATCGAAGCTGCGACGAAAATCGTGCAGTCAAAAGTCGTGACATACCGCAACATGCTGTGGACCGGAAAAGGTGAAACGCTGCTCGACCGCTTCAACATCATCGGCACACCCTACATTGTGTTTCTCTCGGGCGATGGCAAAGTGCTCGGCGATTTAGAGTTGCCTGAAGATCAGGTGAAGGCGGGTGACATGATCGAGAAAAGCATCGCCAAAGCGTTGGCCGTTCCGGCCACGTCTGACGCTCCGAAGAAGCTGTAGAAAACTTGCCTTCAAATCACATCAATGCCGCGTGTAACTTCTTCACTCGTGACCACGTGCACGGAACCGAGGCGCGCTTCGTCTGTAAACGGATCGAGTGTACACGGCGCGTTTCGCACGATAATAATCTTCATCGCCGCACCCAAATCGCGAATCGTGTGCGCGAATTTTTGACGCGCAGCATCCCAATCCAAGAAGACGCAAATCACCGCGCCGATGGAGGCGAGGTTCTGGCCCAATTCAGGTTCGATGCGGTCGAAGCCGTCATTCGGCCCGGAATCGACGCAGGCTAAAATGTCGAGAATCTGATCGATGAAAGCCAGATGCCGCCCGGCTTGCAGATGATACAGATCCGGCCCCGCTGCGAGAATATCGACGACGTATTCCTTGCGCGCGAGCCAGTCACTCACGGACGCGCAAACTGAAATCGCGCTTTCAAACGCCTGGCGTTCCACGTCGCTCGGAAATTTTGGCAGCTGTGTATCGAGCACGACCGCGACGCGCAGCAGGTATTCTTCGCGGTACTCGCGGACAATCGGCTTGTTCAAACGCGCAGAGGCGCGCCAATCGATGTCGCGGATGTTGTCGCCCGCTCGGTATTCGCGGTTGCCGACGAATTCGACGGACTCGCCAATCGTCGCCGCGAGCGCAACGCCTCCGGGCTGGTAGCGCCGGGATGATGGCAAGTCGATGCGTTCGAGCGGTTCAAATCGCGGATAGACGATCAAGCGTCGCTGGCGTTCGAAAACGCGATAACTGCGCCACATGCCGAAAGGGAAATCCGTCTCGGCGCGAAATCCATTCATCGAAAACGCGCCGCGATGCGAGCAAATTAATCGTAGGACGACTCGAACGCGCTCACCTTTTTTCAAAACTGGGAGCGGCACGCCGTCGGTTTCGACAGCGTCGATGGATGCCGGAAGTTGTTGGGGCAGCACATGCAGATCGTGTCCGCCGATCCAGCCGAGTTGCTCGATTTCAACTTCCACCGGCATGATCTCGCCCGCGACGACATGTTGAGCGTGTTGGACAGTCAACTTGACGCGCGGCTTGAAGAAGAGCGGCGCGATCAGAGCGAGCGCCCACAGCGCCGAAACATAGCAAAACGGAATGTACGCCTGCATCGTCAGCGAGGTCGATGCGTAAGCGAACAAAAAGACGGTGGGGATGAGCATCCAGCGCCCGGCGGATGTCATGCGCCCGATGAACAAGCGCCACACCCAGCGCCCGCCGAAGCTGCGGAAGAGCGAGTGTCCGCGCGTGTCTTTAGCGGCAGAGAACGACGGCATCTCGACGGTTTGAGACAGCAGACTCGCGTGCTTCTTCGCACGCGGCTCGCGCCGGCGTTCGTGACGTTGGGGAGTTGGAGTGGACGTTGCCAATATGTTCGCCGCCAAGGGAAATCCGGTGTGTCAGAATGCCATCGTGCGGGGGAAAATAAAGGGGAAAACGAAATCAGAATTTCAGAACGCGAGTTTCAAAAAGAAGAATAGTGCTTTGGCGACGTGATCGTTGTAAAGTAAGAGCATGTTGACTGCGACTTCAAACATGACCCTGCTGGACAGGATGGTGATGAGCGTGGAGCGAGTGCGTGAGCGTTTGTTGCGAGCTGCAGGAGCGCTCGACGCGGCGGGAATTCCGTACGCGGTCGTCGGCGGGAACGCGGTGGCTGCGTGGGTCGCAACGGTCGATGAAGCTGCGGTGCGGAACACGCAGGATGTGGATATTTTGCTGCGGCGTTCGGATTTGGACGCAGCGGAAAAAGCGCTCGCCGCGGTGGGTTTCACCCGACGCAATGTACAAGGTATCGAAATTTTCTTGGACGGTCCCGGCGCGAAAATGCGTGACGCGGTTCACGTGGTCTTCGCGGGTGAAAAAGTGCGACAGGAGTACGAAGCCGCTGCGCCGGATATTTTCGAATCCGAGCGCCCCGGTAATTTCAGCGTGATTAAATTGGAAGCGCTCGTTCGGATGAAATTGACGTCGAATCGACGCAAAGACCAAGTCCACATTCAGGACATGCTGGACGTCGGCATGATCGACGCGAGTTGGACGATGCGGTTGGGACCGGTGCTGGGCGCGCGGTTGCAGCATTTGATCGACACGCCGGAAGGGTAATATCCAGGGTCATTTTTCATTCCAGTGACCCACATAAGGACTCAGTATCAGTACGAGTATGGACAAGATCAGGAAGCACACTATTGACATGACGAACATTCCTAACAGCGTATCCGTGACGTCCCGTTTTCGAATTCTCAATTCAAGACCAATGCCTATAGTGAGCAAGAAACTCAGCGCAACCCAAATATCATATAGTAGAGGCACAGGTTCAAATGGATCAAAATGCCAGCCCCTCGACTCCTGAACACCACCTTCGCGGTAGAATTTAGACGGAAAACCTAGTGTGTAAAAGGATGTACCTGGAGCAGTGTCTTGCTTCACGGTATTCGCCCAAATCATCCCGCCCGCAACAAACAGCAGCGCCACAGCCGTGGAGAGATGCAATTGAAAGCGAAACGTGTTCGGCTTCTCATCCATGCAATCGCGAGCCTCGTTGGTGCTACTTCTTCGTCGCAAACAACCGATAAATCGGCCGACCAGCTTTCATGTATTTGATCTCAAAATTCGTCCGACCCAATGGAGCGTCTTCCCAGGGTTCGGGATGTTCGGTCACAGCGAAGAAGCGCTGCAGCAGCGGCAGGATGCTGGAGTAATACTCCTTGTGATCGGTCGCGAAATAGAGCGTTCCGGTTGGGGCGAGCGTGCGCTGCAAATCCGCGCAAAATGAATCCTGAAACAGGCGTCGCTTGAGGTGCTTTTTCTTGGGCCACGGGTCCGGGAAATAAATGTGATATTGGTGGACACTGGAGTCGGTGAAAAAGCGCTTGATCAGATAGGCTGCATCGATGCGGCCGCAGCGGAAATTGGCGAGCTGCTTGCGTGCGGCGCGGTCGCGCATGATGCGGTAGTATTCGCCGCAACGTTCGATGCCCATGCAATTCCAATCGGCGTGATCAGTGGCCATAGTCATGACCGTGCGCCCGCCTCCGCAACCAATTTCAACAACGAGTGGTGCAGTGCGACCGTAGATCGCGGACCAATCAGCGGGCACGGGAAGAACATCGAGCGGCAATTCCCACGCGTGAGTGGCCGTTGGCAGCAAGACGCGACCGAATGGGCCGTCGTCCGGAAGCACCCGACCGACGCCTTCGATTTCTTTTTCGACGAAGTCATCGTCGTCTTCGTTCACGTCGCTTAATGCGCTCACATTACCCCTCACCCCGGCCCTCTCCCGCAAGGGCAGAGGGGGAACTGCCTGAAACTGCATTGAGCCACGCGCTCGCGATCACGCCGTGGCCTGCCACGGTCGGATGACAGCCGTCGGTCGTCCATTTGACTTCCGGCGTCGCCCGGATCGCAGCATGAAGCGCTTCGCGTGCTGGGACGTAAATCGCACTGTATTCGCGCGCCAGTTCTTTTACAGCGTCGCCGTAGTCAACCAACATCTTATTCAAGTCTGAATTCAAGTCTTCGTCGATGGTCGTCGGCGACATCAACACAAAACGCTTGTACCCAGCACGCAACGCCTGGTCGAGCAGCGATCGGTAATTGGCAATATAGTCGGGCAGCGGAACGTACGATTGCCCCATCCATTGCAGCCGCTTGCGCCAGACATCGTTGCAACCGACCATGATCGAGAGCCATTCGGCTTGGAGCCCGACGCAGTCACGCTCCCAGCGTGCGAGCATATCGACAGTGCGGTCACCCGCTACGCCGCGATTCAGAACGTCGATTTTCTTGTCAGGCCAGCGTTGCGACATGAAGCCGCGCAGGATCGAGACATAGCCGTTTCCGAGCTTGCTGCTGCCGTTGATTTCGCGACGACCGCAATCGGTGATGCTGTCGCCTTGGAACAGAATCCAGTCGCCGTTATTGAATGGGCATTTCGACATCACTGAATCCTGTCCGGGCAAAAACAAAAAAGCGTGGCGAAACAATCACGCGTCTCGCCACGCTTGGATTGAACTTAATACGATTTGGTGAGCGTCGTCTGACCCATCAAATACTTATCGACACCGTACGCTGCATTGCGGCCTTCGGCGATGGCCCAGACGATCAAGCTTTGACCGCGTGTCATGTCGCCGGCGGTGAAGACGCCGGGGACGTTGGTCATCTTGTTTTCGTCGGACCAGACACACCACGTGTCGCCGCGTTCAGTGGTCTTCAAGCCGAGTTTCTCGACGATGGCGGGCTTTTCAGGTCCTCGGAAACCCATCGCCAACAGAATCAAATCGGCATCAATCGTGAAGCCAGAATCCGGAACGTCTTCAGGCGTCGGAGGACCACCGGCGAGGTTCGGGAACCATTTGACTTTGACAGCGTGGAGCTTTTTGACGTCGCCGTTATCGCCGGTCAATTTCGTGGTCTTGATGCAGAAATCGCGCGCTTCGCATTCTTCGTGCGCGGAGGACGAGCGCCAGATATTGGCCCATTGCGGCCACGGGTTCGAGGCGGCGCGTTCCGTCGGCGGGCGCGGCATCAATTCGAATTGCTTGATCGACTTCGCGCCCTGACGCACCGCGGTGCCGAGACAATCTGCGCCGGTGTCGCCGCCGCCGATGATCACGACATGCTTGCCCTTAGCGCTGATCTGTTCTTTGACGTCGCCGCCCAAACAAACTTTATTCGATTGCGGGAGGTACTCCATCGCGTAGTACGTGCCCTTCAAGTCGCGGCCGGGAACCTGCAAGTCGCGGCTGAACGTCGAACCGCCGCAGAGGACGATGGCGTCGAAACTCTTGCGCAAATCTTCAATCGGATGCGTCACACCGATGTGGGCGTTGACGACGAACTTCACGCCTTCAGCGGTCATCTGTTCGAGGCGACGGTCGATGACGCGCTTTTCCATTTTGAATTCAGGAATACCGTAGCGCAGCAGCCCACCGATTTTATCGGCGCGTTCGAAGACGGTGACGTCATGGCCGACGCGGACGAGTTGCTGAGCCGCAGCCAAACCAGCGGGGCCGGAACCGACGACAGCGACTTTCTTGCCGGTCTTGTGCGCGGCGGGTTGCGGCTTCACCCAGCCTTCCTGGAAGGCACGGTCGATGATCGTGACTTCGATCTGCTTGATCGTCACGGCGGGTTCGTTGATGCCGAGCACACAGGCCGTTTCGCACGGTGCCGGGCAGAGGCGGCCGGTGAATTCGGGGAAGTTATTCGTCAGATGCAAGCGGTCAATGGCTTCATGCCACTGGTTCTTGAAGACGAGATCGTTCCAATCCGGAATGATGTTGCCGAGCGGGCAGCCGGTGTGGCAGAACGGGACGCCGCAATCCATGCAGCGCGCCGCCTGGGTCTTAAGATGGTCTTCCGGGAAGGGAAGATAGACCTCGTTCCAATCTTTAATGCGCTCGTCCACTGGCCGTCGTTTCGGCAGTTCGCGAGTCGCTTCCATGAATCCTGTCGGCTTGCCCATTAATGTCGCTCCACCATTTCTACTGACTTAAACTCAATTCGAACTGTCTACTTCTTTATTTCGATCTGTGGCACAATAAGTCTGAACCTCGAAAATATGTTAGGAAATAGCTTCGTGACTCGAGCCGTGCATCCGGCTCTAGTCTAGTGTTTACTTATTTACATTTATTCTCCAGCCGCCGCCAGCGTCACTTTCGCCGCTGCTTCGCGCTGGGCCTTCAGCACTTTCTTGAAATCCACAGGCATGACTTTGGCGAACTTCGTTTTGGCGGTATCCCAATGTGCGAGGACTTCCGCTGCCACTGTGCTGCCGGTGTACTTCTTGTGGTTTTCGATCATGGTCTTGATCGTGTCGAAGTCTTCCTTCTCCGCCTTTTCCAACTCGACCATGCCCGTGTTCAGATTCACCGCGAACGTGTTTTCCGGATCGTAGACGTACGCGATGCCGCCGCTCATGCCGGCTGCGAAGTTGCGACCGGTTTTGCCGAGCACCACGACGCGACCGTTGGTCATGTATTCGCAGCCGTGATCGCCGACGCCTTCGACGACCGCTGTCGCGCCGGAATTTCGGACGCAGAAGCGTTCGCCGACCACGCCGCGCAGGTACACTTCACCTGCGGTTGCGCCGTACAGAATCACGTTGCCGGCGATGACGTTGTTCTTCGGATCGAACGGCGCGTTTTTGAACGGTCGGACGATGATCTTCGCGCCGCTCAGGCCCTTGCCGACGTAATCGTTCGAATCGCCTTCGAGTTCAAACGTGATGCCCTTGGGCATGAACGCGCCGAAGCTCTGTCCCGCCGAGCCGTTGAAGCGGATCGTGATCGTGTCGTCCGGCAGGCCGTTGACGCCCTGCTTGCGCGTCAATTCGCTGCCCAGCATCGTGCCGCAGGTGCGGTTGACGTTGCGGATGACCTGATTGAACTCCACCTTCTTACGATTTTCGAGCGCGTCTTTGCACTTCGTGATTAACTCGTTGTCAAGCGCGTGCTGGATGCCGTGATCCTGTTCGACTGACTTGTAGAGCGTCGAACCGGGGCGCGCTTCGGGCTTGTGGAAGATCGACGTGAAGTCGAGACCCTTCGCTTTCCAATGTTCGATGGCCTGCTTCATGTCGAGCAGGTCGCTGCGACCGACCATTTCGTTCAGCGTTTTGAAGCCGAGTTGCGCCATCAATTCGCGGACTTCTTCGGCGATGTAGTTCATGAAGTTGACGACGTGTTCAGGTTCGCCCATGAACTTTTTGCGCAATTCAGGGTTCTGCGTCGCGACACCAACGGGGCACGTGTCGAGATGGCAGACGCGCATCATGATGCAGCCGGACGCCACGAGCGGCGCGGTCGCGAAACCGAATTCTTCGGCTCCGAGCAGCGTCGCAATGACCACGTCGCGGCCCGTCTTCATCTGGCCGTCTGCTTGGACGACGATGCGGCTGCGCAGATCGTTGAGCACCAGCGTCTGCTGGGTTTCAGCGAGGCCGAGTTCCCACGGAATGCCGGCGTGTTTGATCGACGTGAGCGCGGAGGCTCCGGTGCCGCCGTCGTATCCGGCGATCAACACCACGTCGGAGTGCGCTTTACTGACGCCCGCCGCGACGGTGCCGACGCCGACTTCAGCGACGAGCTTCACGCTGATGCGCGCGTGTTTGTTTGAGTTCTTCAGATCGTGGATCAGCTGCGCCAAATCTTCGATCGAGTAAATGTCGTGATGCGGCGGAGGCGAAATCAATCCGACGAACGGCGTCGAGTGACGCGTCTTCGCGATCCACGGATAGACTTTGTGGCCGGGCAACTGGCCACCTTCGCCGGGCTTCGCGCCCTGCGCCATCTTGATCTGCAATTCTTTCGAGTTGACCAGGTACATGCTGGTCACACCGAAGCGCGCGGACGCGACTTGCTTGATCGCGCTGTTGGCCGAATCGCCGTTGGGGCGCGTTTCGAAGCGTTCGTAATCTTCGCCCCCTTCGCCCGTGTTGCTGCGACCACCGATGCGGTTCATCGCAATGGCGAGATTCTCGTGTGCTTCTTTACTGATCGATCCGTAACTCATCGCACCGGTCGCGAAGCGTTTGACGATCTCGCTCACCGGCTCGACGTCGCTCAACGGAATCGGGGTGCGCAACGACGTCTTGATGTCGAACAAGCCACGAATCGTCGCGAGGCGTTTGGACTGGTCGTCCACGCCCTTCGAGTACTCTTTGAACGACTTGTAGCTGCCCGTGCGGACGGCGTGCTGCAATTTGTGGATGGTGTCCGGGTTGAAGAGATGGAATTCACCGTCGCGGCGCCACTGGTATTGGCCACCGATGTCGAGTGAATCGACCGGCACATCGCGATCCGGATACGCGCGCTTGTGGCGTGCGAGCGTTTCCTTCGCGATGATGTCGAAGCCCGCGCCTTCGATGCGCGAGGCTGTGCCGGTGAAGTATTTATCGACGACTTCTTTGTTTAAACCGACCGCTTCGAAAATCTGTGCGCCACGGTAGCTTTGCACCGTGCTGATGCCCATCTTAGACATCACTTTGACGACGCCTTTTTTGACGGCCTTGTTGTAATTCTTGACGGCGGTCTTGTGATCGACTTTCGCTAATGTGCCGTCGCGGATCATGTCGTCGAATGTTTCGAACGCGAGGTACGGATTGATCGCGCCCGCGCCGTAACCGATCAGCAGCGCGAAGTGATGGATTTCGCGCGGTTCGCCGGATTCGATGACGAGGCCGACCTTCGTGCGCAAGCCGTTGCGGACGAGGTGATGATGGACACCAGATGTCGCGAGCAACGCCGGGATCGGCGCGTTGTCTTTGTCAACGCCGCGATCAGACAGAATCACGATCTTGAAACCGTCGGTGATCGCTTTCGCCGCTTTTTCGCAGAGCAATTCGATGGCTTTGCGCAAGCCTTCGCCGCCCGCAGACGCTTCGAAGAGCATCGGGAGCGTGATCGTTTTGTAACCATTCGCTGTGATTTCGCGCAACTTCGCCAACTCGTGGTTATCGAGCACCGGCGTGTGCAGCTTGATCTGCTTGCAGCAGTCCGGGCCGGGGTTGAGGATGTTGCCTTCGGGTCCGATGGTCGTTTGGACGGACGTGACCAACTCTTCACGGATCGCGTCCAACGGCGGATTCGTGACTTGGGCGAAGAGCTGTTTGAAGTACGAATACAGCGGCTGCGGCTTTTCTGAGAGGACCGCCATCGGCGTGTCGGTGCCCATCGAGCCGACGGCTTCTTCGCCGTTGACGGCCATCGGTGACATCAGAATCTTGATGTCTTCAGCCGTGTAGCCGAATGCCTGCTGGCGATGGAAGACCGACGCGTGATCGGATTCCGGAACGTTCTTCGTGTCGGGCTGCGAATCGAGGTCGATCAGGTTGCCCTTGAGCCATTCGCCGTAAGGCTGCGCGGTCGCGATCTTCTGCTTGATTTCAGAATCGTCGATGATGCGGCCTTCGGTCATGTCGATCAGGAACATCTTGCCGGGCTGCAAGCGGCCTTTGAGGACCACGTCTTCGGGCTTGATGTCGGGCAACACGCCGACTTCGCTGGCCATGACGACATCGTCGTCCTTGGTCACGTAGTAGCGCGACGGGCGGAGACCGTTTCGATCCAGCACCGCGCCGATGACACGACCGTCAGTGAATGCGACCGACGCCGGACCGTCCCACGGCTCCATCATGCAGGAGTGGAATTCATAGAAATCTTTCTTCTCCTGGCTCATGCTTTCATGGCCGGACCAGGCTTCGGGGATCAACATCATCATCGCGTGAGGCAGCGAGCGTCCGCACATGACGAGCATTTCGAGGGCGTTGTCGAGGATCGCGGAATCGGAGCCGCCTTCGATGCAGACGGGCATCAATTCGGCCATCTCTTCTTTTGTGAAGAGCGGCGTCTGGAAGAGCGCTTGGCGCGCGCGCATCCAATTCACGTTACCGCGCAACGTGTTGATTTCGCCGTTGTGCGCGAGATAACGGAACGGGTGAGCGAGCGACCACGTCGGGAACGTGTTCGTGCTGAAGCGCTGATGGACCAGCGCGAGCGCGGACTCGACGTCTTTGTCGTACAATTCCGGGAAGAAGTTCATCTGGTCGGCATTCAACATGCCCTTATAGATGATCGTGCGGCACGAACAGCTCGGGACGTAGAAGAAGTTCTTCTCGCGCAAGTCCGAGTTCTTGACCTTCAATTCGGTGCGCTTGCGGATCAGGAAAAGCTTGCGTTCAAACGCGTCGTCGTCTTTGACGTTCGAGCCGCGACCGATGAAGAACTGACGGATGTCGGGTTCCACGTTCTGAGCGCTAGGACCGATGTCGCCGTTGTATTGTGGGAGGTTGCGCCAGCCGATGACGGACTGGCCTTCCTTGCGGACGGCCTGTTCGAAGAGCATTTGCGCAGCTTCACGCTCTGACGACGTAGGCGGCAGGAAGACGTGGGCGACGCCGTAGTGTCCGGGTTCGGGTAGGTTGACGCCGAGGACGGCCATTTCGCGCTTGAAGAACTTGTGAGGAATCTGCATCAAAATACCGGCACCGTCACCGGTGTTGATTTCACAGCCACAGGCACCGCGGTGCTTAAGGTTGACGAGGATCTGGAGCGCATCTTGGACGATCTTATGCGACTTGCGCCCCTTCATGTTGGCGACGAAACCGACGCCGCATGCATCATGCTCGTTCAAGCCGTCGTAAAGCCCCTGCGCGGAGGGATGCCCGGGATAGTTCATTGTGTTTGCCACCTCTAAAAACAAAGACAATTTAACCCGCTCACCATTCCGATGGAGGTTAAATTTGACCACGACCAAAAAGTATTGACAGAAATAGAGCAAAACCAGTGCCACGTAACGACTTCATGCGGCCGGAGGGTCAGCACTTCCATTTCGAGCCAACTTCCGTATCGGAGGCACTGGATATACAGAACAACAGCGCCGCGTACAACCGACAGGAATAACCTTCGAACGTTAAGCTTTTAGCACACTTAACGATGAATTCTAGCGAATAATCTAATTTATTCGAACAAAAACAAGCACCAAACACAGACTTCACAGTTTTTGCACATGGTCCCGCCAAAATCAGTATCGAACCATGGATTTGAGTGTGTTGAGACATCTATAATGCGAGCAATTAGGTTGAATTGCAACAACAAAATCATGAGGCCAAGAACGTGCTTGGGACGGAGTCGGCGGACTGTCGCAATCCACGGAATTTTTTCGAATAATCCATTCGGCGATTGAGCCGTTTACGTCTATAATGGTCGCGTTGAGACGTTTTAACCCAATTTATGTTTGGAACTGCTTCCATGAGCGATACACCCGTCACACCGTCAACTGAAACACCGACCCTTCCAGTCGCATCCGGCACAGCCACTGTGGATGAGATGCGCGAGGCGATGAAGGAGATTTTCGATCCGGAAATCCCGATCAACATCGTGGACCTTGGCTTGATTTATAAGCTCGAAGAAACTGAAGGCAAAGTGGCCGTCGAGATGACGCTGACCAGTCCGCATTGCCCGGTCGCCGACCAGCTCAAGGCGCGCGTCAATGAAGTCGTGACGAAGCAAAAAGGCGTGACCGGCGTCACCGTGAACATGGTCTTCGAACCGCCGTGGACGAAAGAAAAGATGACGTTTGAAGGGAAGTTGCAGGCGTCGATGCTGGGTATTATGTAAACAAATCCGGCGCGGAATTCATTCTATGTCACTGATCACGCTCACGACGGACTTTGGCTTGTGCGACTCCTACGTGGGCGTGATGAAGGGCGTGATACTGTCGATTGCGCCGACGGCTCGGATCGTCGATTTGTGCCACGGCATTCCGCCGCAGGATATTGTTGCGGGAGCACTGGCGCTGGATCAGAGCACGTCGTTTTTTCCAGCGGGGACGATCCATGTCGCGGTCGTTGATCCCGGCGTGGGTTCTGCGCGTACAACGGTCATAATCGAAACCGAACGCGCAACCTATATCGGCCCGGACAACGGGCTGTTCGATCTGGTGGTTCAACGCGAACGGTTCAAACATGCGGTTGAATTGAAGTACCCACGCTACCGTCTGCCAGTTGTCAGCGCCACGTTTCACGGTCGCGATATTTTCGCACCTGCCGCCGCGCATCGGTTCAGCGGTGTCCCGATGGATGATTTCGGTCCAGCGATGGACTACTTGCCGAAATTAAAGCTCACGCACCCCCTTCCCCACGGGGAAACGTTACAAGTTCACATTCTGCGCGTGGACCACTTCGGCAACATCGTGACCGACCTGACGCCCTCGGTTTTATCAGCTTGGAATCCAGACACCACGCCATTGACGTTCGAATTCCTCCATTCCAATTTCACCGGCGTAGTTTCAACGACTTACGCGGACGTGCCGGAAGGTGCGCCGGTCGCGTATTTTGGGAGCAGCGGGCGATTGGAAATCGCGATTCGGAATGGCAACGCCGCCGGATTTTTCAAAGCGGCTCGGGGGTTTTCGGTGGCGGTGAAGAAGTGGTAGTAGCGTTGTAGTCATAAAAAAGGGCAACGAAGAAAAGGCCGAATGCAAGCAATAAAATATAGAAGCTGGCTATCAATCCAATCCCAAATGGATCGTTTGACCATGAAAATACTCGTGCCAGCCAGAAGTGTGTCGTGAGTAATAAAGCCAACGTAATCCCAGCCAACACGAGC
The DNA here is from genome assembly GCA_037129555.1 of Planctomycetota bacterium. Lineage (GTDB taxonomy): Bacteria > Planctomycetota > SZUA-567 > H5-PLA8 > H5-PLA8 > JANXLS01. The sequence goes on from JBAXUS010000003.1 coordinate 51,146, forward strand.
GCAAAAAAATGACGTCCGACATTGGCCGTCGTTCCAATTGTCGCGCGGACGAGTATCCCGCAAAATACGCAATATATCACAGGACACGCTACAGCACTAAAGTGGGAATTGCTTCGTGATGGTTGGCGAATGACATACATCACAGGAATCAACCACCGCGTCGGTAGATTCACACGAGGATCTAACACAAAAATCATCGACAAGGGCGATATGATAAACATGATCACCGGAATCAAATAAGCAAAAAGAGTCGCGCCCATTTTTAATGAATTCGTCACACGAGCACTCGCGAAAGCGAGCGCGAATGGAAATCCCAATAAACCAAACAAATACAATATTGAATGGTACTCGCTGCCACGATAGTGATACGCAACCGCCTGCGGAAGCAAACTCAACAGCCCCCACATAAAAAATTCCATTCGCGAAGGAGGTTTCACGTTGGCCGCCTTTAGTTCGCCCCGGTGGGGCTAGGGAATCTTTCCGGCTATATACCCAGGCCTACGCCGGAGTACCGGCTCCAACCTGGGCTGTAGAAGGTCGCTCCTTTGGAGCTGAAAAGCAACGGCGTGATTCAATGCGTCAAGACTATCTTGGTACGCACGCACGTCAATAGAACCCTGCCGGAATCGTCTCGCCCACCTCTGCTTTGCATTGCACCGCCCCGCCATTTCAGCTACTATTCGTTCATGCACGACACCTCGATTGAACACTCCGAACAAGACGTTCGACAACCCGGCTGGGCGGTTCCGCTAGCGTTGGCGGCGTTGATTTTTTGCGTCTATTTTTTCATCTCGCTCTGCTCCACAATCTGGGATCGCGATGAGGCTCGCTTTGCGCGCGCGACCACCGAGATGGTCGCCACCGGCAATTATCTGTATCCAACGTTCAATGGAAAATTGCGGCCGGACAAACCGATTTTGATCTACTGGTTGATGTCGGTCCCGGTGAGTCTGTTCGGGCACACGGAATGGGCGTACCGGTTGTGCCCAGTATTGGGTACGACTCTGGCGTGTCTGTTTGCGTATTCGATTGGGCGCTCGCTGTTCTCGCATCGCGCGGGGTTGTGGGCGATGCTGCTGCTTGCGGCTAATCCGCTCGTGGCGTACACGGGAGCGGTAGCGACGAGCGATGCGGTGCTGCTCGCGTTTATCACGGGGATGTTTGCGGTCTTTGCGGATTCGTTGAAAAACGGCCTGACGATCAAACACATCGCGGGGCTCGCGGTTCTTTTTTCGGGCGGGATGCTGACCAAGGGACCGGTCGCGCTGCTGCCGGTCGTATCGTTTCTGTTGACGCACATCATCCTTCGAAAAGAGTTGGGCAGTCCGCTTAAAGCTATGGGGAAAATTGCGATCAGTCTGCTGGTCATGGCGGCTGCGTTTGGGTCGTGGTTTTATCTCGCGAACAAGGCTACGAACGGCGATTTGTACGACCAGATGTTCATTCACCACGTCGTCGAACGCATGCAATCGCCGCTCGAAAATCATGGTGGATATTCCCCGTTTTATCTGTGCTTTTACGTGATCGTGATCGTCGCAGCCTTTTTCCCGTGGACGTTGTATTTGCCGGGCGCATTGTCGGACCTGATCGCGTCGCCCCGGGACGCTCGACAGCAAACGGGGCGCGTGGTGTTGTTGACGTGGATGGGCACGTTTCTCGTGGTGATGATCGCGATCAGCACGAAGTTGCCGCATTATATTCTGCCGATGTGGCCCGCGATGGCGCTGTGCGTCGGCGCGTTTTTGGACGCGAACGAAGGCGAGAACGCGAAGGCGATGAAGACGCAGTGGGCCGTTCTCGGCGGATTGTTCTTCCTGCTGCTTGCGCTGGGATTGGCTGCGGGGATTGGATTTGGGCCGGAGTACATCGGAAAATATGCGAAGAAGCCGGATGCGTTGTGGCTGCCATACGCGGGGGATTCGCAGAGCGTTCGATCCGTTTTTGGAGCGTTGTGTTTGATCATCGCGCTGCCGCTGATCTTCCGGCACCGAGCAATTCATTACACGTCGAATGCTCGGATTTTGCTCGGCGCGGCGCTGATGTGCATCGTGCTCGGCGGCAGTCTGCTGATTCCCAGTTTCGAACGGATCAAGATTTCAGAACGGTTGGCTCGTGAGATTCAAGCGCATACGGCTGCGGACGCACCGGTGACCGTGTGCGGGTATAGCGAGGCGAGCTTGATTTTTTATTTAAAGCGCAACGTGTCGGACATCGTTCCACCTCGACCAGCGGACGCGCCGCCAGTGGACAAAAAGACTGCCGCATTGAACGCACCCAAAAAAGTCGAACAAGCGGTGATCGACTGGGCCTCAAAAAATGGGCCGGGCGTTTTGGTGATTCCGAAGACGATGTACGAACGCTACAAATCCGATCCCGCCGTTTCGAGCCTGATTCCGATCGGCGACGTGAACGGATTCAATTATTCAAAGGGGCAGTGGGTCAACGTGCTGGCGTTTCGACGGCGGAATTAAGCCGCTTTTCCCCTCTCCTGAGGGAGAGGGAACAGCGAAACAAGTCCGGTGATGCGCCCAAAAGACATTGCAACTCTGTTTGATCGTGGGAAACCTGCGATGAATATGACATCGATTTGAGTAAAAAGGGAGTGCGTTTGTTGAGCCAACACCGTCAAATAAAATGGAGTGCTGTCTGCGTGATGCTAGCCGGACTGGCGGGGTCGTGCGTGAGTGCAGGCGAGCTGGTGGCGCCGAAGCCGAGCGCTGCGGACGTGATCAAAAACATGCGCTCGTTTTGCAGCGGGTTGAACAGCTTGGCGTGCGAGATCGATTATAAGCGCGTGTTGAAATCCGCACGGCTCGACAGTGAACGCAGCGTACATTTCGATGCTGCGTTTCAGCGTCCGAATTTGCTTTCGATTCTGATGAAAGACGAAGACCGCGTCACGTATGCATGGATTTGCGATGGTTCGGACGTGTCGACGTACATGGCCGGCGCTGAAAAATACATGAAGTACAAAGCGCCTGGGGCGCTAGGAGAATTGCTCTCGGGTGAAGAAATTTACGTCGTCAAGCCGAGCCTTGAAGACGCGTTTTTGCTCGATGAATTGTCCGACAAGAGCGCGGTCGGACATCCGCTGAATGGAGTGACGTCGGTTGTGTATGTGGGACGAGATGATGTGCGCGGTGAAGCGGCGCATCATCTGCGATTGAATCGAAAGCAAGGGACGTGGGACCTTTGGGTTTCGGCGGGCCCGGCACCGCTGCCGCTGCGTATTCATTCGGACACGTCCACGAGCGAGCCGATTCCGCCCGGGGGCAAAGCGGAGTTCACGGTTGAATTCACGCGTTGGCTTCCCGACGCGAAACTAGATCCGCGCGCATTTCAATTTGATCCGTCATCCAAAGCAAAACGCGTGAGCGGATTTTTGCCGGACGATCCGCCGCACCCGTTGTTGAATCGCCCGGCACCGGCGGCGAATTTGGAACTGCTCGACGGCAGCCGCACGACGCTGGCTGCGCATAAAGGGCGCAACGTGGTGGTGCTGGATTTTTGGTCGCTGTCGTGTGTGCCGTGCATCGGATTGATGCCAAAAGTGGACACGGTTGCGCAGCGTTTTAAAGCGCGCGGCGTGGTGTTTTATGCGATGAATGAAAATGACGCAGCGGCGGACATCCGCGACTTTTTGAAAGCGCGCGGCATCGCGTTGACTTCGACGTTGCATAATAAAGCGGCTAACTTTGCAGCGTTCAAAGTCGATTCAATTCCGCGCATGTTCGTCATCGATAAAACGGGAACGATCCGCTTTGTTCACAGTGTTCAATCGAAAGATTTGGTGACTGAATTGTCGGAGCAACTTGAAAAGGTGTTGGGGGAGTAGCGGTTCGACGATTCGGAAGTCTGAACGATTGTGAAAAGCGAAACAATTTTGCCCTTGCCACTCGCAAAAATGAGTACATAATCCCTATAGGAATACTAGGGAACAGATACATGAGGGTCTCTCAAAAGACAGAGTATGCCCTCCGGGCGATGCTGGAATTGGCGAAGCATGCGCAGCAGCCGAACCCGGTGCGAACGATGGACATTGCGCGGAACCAGGCGATACCGGAGAAGTTTCTGGAATCGATTTTGGTCGAGTTGCGGCGTTCGAGTTTAGTGACCAGTCAGCGTGGGCCGGTGGGCGGGCATCGACTGGCGCGTGAGGCGGAGCGGATTTCGGTCGGCGATATTTGGCGGGCGATTGAAGGTCCGCCAGACGACTCGCAGGTGGCTAAAAGTGCGGCGGATGGGCGCAATAAGCGCGTGGACAATCCGTTTGGATTTGTTTGGCAGCGCGTCAATCTGGCTGTCGCTGAAGCTGTCGATGGTGTAAGCCTTGAAGATGTTCTGCAACGTTCGGAGTCCGGGGAAGCTGTCGAGGATTTCGCGATTTAGCGGGGCTGAAATTTGAAGTGAGAACATGGAACGTCAACCACAGGTTTGAGGAGGCATCGCGTCATGGGTCGAATATACGAAGACAATTCATTGAGTATCGGCAACACGCCGCTGGTTCGCATTAATCGCATCACGCAAGGCTGTGGCGCGACGATTCTGGCGAAAATTGAAGGCCGCAATCCGGCGTATTCGGTGAAGTGCCGCTTGGGTGCCGCGATGATTTGGGCCGCTGAACGCGATGGTAAATTGCGCCAGGGTTCGAAGGATGTGACGGTCGTCGAACCGACGTCGGGCAACACTGGAATTGCGCTGGCGTTTGTGTGCGCGGCGCGCGGATACCCGCTGATTCTCACGATGCCGGAAACGATGTCGCTGGAACGCCGCCGCATGTTGAAGGCGTTCGGCGCTGAATTGGTATTGACCGAAGGTGCCAAGGGCATGCCCGGCGCGATCGCCAAAGCGGAAGAAATCGTCGCGAGCAACCCAGCGAAATATTTCATGCCGCAGCAGTTCAAAAACCCGGCGAATCCAGAGATTCATTTCAAGACGACCGGCCCGGAAATCTGGGACGACACCGATGGCTTGATGGACATCTTCGTCGCAGGCGTGGGCACGGGCGGAACGATCACGGGTGTGACGCGCTACTTCAAAAATGAGAAGAAGCGCGCGATCCAATCGATCGCCGTCGAGCCGATTCATTCACCCATTTTGACGCAGATCCGTACGGGTCAACCGGTCAAGCCGGGCCCGCACAAAATTCAAGGCGTGGGTGCTGGTTTCAAGCCCGACGTGATGGATTTGAACATCGTCGATGATATCGTCACGGTCACGAACGACGAATCGGTGGAAATGGCCAAGCGCCTGCATCGCGAAGAAGGCATCACGTGCGGCATTTCGTGCGGTGCTGCGATGGCGGCTGCGTTGAAGGTCGGCCAGCGACCGGAGAACAAAGGCAAGCTGATCGTCACGGTCCTTCCGGACGCAGGCGAACGCTACTTGTCGAGCATCCTCTTCCAAGACATCCCGGCGCAGTAAGTACGCGGCGGTTTTTCACGGAACTGAATTTAATCCATAGCTGCAGAGCGGATCGTTCGCTCTGCAGTTTATTTTATAAACTGCTCGACACGAAGACCGAATAATGAAGGATTCGTTGACATGGAAAGTAAACGGCGCAGTATCGCCAAGACATGCAGTTGGCGGTTTCTCGCCACGATCATCACGATGTGTGTCGCGTATTTTATGACCACATCGACCCATGGAACGATGGGTAATGGGAAGCTGGCGATGATTATCGGATTGATGGATACGTCGTTGAAATTCGGGGTCTACTTTTTTCACGAACGCATGTGGAACAAAATCGACTACGGTCGCGAGATTCCGAAAAAGGCGGGCGACTTCGATATTTAAATCGCGTATTTATTTTTTCGGGAGCAGATGGTCCGGCGGATCTTTTTGTAGTACCTCGATGTAACTTTCACGCTTCTGCCGTGCGTACATCTCCTTTTTTTTCTGCTTGAATTTTTCGTTGTAAACAAGCGCTTCGGCTCGGTCGCTAACGTCATCGAATTTCTTAGTGTGCGCCTCCTGATGGCCGAGTCGGCGGATCAGGACGAAGGCTTCGCCATCATCCACCGGATCAGAAACCTCACCGTCCTTCATTGTCGCCGCGATTTTTTCTTCGGCGGGGAACGAGCGGGAAGGGAGATCGGTCAGGCCGTTGCGCGTCATCAAACCGCCATTGGGCGCGAAGATGGGATCGTCGCTGATGGCTGAGGCGATCTTGGCGAAATCGCCACCGTCGTCGAGTTTCGCCTTCGTGCGCTTGGCAGCCGCGAGCGCCACTTCAGGTGATGAGAATTTCTTTTTATCAATGCGAATCCGGGCGAGCCGCCACGCTTCAGTCTGGCCGAATTGCTCCGGATGCTTTTCGTAATAGTCCTTGATCTCCATCGGCCGGACCATGATCTGGCCCATTTCCATACCGAGGATGTCGCGCCGGAACAGTTCTTTTGGAAGATTGTCTTCCCAAGCCTGCATCGTCTGGCCACTGCGCTTCAAAGCAGTGCGCAATTCTTCTTCGCCACCGGCGGCGATAATTTTTTCGCGGCGAAGTTTGCGGACGTAATCCGATTCGAGGCGATGGAACATTTCGAGTGCTTTATCGCTGCCGACGACGGCCCCGGCGCGTTGCAGATAGAATGTCATGATTTCGCGTTTGCGCTTGTCGGCGCGTTGGTCGAGCAGTTTGTCCTGAGTGGCGGTGTCGAGCGCTTCAGTCCACGCGAGGCGGATGGCGCTTTCAAGAGTGTCAGCCGCCATTTCGCCGCGCCGGAGCTTATCCTGGATCAGCACGAGGCTGTCGTTGAACAGCACTTCAACATCCTTCACGCTGACGTTCTGCGAGTTCACTTTGACCGCGACGGCGTTGAGCATGAAACGGTCGCCATCCGCCGCGCGCAATTCGGGTGGCGTTCCGAGGGTCACGGCGGCCAGAAACACGAGAGCAGGTAGTGCACGATTCATCATCACGGTTTTCCGTTTCGATTGGATTGGGCGTTGGGATCAGGTTTCTTCGGTGCAGGTCCGGCCGCACTTGTTGGTGTGGTTCCGAGTGGCGGGATGGGTGCGGGTGGCGGTGTCACCTCGGGCTCGGCGAAGAGGAGAATTTTCAACGAGTCGAGCGGACTCAAGAGCGGCGTTTCGGGCCGGGCCACAGTGGTCAGAGCGACGGTGTCTTGAATTTTCGGAGGCATCTTGACGGCGCGGTCCACGAGGGTCAAACGAGTCAGGCGCGATGACAATGTGCCGGGAAGTCCTGCGCCTAAACGGTCTGCGAGCATGGCTGCGGAAAGCAGTGCGGCGTCCTCTTTGCCCCAGACGCGGAGCAGGTGTTCACGCGCTTTTGCAAGTGATTCGGCGTCGGTGATCGCATCGATTCCAAAGAGCGCGGAGCGGGCCATGGTGCTGGCGTCGGTCCACGGGAATTTGACTGACGGTGCGGCGAGCGGGCCGGAGAGGCGCAGCGGCATACGTCCGGCATTCATCGACGTCAGGAACAATTGGCTCAATACTGCAGGCCACTTTTGCAACGCCATGCGGTCCTGCGCGTCCTGGGGCAAAGCAGTGGCGTAAATCAAGGCGTCGTCGGCGAACGTTTCGTCGGCGAGGTTGATTTTGAGATTGCGAATTCGGATGTCAAACCCGGCGCTGGCTCCTTTGCCTTTCAATTCAAACGGCTCGAATTCAGCGAGGCCTTTGTCGATGCGGACGGTGGTCGAAAACGGTTCGAATTCCATGCGCGGTAATTCGACACCGCAGACTTTTGCGAAGTACAATTCGGCGCAGGCGAGGAAGCCGTCGAAGACGGTCGCGGCGTTTGAGGTTGGGAGCGGGCTGGGACCGCTCATGTCGATGACTGGCGTTGAATCGGTGGCGGCGGCGCGAGCCATAAGCGGGCCGCGACCGGCTGCGTGGTTTTTAAAATGCTCCATCCACGGCAGCGGAGCGGTGGCGTTTTCAGTGGGGACGATGGGAGCGCCAATTGAAAAATCAGCGAACTCGATTTTCAGCGCGCCGCTCCAGCTGAGACGGTCCATACCTTTGAAATCGACGCCATTGAACGGACCTTGCGCGCTGATTTTTCCGCAGACGGTGTAGCGCGCGGGAGTCTGTTGCGGGCCGCCGATGAATTGACACAGGTCGCCACCGGTGAACATCACGCGCTGGGAGTGGCGCAGTCCGCGCGCTCCGCCGCCGACACTGCTCTTCGCGGCCATTTTGGAAAAATCGTATTCAGCGTCTTCGATTTTCAAGCGACCGTTGAGGAGCGCAGATGACGCGAGTGGCATGGACAATTTCAAGTCGCGGAAGACGACGTTGTGGGTTTCAAATTGAGCGGCTTCAAGGCCTGCGAGCGATACGCCGGGTGCTTTCATTCCGCCATTAACGAAGAGCTTCGCGATCAGTGGCCAGCCGAGTACACCGGTCGGAAGAGCGTCAGGAGCGACGGTTTTCAAAGCGCGTCGCAGATCGGCGAGTTGCTCGTCGGTGAGCGCTTTTTCGCATTCGACATCGCCTCGGATTTCGAGTGGCAGGCCGGGTGTACTGAAAGCTGAAGCGAGGCCCATTTTGGGGTCAGCGGCTTTGATATGGAGCTTGGGAATTGAGAATTTTTGAATGCGTCGCGCTTTTTGAATGTCGCCGTCTGAACTGCTGAACGGCACCCATTCGCGGATGACCGCCGTAAAATTTTTACATGAGATGTCGTTCGCCGAGATGCGCAGTCGTCCGCCCAATTCGACGCTGTGTTCAGGCGTCGCGTCGATGCGAACGGAGTCGAGATCGCCTTCCAATTCGAAGGCGTCTAAATCGGGCTGAAATCCAAAACGGCGAGGGTCATCGGGGTCGATTTTGGGTCGAAGCTTTGGCGGGAGGGTGGAGAGGAGGGCCGTCAAGCCGCCCTTGTAGGCGAACGCGGCATTTTTTAATTTACCGGCTCCCTGGTCGTTCCGGAGGCCGAGCCGCCAGAGTTCAGGCAGGCCGCGCAAATTGAGCGACGGTGATGTGAGTCGCGCTTCGAGTTTGTCGCTGCGCCAGTCGAAATGCGGAACCGCGCCTACGCATTCGAAAGCGGGGCTTTTCAGGCCGAAGTTTTCGACCGAGAATTGGAACGCGGGACCGGTGGGTGCGGTGAGGAAGTTGCGCATTTCGAAGTCGCCGAATTTTCCGGACACGTTCAGTTTCGCGATCGATGTTGGGAGGACGCCGCGTGTGGAGGCGCAGCCTTCAAGCATGACTTTGAACGGTTCGTTGGCGGGCTTGTCGAAATCGAATTGCAGGCCGGGAATCGTGGCTCGGAGGCGCGCGTTGTCGAATGAGATGTCACCGTGGATTGACGCGGCCCCATCTTTGTTGAGCGACAGTCCGAGGGCGACGGTCCACGGATGCGTCAGCGAAAGCGAGGGGCCAGGGCCGTCGTCGGTGGGAGGAAATTGAATGTTGAAATCGCTGCGGAACGAGCCGTTCAGTCGCCACGTGTCGTCATAATTGAGGTCGCGCGCGAGCTGTACTTGCTCTGCACGCCAGACGCCTTCGGGCTCCCAGGTCTTGTCGCGAATTCCGGCGAAGAGCGATGGAATTTTGCGCGCAACGTCCCCGGTTTTGAAGGTCTGCTCCACCCATTTGCGAAATAGTTTTGCGTCGAGTTCGAGCGATTGGATGCGCAGTTCTTTTCCGAGATGATCGAAGAAGGCGGACGGTCCGCTTTCGTCGAGCCATCCGGCGGCGCGTTCGGCGAGTGTCGATTGGTTCGGCTGTGTTGGGAACAACCGCGCAGAAATGCCGCGCACTTTGGACAGCGTCCCAGTGGCGGACAGTGACGTGATGTAAAAATCACCGCTCTGTTTGAAATCGAATTTAGCGAGATCCAGCGAGTCTTTCGCGCGGTCGAACACCATTTCCAGGACGAGTGTTCCGGAGACGGGGTCGAGCGGGTCGAGGATGCCGATGGCTTTGGCGAGTAGGGAGGCCTGTGGAGAAATGGTGCCGGAGAGGGTCATGCTGGCGAGCGCGTCGGTCCACGTTTTGTTCGCGGCGGTGCGCAGGCCGGGGAGGGCGAGGAGGTCGAGTTCGTTGAGCCGCAGTGAAAAACGGCCGAGACTGCCTTCGACGGCGAGCGTGTCGATGTTTAATAAACGCAGCTTGTCCGGCTCTTCAGGGCTTGTACTCAGACATTGCTCGTAGGAGCCGACGAGTTCCATGGAGAGCTTCGGTTCGTTCCATTGTCCGACGACTCGCGGGGCTCCCGGCGCGCCCGGAGTAGTGGGTTCGAAGGACTGCGCTTTAAAGCCGGCGCGGGTGCTGAATTCGAAATCGACGTGGTCGGTTGCGTTGGCTGTTTCGGAGGAGACGCGTTTGATTTTGACGCGGCCTTCGTGGTGGATCGATCCGGTCGCGTCGGAGGAATTGTAGACTTTGAGGAGGTCTCCACCGGTCTTGCCGGTAAGGAATCCTGATTTCAGAAGTACTTCGATGTAGGGGCTGAAGCGGTCGCGGAAGGCGGCGACGTCGGCGTCGATTTTGATGCCGGGCTCGTGGGTGTCGTTGCCGTTTTTGTCGAGGTGGATGAGTTCAATTGCTTCGCATCCGTCGCGCCGAGTGCAATTGGCTTCGACGGAGATATCGAGATGTTTTTCGCCGGTTGAGAACGTGTGGAGATTCAATGTGAGAAAAGGGAGCGCACCCAGCAAACGCGGGTCGCGGGTGTCGCGCATGAGTTTGTTAAAATACAAATCCAGTTCGAGTTTCACGGGCGCGGGATCGTTTGCTGCAACGGTGCGGAGTTGCCCTGGGACGGCGGCGGGCTTCCACGTGCGCGAGGCCGTGCCGACGGAGTGAATGCCGACGATATTTTTGCGGCCGTGAACGAGGACTTCGAGCGCGAAGTCTTCGTTCAAAGCGTCTTTCAATCCGAACAAGGAAAGGATCGGCGAGAATTCGCGGCAGAAGTCGCTGCCACGCAGATCGAGTTTGAATTTTGCTTCGGCGGCGAGGCGGTCTTCTTTACGATTGAATTCAATCCGCGAGGCGGTTTCACTGCGCGCGGTGAAGGACGATGCGACGAGGGAGAATTGGGCGAGGTCGATGTAATCCAAATCACCGACCGCGTCGCGCTTGGCGTTGCCGATGCACTCGAAATTCAGCGGGATTGGCTGCTTCAGCGGCGGCTTGGATGGGTCTTTGAGATCGCGGAGATTGACATAGGTGTCTTTGCCATCGAACTTCGCAACGATTTTGAGGCCGTTGTTGGCATCGACGATCACATCGGCTCGACCATTGAGGGAACCGCCGAGGCTGCCGTCGAGCTTCAAGCGCTGGCCGACATCGGTGTTGAGTAATTCTTTCAATTCGCAGTTGAGTTCGACGAGATACGTGCTGGTGCTGGTGTTCGGATTCATCGCGCCGTTGGCGCTGAGCGTCAAGAATGCCGGGTCGCGGCGGGATGGGTGCGTCCAGCTTTTGAGGGTCAGGTTCACGTTGCGGGGAACAAATGACGCGCCGTCTTTATCCTCTTTGATGAAATGCAATTCGTCGCATTTCAGGTCGCTCGAAATGTTGCCGAACGAGGGCTTGCCCTCTTCTTTGATGGAGATCAGACTGTCGCTGGTGACGCGGCCACGGATGGTGATGTCGCGGGGGGTTGGGGCGTCGATTTCGACGCGACCGTCGAAGGGTTTTCCGAGCACGACTTTGAAGTTGGCGTCGTTGGGTTCCCAGGCGTAGCCGAAATGTTCGAAGACGCGGGCGAGGTCAAATTTTGCCATGGTGATCACGAGGGACTCGGCGCTGAACTTGGACACATCGAGGGCGCAGACGTCGTCGAGCAGACCGATTTTGCCCGTGATGGAGAGCGTCCCCAGTTCGGGCGGTTTGGGGATGGCGTTGACCCGCATCTCACATTTTTCAATGTCAACTGGAATCCCAGGGCCTTTCAGGCGCAGTGCGAGGTCGATGTTTTCAAGGCTTGTTTCAGCGATATTGTTGAACGGGTCGCGCAGGCGCACGACACCTTTTTTGAGCGTTAGGATGGCGTTCAATTTTGTGAGCGGGAGGCGATGGGCGCGGCCCGCGTTGACTTTTTGAATGCAATCATCAATGTTCAACGTGCCGTCGGTTTTGGAGCGTTCGAGAACGATCTCGGGTACGTGGCCTCCGATGTCGCCGTCTATGGTGATGTCGAGGTTGAGGAGTTCGCGTTTCCAGCTGAGGATGAACGCCCAGGCATCGAACTTCACGACGATGTTGGGAATGGAGACGAAGTTCGATGGCGCGGATTGAAAATCGAAGCGTTCTTTGATTTTGAGATTCGAAATATCGATGCGCCCGTCCCAAAAACGAACATCGAATTTCTCGACGTCGACGTCATCGCCGGAACGTCCAAGGGTGTCGTGAACGGTGTCTTTGATGCGGCGGCGGAGCGAGTCTTCGCCGAGCACCACGAAGCGGACGTAGATGAAGGAAATCAGGAGTAGGGCGGCGGTACTGAGGACGGAATACAGCGCGATGCGAGCCCATTTACCAGTCCCGGGGCTGGCGGCTTTTAGCTCTTTGCCGCGTTGCAAGGTCAATTGGACGGAGCCGATGCCGATGCGTTGGCCGGGGAGGACCATGGTGGGTCCGGTGACCAGACTGCCTTCGACGGTGATGGCGGCGCGCGGCGTGTCGGGGGAGACGTCAAGGTAAGACGGACGGATTAAAAGCTTGTCGCCATCGGCTCGAAGGTAGGCGTGAGTGGGTAAAATGCCGTCGTCGCGGATGCAGATGTCGCACGCCGCGTCGCTGCCCACTCGGCTTTCGCCCGGTGGAAGGGGGAAGGAGCCGAGCGCTCCGAAGAGCAGAAAATCAGAACGGGTCGGCTTCAATGCGCAGCCTTTGTTTCCGTGTGCCCGTCGTGAGAGGCCGCTGCTTCCGCGTGGCCTTTTCCATGGCTATCTGCAGCGCCCAACGCGAGGCTGGTCGAAACGACAAAGGCCAGGACACAGGCCATCCCGATGCCCATGAGAACGAGAAACCAGGGAGCGACGGCGGGTAACGTGCTGGGCCCCGGCGGTTCGGTGTTGTAGTCGCCGGCGCCACCCCCGTGGCCATGATCGTCGTGGCCGTGTCCGCCATGTTCGTCATGCCCGCCGTGTGAATCGTGAGCGGCGTGGCTGTCAGGCGCGGCGTGATCATCATGTCCGTGGCTGCCGTGTTCGTCGTGACCGTGTTCCGACATTCGAGTATCCTCGTTCTAGACGTTTCAAAACAAGCGCAGACTGCCATCGCGTGTTGCATGAGTCGCGGTGGCGCTGGTTTGGTTTAGACTGTTTCAAGTCGACGCGGCATTTTACCGCAAATCAGACGCAATTGCAGCATCATTCCTTCAACACGAGGCGGTGGAAAAAGTTTCTTGACAACGAATCAAGAGCCGCGCACGTTAGTAAGTGGCAAAGGTTATATTAATCGCATCGGATTTTGCCGCTTACTAACGTGCGCGGCTCTTGATGAACCCACCTTGATTGACGAGTGAGTGCGCGATAAATTGGTGGTTGAATGCGTCAATGACGGGTTGTTCACGATGGATAGACGGACGTGAAATTCATCCGAATCGCGCGAGTGTGGAAAGAGCAGAATGACATTCGAACATATGAACGGGACGCACTCGCGACGAGTCGTCATATCGCTGCTTGTTCTGGCGATCTCATTCGGGATCCACGCGGGGGAATTGTATTCGGACCCGATTGCCGGGTATTCGGTTTCGATTCCCACCGGGTATCGAAAGTTGACGGAGGACGAGACGCGGGATGTCTTCACCGGATTGAGCGACGCGTTGGGCAAAGACGCGGGCGAACGTGTGCGCAAACGCCCGCCGGTGTGGTTCATCGGGCCGTCGAATCCGAAAGTGGCGAACGAACATCCGCCGTCGTTTGCGATTGCGTTCAGCGAAAATCAGGAGCAGATCGACCCGGCTCAAATCCCGGCGTATCGCGACATGATTTTGGAAAAAAGAAAGCGCGACGGCGACAAGCCCGGTGATGTGACTTTAAGTGTGATCAAAGTGGACGGCATTAATGCGTTGCAGGAAGAATGCGATTTGTTGAATCGGGCGAATCAGGAACGCAGCTTTTTGATTCGTGTGGCGGTGCCGGGAAAAGGGAAGTGGTACGAACTGGTTTTCAATTACAGTGCGGAACAGAATGAGGGTGTGCGCGTGGCGTTGAAAGAGGCGTTGGCGACATTTAAGGTGATGGAGCATCCGCCTGAAAATGTGGAGAACGCGGCGAAATGGTTGCGTGTTTTGTATTACACGGTGGGGTTTGGATTGGTGGGGGTGGTGTTGAGTTTTATTATGAGGAAATTGGGTGGGGAGAAGGATGGGAGTAAGTAATGCGGGGCTCTGAATTTAAGCAGACGGGCTATAAGCCCGTCCTACTTATGCTACGTAGGACACGCTTATAGCCCGTCAGTGTGAATTCGAAAATGTTAATGCGGTTGGGCTGCGTGTTCTGCGGTCTTTTCGCCAGCTTTTTCTTCGTGACCACCTGCATGTTTTTCATGCTTTGGAATGTGCGTGTAGGCGATGATCATGAAACAAATACCGACCGCTCCAAGGCACAACGACACGTACCAAAATCCTCGGCGTTTGGTCAGCACGGAGATGGCTCCGATGGCGATGGACATTTGAAACATCGTGACGGACAGCGCGAAGTTTTCCTGCGCTTCAGAGTGGGCCTTTGACAACGTGGTCACGGTTTCTGCTTCCACTTTTGCGGCGGCGCGCTTGGCGTCGTATTCATCGATTTTGGCTTTGTCCTTCGGGTCGGCCACTTTGCCCACTGCGGCTAAAATGTCGACCTTGGATTGGAGCAGGACTTTCTCAATGCCCTTGGATTGATAGTACGACCATTTGTCGAACGCTTCGCTGTGTTCTTTCATCGACTCGCTTTCAAAATGGCTCGAGCACAGCGCGGCGACGGCTGCAAACGCGGCGAGGAACGCGGTGCTCAGCGCCACCATACTAATCCATTTCTCTTTCGATTCGTGCGCGTTGTGTTGGATGTGTTCATGAAGTTCTTCGAGTGGGACTTCGATTTCAGCCATGGTGTTCTCCGATGATAAAGGGTCCCGAGCCTTTCTGGATGGCTGCGGGAACGTAAAAAAACGAGTGGATATCGACGCCTATTATTCGCGAAAACGGCGGCGATTCAATGCTATTTCCACTGCTCCACAATATGCGTGAGCAAGCGCGTTCCGAATCCTGTCGGGCCGGAGCAGAAGGGCGCTTTGTCGTGGTCGATGTCGGCGACTCCGGCAATGTCGATGTGCGCCCAGGGAATTTTGGAGTCGATGAAATTGCACAGGAACGCGGCACCTTGAATGGGGTGGGCGTCGCGGGTTGGGGCGCTGTTCCAGAGGTCGGCTTGTTTGGCTTTCATCATCTCGCGGTAGTCGTCGTGCATCGGGAGTCGCCAGACGCGTTCGCCGGTGACAGAGGACGAATGCTCGATTTGCTCGCGCAGCACCGCATCGGCGCACCAATATCCGGCGAACGTTTTGCCCAAACCGACGACGACTCCGCCGGTCAATGTGGCGACGTCGATCACGGCGCTGGGCGCGAATTCTTTGCTGCCGTAGATCAAGGCGTCGGCGAGGACCAGGCGGCCTTCGGCGTCGGTGTTGGTGACTTCGACGCTGACGCCATTGGGGTATTGCAGGATGTCATCGACGCGCAGCGCGTTGTTGGAGATCGAATTTTCAGCGGTCGGAAGCAGGCCGACGACTCGGACGCCGGGCTTCATGCGCGAGATGGCGTGCATCGCTCCGAGCACGGCCATGCCGCCGCATTTGTCGTATTTCATACCGCGCATGCCTTCGCGCGTTTTGATCGAGAGACCGCCGGTGTCGTAGCTGATCGTTTTGCCGATGAGCACAATCGTCTTGGTGAATTTGCTGGTGGGCGTGTAAACCAATTCGATCATGCAGGGCGGATTTTCAGAAGCTTTGCCGACGTGTTCCAAGCCAACGAAACGCGCCTTTTTGAGCGCCGGGCCTTTGATGACTTTGCATTTCAGGTTGCCGCAGGCTTCGGCCAGTTGTAGCGCATATTCGGCGATGTATTTAGTGGTGGCCACGTTGGGCGGTGTTGCGGCGAGCGTGCGGGCGACGTTGGCTGATGCGGCAAGCGCTACACCTTTCTTGGTGGCTTCAATCAAATCGTCCGGATCGATGTTTGAAACCAGCGAGAGCGAGAGTTCGCCAATCGGAGCATCTTCCGATTTTTTCTTTTTGAACGTGAGATATTTCCAATTCGCGAGGCCTATGCCTTCACCCAAGGCTATACCGACGGTTTTCGCGTTGAGGGAGGCGAAGAGTTCGTTGGGGAATGAGACGAGCACGTCCTGAACTTCGAGCTTAAGGAGGCGCTTCAGCACTTTTCCAAATGCGGAGCGGATGATGTCGGCGGAGAGGTCTTTGCGATTGCCGAGGCCGAGCAGACCGACGACGGAACCGTCGGCACATTGAATGGGCGTCCATTCGCCGCTGTCACCGCTGACGTCCGGGCGTTTAATGGTGGAGGAAATAATCCGGGCATGGTGGGCGTCGAGCGGTTGGTCGCACGAGTGGAGCGTCTTGTCCGCGAACATGAGGCAAATGGAAACATGGGGCTGGGTCGGCAGTTTGCCGAAAACGCGGATGGATTCGTACACGCGAGAGTTCCTTTATTAAAAATGAAGCGCGATCCTGCAATGGAGCGGGGCATTGTCGCGGAAGTTGAAGAGAATGCAAGCGCAGTGAAAAGCGGTCTTTGGCCAAGGAATTGCGCAAATCTAAAGTGAACGAGTAGTGACGATGAGCATGTTTCGAGGCGAAACACGACTGTTTCTTGTTATATTTTGATGAAACGGCGTTGAAACACCTTGACAGACAGGACGCTGAGACTATTCTGTTTTCATTCACATTTTTTTTGCGCGAGCACTGAGAGTACATAGTGGGTCGCAAGGAACTGGACGGTACTTATTCATGGCCAATATCGGCGATATTATTCGCAAGACGCTGGACGATGGCGTCTACAAATCAGTGATTTGGAAGTCGGTCTTCCGACACGGCTTTCCGGACACCGACCGTAATCGAACACTGGCGGTGTTGTCGAACGTGTTCCTCCATCTTCATCCGGCGAAGTTGAAGGGTCACGCCGTCCGCATGCGCTATACGTGGTGTATGGGCGGGTTGTCCTTCTTCGTCTTCTTGATTCTGACCATATCAGGCGTGTTCTTGATGTTCTATTATCGCCCGACAGCCGAATACGCGTTTACGGACGTGGTGAGTTTGCGTGAAGACGTGCCGTTGGGCATGTTCATGCGCAATCTGCATCGATGGACGGCTCACGCAATGGTCATCATTGTCTGGCTGCACATGCTCCGCGTGTTTATGACCGGTTCGTACAAAGCGCCTCGCGAATTCAATTGGGGTGTCGGTGTCGTGTTGTTAACGTTGACGCTGTTGTTGTCCTTCACGGGTTATTTGTTGCCGTGGGATCAGTTGGCGATTTGGGCGATCACGGTCGGAACGAACATGGCGCGAGCGCATCCGGTTATTGGCAACGAAGGTCCCGGCGCATCGTTCTTGAATCCGGCCTATTTGGGCTATGATGATATTCCGATTATTCATCCGAAGGACGACGTGCGATTTGCGTTGCTCGGTGGGTCGATCGTGGGGCCGCCAGCGCTGCTGCGCTTCTATGTGTTACATTGCGTTTTCTTGCCGATCGTTGCGGGATTCTTGATGGCCGTGCATTTCTGGCGCATCCGTAAAGATGGTTTCAGTGCTCCGTTGTAATGGATCGTGATGACTGTTGTCTGTGTCAGTTTGGTTTAACATTTTCAATGAGTTTGGGTACGCATTTATGTCTTCACCAGCCGATCTAGGTCCGGGAATTTTGAATCCAATTTTCCATGCGGTGAATTGGATGTGCCAGCCGGTGATTTTCTATACCGGCTCCACGCTGGCGTTCTTCGGAGCGTTGAAATTCCGTAAGTTCTTGGTCAAGCCTTGGATTGCCGGTTCGATGGCAATTGGCGGTATCGTTTTCTTGTTGCTCAGCCTCTTGAATGAGCAGTTTCGCCGAGAAGCGACGAAGGCCGACAATGCGCCGATCTGGATCATGCTCGCGATCACGTGTTTGGTGATGTGGGCTGCGTTTTATCAAGCGGTTCAGAACGACGAACGCTTTAAGCAGGGATTGAAATCGGTTGAACACGAAGCGGCCGAAGAAAAGTTGCATGTGTGGCCCTACCTGGTTTATCTCGAAGGTGTGATGGCGGCGTTTGTGTTGGCGCTGTTGTTTATCTGGTCATTGGGTTTGGACGCACCGCTCGAAATGTTCGCGAATCCGGCGAAGAGTCCGAATCCGGCCAAAGCTCCGTGGTACTTCCTTGGATTGCAGGAATTGCTGGTGTATTACGATCCCTGGATTGCCGGCGTGGTGTTGCCGTTGATGATTATTGTTGGATTAGTTGCGCTGCCATACTGCGATCCGAACCCGAAGGGCGTGGGATACTACACGTTCGATCAGCGCAAATTCGCGATCACGACGTACTTGTTCGGCTACGTGATGATGTGGTTGGTGCTGATCTTCGTTGGAACGTTCTTGCGCGGACAGAACTGGAACTTTTTCGGCCTCTATGAGACGTGGGATCCGCACAAAGTCATCGCGGCGAACAACATTAATGTTTCGGAGATCTTCTGGTTGAACATGATGAAGGTCGATCCGAAGTCGTTGGTTTGGTACAAGCGCGAAATTCCAGGCATTGTCATGCTGATTGCGTACTTCACAGTATTGCCGTTGCTGATCAAGATGTTGTTCAAGGATTTCTACTTAACGTTCATCAATAAGTACGGCAAGATTCCGGGATTGATCCGGTACTCGCTGGTGATTGTCTTGTTGCTGGTGATGGTCTCGGTGCCGATCAAGATGTATTTGCGCTGGGGCTTGAACTTGAAGTACATCGTGTTTATTCCGGAATTCTTCTTTAACGTTTAACACTGTCCGGGCCATTTGTTCGGGCACACGAAACACGATCTACAACGGCCATTTGTCATGTGTGATGTGTCACTTGTTCTGAGTCATGGATGCGCCCAGCGCTTCTAAAAATGACAAACGACAAATGACAAATCCCAAATGACAAATGGCCGTTTTCTTTGTCGCACTAAATTCGAAAGTGAGCACCCCAATGGCCTACGTTCCGCCTCCGCCGGGTTCGACAGAAGTTGGGCAACCGACTCCAGACGGCGTCCGCAAACAAGATGTTCACATCACGGATCTGCCGCCGGAAGTGCGGAAGAGCTTTTTGCTGTCGATGGTGTTCTTTCCGTCGCTGGTGGGCGCGGCGATTTGTGTGGTGCTGTTCCTGGGATGGATCGCGTTATTCAAGCCCAAAGAACCGGCGCAGTATGCGTTGGAACTCGACAGTCCCGACATGCGCCGGCGTTGGACTGCCGCGCGTGAAATGTCCGAACACATTAGCCGCTATAACGAGCAGGACAATGCTCGTATTTACGTGCCTGAGACGCTCAGTGCTTTGATTAAAATCATGGAAAATCCGGACCTCGACAAGGAGACTGAAGCGTGGTCGCCGAGCGGGTCGATCAAGCAGGATCAGGAGAAGAGTTCGATTCGCTGGTGGGCGGCGTATACGGTCGGGCACATTGGGGCGAAGTCGAATGTTCCGGCTGACACGGAGCGTGCGTATCAAGCGCTGATGAAGGCGCTCGACGAGAAGAACACGATTGCGATTTGGGCGGCGATGGGACTGTCATTCATGCGCGATGCTCGGGCGGCCGACACGCTGGCGAAGCATATGGAGATTGATCCGAATGCTGGCGTGCGCTGGGCGTGTGCGAAGACGCTGGGGTCGATTGGCGAGTACCAGATTCAGGAGAAGAAATACGACGCAGCTGAGCGTATTCTCGGATACTTAAAAGAGGCGTTTCAGCGCGAAAACGCGAAGACGAAAAAGGATGAGTACCTGATCAACAATCTCGCCGTCGCGCTCGCACACATGAACGATTCAACGGGCCTGCCGCGCTTGCGCGAACTGGAACTCCATGATGATCCCATCGTCCGAGCGATTGCGAAAGACGCGTTGAAGATTTTGGATGCTGGGAAGACGAAGCAAGCAAAGTAGGACGGGCTTATAGCCCGTCCCTCACCTGTACTGGGATAACCTTCGAGGTCCGATTTGCATGTCCCTCACTCTGACGCTGGCTGAACGCGGTTTCCTGCCGGACTCGTTGATCCGGTTCGGGATTCGCAATCTCGATCAAGACCGTTTGCTGCTCGAAAAAAAGCGCGGTTCCAATGACGTCGCGGCCTTTGTTGACGCGCTAAAAAAAAGTCCACTGGCTCTTGAGGTCGCCAAAGCCAACGAACAGCATTATGAGCTGCCCCCGCCTTTTTTTCAAAAGGTTCTTGGCACACATTTGAAGTACAGCAGCGGCTATTTTCCGCGCGGTGATGAGTCGCTCAGCGAAGGCGAAACCAAGGCGCTTGAATTGACCTGCGAACACGCGCAGCTTGAAGACGGGCTTGGCATTTTGGAATTGGGCTGCGGTTGGGGGTCGTTGAGTTTGTGGATGGCGGAGCGCTTTCCGCAGGCGCGGATCTTGGCGGTTTCGAATTCAAAACCGCAGCGCGAATTTATTGAAGCGGCCTGTCGAGCGCGTGGTTTTTCGAATCTCAAAATCGTGACCTGCGACATCAACGTCTTCGATCCGTTTGCACTCGCGCCTGAATTCGCCGGGACGAAATTCGACCGCGTTGTCTCCGTTGAAATGTTCGAACATCTGCGAAATTACGAACTCCTTTTCGAGCGCATCGCGTCATGGCTGCGCCCGGGCGGGAAGCTTTTTGCTCACGTTTTCTGCCACCGAATTTATCCGTATCTTTTCGAAACGACAGCGGATGACGACTGGATGGGCCGTTTCTTTTTCACGGCGGGCATGATGCCGTCGGAAAATCTGCTGCCGCAATTTCAGCGCGATCTGACGCTGGATGAACAATGGTGGTGGAACGGTCGGCATTATGGCCGGACGTCGGAACTCTGGCTGCAAAATCAGGACAAACATTACGCTGAGATTCTGCCGATTCTGCAAACGGCTTACGGCGCTGAACACGCGCGGCTTTGGTTTCAGCGCTGGCGCATTTTCTTCATGGCGTGTGCTGAACTTTTTAACTACCGGCGTGGCGAAGAATGGGGCGTTGCCCATTATCGATTTTCAAAACCCTAGAGGCGACGCGCATGCTCGATATCCTGAAACTTCTCGCCATCGTGTGGGCTTCCATGAGCGTGATCATGGCCGTGTTGTGGGTCATCCAAAAGCGGCACAATGACGCCAGCATGGTGGACGTGGTTTGGGCAGCGGGATTGGGCGGGTCGGGAGTGTTGTTCGCGCTTGCTGCAACCGGTTCGTTTAACCGACGCATGTTATTTCTCGCGGTGATCGGTGTCTGGTCGATGCGTCTCGCGTCGTATCTGCTGATGAACCGCGTCATTGGCAAAGGCGAGGACGGGCGTTACCGGAAATTGCGCGAGGAATGGGGCGCGAACGCTCAGCGAAATTTCTTCATTTTCTTTCAAGCGCAGGCGATCTTTGTGCTGCTCTTCGCGATCCCGTTCGGGCCGGTCGTGTTTCATGCGGATCCGGAATTGTCGGTGAGCTCCATCGTTGGCGCTTGCATTGGTTTCGGAGCGATTCTGGGCGAGGCGCTGGCGGATTCGCAGCTCGCGGCGTTCCGGGCGAATTCAGGCAACAAAGGCAAGACGTGTCGCGCGGGGATGTGGGGTTACTCGAGGCACCCGAATTATTTCTTCGAGTGGCTGCATTGGTTTGCGTATGTGGTGATGGGATTTGGCGGACCGTTTTGGGGGCTGACTTTTTTCGGGCCGGCGGTGATGCTCTTTTTTCTGTACCGGTTGACGGGCATTCCGTACACCGAAAAACAAGCGCTTGTCAGCCGGGGCGATGACTATCGGGAGTATCAGCGCACGGTTAGTGCTTTTGTTCCGTGGTTTCGGAAAAAGTAAGTGGACAGACCCTGCTAAACTGCAATCGCACGAAGACTCAAAGAACACAAAGAAGCACAAAGGATAGAGGTTAAAATTGATAACCAAAATTCAACTTCTACTGTCGTAACTTCCCATCAAAGACCGTCCCATCCGCATAGCCAGCATGTCCGTGTATTTTACATCGAATATAGACCGTCGTCGTGTCACTTGCATGGAGCCCCGGAGCGACGATTTCATAGCTGCAGGTCGCGTCGTTGAGCGACGGGAAATTCGGCGCGGCATGTCGTGTTGTATCGCTCGGGCAGATTAAAAACAGGGTGTTGTTTCCTACATAATTCTGCATCTCATTAAACGTAGCAGGAAACTTGTCACCGTTATCGCGTGACCACATCGCTGCAGCAAAGCATATAGAACCCATCGTTTTCGAACATGTGTTCGAGCGCGCGGATTCGCGTAATTTCGGAGCGTAATACATCAACACACCGGCAATGGCGGCGACGACTAAAACGAAACGTATGATCCATTGTCGGTTGCTCATGCTCGTTCCTTCCGACCGCACCATACCAGGTAGCCACTGCCTGCAATCAACCCGATGATTGCGCCGATGTAGCTTGCGCCGTGCAAATAGGCGACGACTGCAAATGAGCGGACGTCTTTTAAGTACAACTCCTCGCGCCACTCATTCCAGTCGTTCACGCCGTCGCCGGCTGTCTGTAGATAGCCCAACGCGATTCCAATTGCACCGGTTAGAGCCGCCGTCCCGATCAGTATTCCGAGCGCTTTTCCGACGCATGCCACGGCTTTGTTTTCATCGATATAGCCAAACCCGATGCGCCCGAGAAACCAGCCTGCGATCATGCCCACCCACCAACTGGCGAAAATTCCGACTACAGCGGCGAACCATCGATTTGACCAGCCGAAATCGGCGTAGGCGAATTGAAGGAATTTCATCCGCGTGAAATACTCGGGCGAAATGGAGTAGCTGACTTGATCATGCAGCGCGCCATACGCGCCGCCAACGAGCGCTCCGACGATCGCGGCCCCGAGCATCCGACCAATCTGCTTCGCCCGCAGGCGTGGGTAGAGGATGTCCATAGTGGGGTGAACAGCGGAGTGGAGGGAAGGGCACGGGGAAAAAATGTGAGTTATGAATACGAACGATATTTTGACGTAATGAAGTAGCTAAGGCCAATTGTGTGCGGTAGTTTGTTTGACATGTTAGACAGCACGGATGCGGTTGAATACTATGTTAGGCCACTACGAACCACATGACTCAAGACACCGCCATCAACCAGCCACCGAAGGTTCTTCTGTGGTTCAAGACTTACTGCGGCTTCCTTTGTTTGCTCTACCTCGCCACCGCTGCCTTTTCGCTTTTCTTTTTCTTCGCTGACCCGAGCGACACCGAGATGTCAGCGACCGCGGCTCGTGTCACTGGCGTTCTCTTCCTTGTGGTAGGTGTTGCTTTGTTCGGCGGCTGCTTGCTCCCGCTCATTCTCATTGCTAAACAGTCGGCGCGTTGTTTTGCAAGAGAATGATAATTCTGTCCCGGCTGTCCGAACGTTGCAATTTAAAGGAATCTTGAATGCGATGAATACACAAGAGAATTCTCTTTCTCGCCGCAACTTCTTAAGCGCGGCGGCGCTGGGCGCGATGGTGGCTCCAGTGCTTCTGGCCGACGACGACAAGAAACTGTCCGTCTCCGCCGACGGCAAGATTTTCAATGAGCCGGCGATGGCGCTTCCGCTTAACAGCGACGCCGATGTTATCGTCTGCGGTGCAGGTCCGGCGGGCGTCACTGCCGCCATTACGGCGGCGCGTGCTGGCGCGAAGGTGCGCCTGTTTGAACTGCACGGTTCGCTTGGCGGGGTGTGGACCTCATCGCTGCTGGGTTATCTGCTGGATTTCGACAAGCCCGGCTTCAATGTCGAACTCGTTCGGCGGTTGCGCGAGCGCGATGCCATCAACGGCGGCGGAATGAACGGCCTCAGCTATCAGCCGGAGGAGATGAAGCTGCTTCTGGAGGAGCTTTGCGCCGCAGCGGGAGTCAAGGTCCAGCTCCACACGCGAGTCGCCGCTGCATATCGCGAGGGGCGAACGTTGGCCGCTATCGTGACGGAATCGAAGAGCGGCCGCCAAGCATGGAAGGCACCGGTCTTCATCGACACGACAGGCGATGGCGATCTTGGCGCGCAGGCCGGTTGCGAGTTCGAGATAGGCAGAGAGAAAGCGTGTCCATGCCAGCCCATGACCATGTACGCGCTGCTCGTGGTCAAGGACGTGACGCAGATTGCCGACTGTATCCACGGCACGGGTGACAATGGCCGCCATGTCGGCCCGAAGGCCTTTCAAGACACACTGAAGCGTGCGGGTGTCACCCCCAGCTATGGTCACGCGTGTTTGTTTCCCATACATGGAAATCTCGTGCTCCTCATGGCGAACCATGAATACGGTATCAATGCCACCGACGCCGCCCAAGTGACCGAAGCCACATTGCGAGCACGCGGCGAGGTGCATCAGATCGTGCGCGGTCTGCGCAAACTCGGCGGCCCCTGGGATGGCTTGCAAATCGCTGCTACACCCGCCCAGATCGGCGTCCGCGATGGTCGCCGCATTCGCGGGCGCTACATCGTGACAAGCGAAGACCTCGTCAAAGGAGCCACGCAAGACGACGCCGTGGTTCGCGCCACCTTCCCTGTGGACATCCATGCGCTTTCTGCCGAGGACAACAAAAAGTCCGCTTATGGGAACGCAGGCGTGAAGATGAAACCCTACGACATCCCGCTGCGAGCTCTCATCGCCCGCGACGTGGACGGCCTCATGTTGGCCGGTCGCTGCATCAGCGGCGACTTCATCGCACACGCCAGCTATCGCGTCACCGGCAACGCCGTCGCCATGGGCGAAGCCGCCGGAGCCACAGCCGCAGTGGCGGCGAAAAGCAAATCCGCTCCGCATGACGTGCCGTGGAGCGAGGTGAAGCCAGTGATTGAGAAAGTGCGTCAACGTATTTAAGCTCGCCGCCTAATTTCTGGGGACAAAAAGATGACCAACGCACATTTCGTCCCAATCTTCGTCGTCATGGCGACTACCGCGCTGAGCGACGACACCGCGAAAATTGCCGCGATATTTGGCACTGCCGCGGAGCATGGCGGCGCAGTCACAATTCCGCCCGGAGATTATAAACTCGATGGCGCGAAACCGATTCCGTTTTTCTCGCAAACAACCGTGACCGCTTATGGCGCACGGTTTCATCTGCCGAAAACGCTCGGTGACAAGGCGCGGGTGGTGTTGTTCGCTGGAGAGAATGTCTGCGACTTTCGCTGGTTCGGCGGGCATTTCAGCGGACATGTTTTCGATAACTCAAAGACCGAGAATTCCTGGGAGCCCAACGTCAATACGCGTGCGATTCTTCTCACGACGACACCCGGCGGTGTCACGGAGAATCTGACGTTTCGCGACATCACGTCGGACGGTCTCGCGGGCGCGGCCATCACGGTGCTGGGTGCGGAGAAGAAGGGCAGCGAACGCGAAGTCGAGACGTACGCCCGCAATGTTACCGTCGAGAATTGCACGCTTGAGCGCAGCGGTAAGTTCATGTGGGATTATGGTTATTTGTGGCAAATCACCGTCTGGCCCGAGGACTACAACGAGGTCGAGCGGGCGATGGCAGCGAAGTATTTCCGAAATGATCTCGTGCACGGTCCACTGCAGATAGCGGCGGGCGATGATCGCGTGTTCTTCGATAATGCCAAGCCGCTGCCGGTTTCAAAGCCGCGCGAGGGAGCGGATGCGAATCGGGGCACGGATTCCATCTGCTTTTTCGGCGACGTTCTGCCGGCGAATCTCGTGCGTGGGAAGCAATACTTCGTCGTCGAGAGCACGCCGCAATTCATCCGCATCGCCGACGCGCCTAGAGGCGCACCGATTCGTTTCGCGAGTACGGCGGGACCGAATGCGAAGCTCGTCGGTTCGCTGTTCCACGCGACGCTCGCGCTTTACGCTCCGGCGGGAAGCGGGCCGGGCAAAGGCGCGCTTGACCTCGTCGGCTGCGAGAAGGTCATTGTACGCGGCTGCCGACTCAGCGCGCTCGGCGACACGATGCACATTCAGAAATCGCGCGGCGTCGTCTTCGCCAACAATCACATCACCGGCTCGCGCATGGGCGCGTTCTTCCTCGCCGAGTTCTGCAAGGACGCGACCATCACCGGCAACACGGTGGACGGCAGCAACGGCTCGCGCGTCATCAGCGTGGAAAAGTCGTCGGAGAATGTGACCATCACCGGTAACACGTTCCGCAATGGCGGACGCGGCTCGTGGATCAACCAGCCACGCAATTTCATCTTGGCTGACAATGTTTTCGTGAACAACACGACCAAGTGCGAGCGCGACCCGCGACGGGGACGCCGCAGCTTCCTCACCGGCGATTACGAGCGCTACGCCGAACTGTATTTCACCACGCATGAGCCCGGCGGCCGCTACGGCAACGTCACCGTGCGCGGCAACATTTTCACCAGCGGTCCGAATGCCGAGCACGCCATCACCTTCGCCTCCGGCGGCGACACCATCCTCGTCACCGACAACATCTTCAGCGGCCCCGTGCGCGACATCCCACCTTCGGCTGGCTGCGAGAATGTGACGATTCGTGGAAATACCGAATCCGTAGGAAGAGATCCGCACGATGCAATCTCCGCGCACACTTTCCCGTGTAAGGCACTCGGTCGCGAGGTGAACTACTCCGCCTTCGTCCCGGAGGGCACACCGCCCGCTGGAGGCTGGCCGCTGGTGCTGCTTTTGCACGGCGATGGACGCAATCACCGAACCGTCGCTGAGGATGCCACCGGCCGCGCTCTCGTGCTTAAGCAGAAGGTCGCCATTGTTTTCGCGGATGGCGGACGTGGCTGGTATCTCGACAGTCCGGCAGAGCCGAAATCGCGCTATCAATCCATGCTCCGAGAACTTCTCGATCACGCTCGTCGCACGCTCCCGGTTTCATCAAAGCCGGCGCACACTGGCGTCTGCGGTTGGAGCATGGGCGGCTACGGTGCGGTGCGCTTTGCACAGACCTTTCCCGACGAGGTCGGAGCCGTTGCCACCACCATCGCACTGCTCGATTTCCCCAACTCGAAACTACCCAAAGAGCAGAACTATTCCGTTTCCCCGCTCTTCGGGACGGACGAGAGTGCATGGCCGCAGTTCAACGCAATGACTCAAGTCGAGCGTCTGCGCGGCAAGTCGCTGCTCTTCATCTCGGCAAAGTCAGGCTTCGACGCGCAGATGAACCATCATTTTCACGCCAAACTCGAAGCCGCCCGCATCGCCCACACCTTTCAAGAGGTGGATGGCGCGCATGATTTTCCAACCGTTCTCGCGAGTCTGCCCGCGCTATTTACGTTTTTGGCCGAGCACCTGAATTGAAACGAGGCATTCCCACCATGTCATCACGAACTCAACCAGACATGAAACCCATCCTCACCCTCCACTATTGCCCTGCTGATCGCTCCACTGGCCACGCTCCACGCCGCCGAGGGCCTTCTCCGCAGCGAGACATGGACCGAGAATTGGCCCGCCGCCGGGGACGGGCGTGCTGTAGGTCACATTCACGCCCCAATCGGTCGCGCTGGTGTTGGCGTACGGGCCACCGGCGTCGGAGCCGAGCTTGATCCAGCCTGCCCCTTTGCACCAGGCAAAGCCGCTCAGGCCGGTGCGCGTGACGGTCACGCCGCCATCGGTCGGAGCGAAGTTGATCCACGTCGCGGTTTCCGAATAAGCATATTTTCCAATAGAATCAATCGTCCCCGTCGCTGCATGGACAAACCCTATTGTCAGTAGCAGGCATGCCATGATCAAAGTCCGTTGAATTCGCATGTGAACAATCCTTTTTTTCGGTTATTTCGGGACACCACCGAGCACAACTGTCGCATCAATCACCCTATTTACCGAGCACGTTTTGTTCCACGGCGGCGACGTTTTCCTTCGAACGCGTTTTGGGTGCAGCAATCGGACGCCCCGACGAGAGTGCGCGTTTCCGGGCTTCGAGAACATACGCGTGAATATCGTCTTTATAATCCGCGAACAGCTTTTCACGGGCAGAATAGATTTCTTCGAGAATGGAATTACGCATCATCGGTGAAGTCTCCAAGGAATTCGGAAGGTGTGCAAATCAGCAATCTCGGCAGCCCGAGATCGGCCAGCAATTGATAGACGCGTGGGAGGATATGGGCATTGGCGATATGCCTTCAATTTTGGGTCAATAAATACTCCACGCCTGCGCTTGCCGCGGACGCCACATGCAACGCGTCCAGCCTGGCTTTTTCGGGCATCAAGGAACGCAAAATGATCTGCTCCGCAATCTCTTCGACCTTCTCGTCGGGGATAAGAATAGGAATATTGGAAAGCAGTTTCAAGCGGCGCTCTGCGGCATCCGGGTGACCAAGCGATGCTTCGTCGATGACAAATTGCGATGTGACGAGATGATACTTCGGGGCCTCAATGGCAAGCCAGCGTTTGGCTTGATCTTGAAGCACCGCAGTTGCCGGATCATTGCTCGGCCAAGCCTGATAATAGACGTTTCAACGTAGACGGTTTCCATTTACGCCCTTCTTATCCGGCAGCACGCGCTCCGCAGTTTTCACGCTCCAGCATAGCACACTAGAAAGTTCCCATCCACCGTTTTCGCTTCGCGAGCAGGTGGGATACCGCCCCGCCCTCTACCGAGAATCTCCCGGCTACGGCGGCCAGCAATGCGTCCGGGACGGCAACTGGAAAGCCATCCGCACGAACCTCAACGCCGCACCGAAAGCCAACATCGCCAAACCCGGAGCGCTGGAACTCTACGACCTCGAAAAAGACCCCACCGAAACCACCAACGTCGCGGAACAAAATCCCGAAGTCGTCGCCAAACTCAGCGCCTTCCTCCAATCCCAACACACCCCGTCACCTCTTTGGAAAATCCGAGCTCTCGACACGCCTAAACCCTGAGCCAAGACAAGAGCCGCGCACGCCAGTAAGCGGCCATTCACTCGCGATCGTAAACGGTCGTTACGCGCGTATCAGCGAGGCCCGGCACTTCGGTGCCGGTGGATTCGCCTGAGATGCGAACGCGGCTGAGCATCACCGCGTTGTCGTAGGTCCAGAGCGCAATGCGATCGCCTGTCAGCGGTCTGGGATCGCTCACGATCCATTCGCCTCGTCTGTATTTCTCGTTTTGAAAAAAGTGGTCGACTTTAAATCGCAGCGTGCCGCTCAATCGCTCGACTTGAACGTGAAACCAGTGTCGCGAATAATCCATTGTCGTTGGGATTCGCACCGGTAGCTGATCCAGGATGTTGCCATCGCGCGAGATGCTGCTGAGCGTGTTATTCTGCCCGCCGAAACTGAAGGTAATCCCTTTCCT
Source organism: Planctomycetota bacterium (assembly GCA_037129555.1). GTDB lineage: Bacteria > Planctomycetota > SZUA-567 > H5-PLA8 > H5-PLA8 > JANXLS01. Next base: position 80,531 of record JBAXUS010000003.1, read on the forward strand.
CAAGTCACTGCCGTCTGATCCAATCGTGATATTCATGTCGCGTCCGTAGCCGTACGGATTGCCGCGCCGATTATCCATTTTGGTGCTGAAAAAGAAATCCACCGACACGTCGCCGGGGAATTTATATTTGTTCCAGATCACAGCCGCTTTGCCTTTGTAGGGCTTATCCAAATCATTTTGAAGCGAACAGAACGTCCACCTCGGATCGCATTGCCAGCGGTTGGTGACCTCCATCACTCCGGCCCCAGCGACGCGCCAATTCGTGGGCGCGTTGGCGAATCGTTCATCAAGGTCGATGCCTTTGGTTAACGTGAAATGCGCCGATGAGCGCGGGTTCATCGAATGAGACGATAGCGCAATTCGGGGTGGTGGATTGGGGAGTGAACTGAGTATCCCAAAGAGCACCGCGAGCAGCACCACGCAACTCGCTTGAAGGATCGTCGATGATGCCGCAGTGGTGCTCGATGTTGGTTCCATGATAAGAGTCTAAACATCTCAACACGTCATCGGTCAATAGAATTTCAGCGCCGCCTACTGACACCCACTGTCCCATTCCGGATACGCAGCAAGATCGCCGTACACGTAAATGTTGGGGTCAACTAAAACGCCTTGAAGCTCGCCATGATACAAATCATTCGTCGGGGCACCATTGTTTGGGGCAGCCGGGACGAAATTCACCGAACCACCTGCTGTTAGCACGTTCTGTCCAGCGTTCAATCCGTGATTGTCCGAATTGAGTCCCTTGCCTTTTTTGTCCGCAAGAATGATCACACGAGAATTCTTCGAATCCTTTCCCGGCGAGTAGCCATACGACGATTTCAAGCTGCCCTTGAAATTTCCGGAACCCGCGGTCATGACGGTGTCGAGTTCGGTCGGGGACATCTTGTTCGACGGACAGAAGTAGACGCGCACGTCATCAATATACTGCCGGTAGAGCAGATTCAACGCGTCTTGCGGTCTCTCCGTGTAAGCCAATTTCTCTGCACCTATTGTCGGATACAACGCGTAATCCACCTCATAAATCGTAATGGCTTTATGTATCTGGCCCATAGCCTGACCGCACGTAGTCCGTCGCGAATTCTCTCTATTTCCGCGTCGCGTTGGAATAAATATAACCGCCAATATCGCCATGAACACAATAATCGCGAGCACTTCCAACAGCGTCAATCCTTCGAATTGTCGTCTGCTCATGATCCCCTCCCGTGCAAATGGTTGCGTTCAAGTTCGAAACTCGAGGAACAAAAAAGCCCCTCATTTTCGAGGGGCTCTTCGATTGCATTCCGATTCACGTCAGCAGGTCTTAGAGGCAACCGCTGTCCCATTCCGGGTACGTGCCGAGATCGCCGTAAACATAGATGTTCGGGTCTTCGATCTTGTTGTTGCTGTCGTCTTTGCCCAAGTCATTCACCGGGGAGGCATTGTTCGGAGCGGCTGGGATGAAGCTCACGGAACCACCTGCGCTCAGTTCGTTCTGTCCGGCGTTCTTGCCATGGTTGTCCGAATTCTTGCCCGAACCCAATTTGTCGGCCATAATGATCACGCGGGAGTTCTTCGAATCATGACCCGGGGAGTAACCGTAGGACGACTTCAACGAGCCGGTGAAGCTACCAGAACCCGCCGTCTTGACGGTGTCGAGTTCGGTCGGGGACATCTTGTTCGACGGGCAGGAGAAGACGCGCACGTCGTCAATGTACTGGCGGTACAGAAGATTCAAGCCGTCCTGGGGCAGCGTGGTGTAAATCTGCGTACCACTCGCGCCGACCGTCGGGTACGAGCCGTAATCGACTTCATACATCGTAATGGCTTTGTGAACCTGACCCATGGCCTGGCCGCAGGTCGTTCGGCGAGCCGCTTCGCGGGCGCGGGAGAATGCTGGCGTCAACGACACGGCGAGAATCGCGATGATCGAGATCACGACCAGCAGTTCCAACAGCGTAAATCCGGACTTCTTGAGACTTTTCATGACATGCCTCCTGTGTTCCAATTTTCCGGCTTCAAAATCCGGATGTTCCATCACCGCCGATTCGCTCGCACTCGTGAGAAAGCGTCTTTCAAGGCGCTCGAAGTCGATCCGTTCGGTGAAATCTGATCCCTTACTACACCCTCTATTACGAGGTCGGCCACAAAGAGTTCGGCGAATTTTTAAATTCTTTCAACGATTTTTTCGTCGAAGCCCACAACACCCGCAACCCCATTCCCACACAATCACATTGTGCGTTCTAATTACCCGTCAACTACTCCCATATCTATAAACGAAATCACCACCCCACTTTTCAATCAAAAAATTCAACCCCTCAAAACTTACTTCCCCGTCCGCGTCTGCCCCGCGTCGCGGTACGTATTCAAAGCATCCGACATCTCTTTCACAATCTCCGGCTTCTGAGCCGCGAGGTTCTTTTCCTCGCCCGGATCGTCCGCCAGATTATAAAGCTGCATGACCTTCCCACCGTTTTTGGCAGGCACTTTGTCGCCCGGTTCCGCTCCCGGCTTCTTACCATTGCCCGGAATAAATTTCCACGGTCCTTTGCGCAGCGCCAAGCCGGTCGCAGCCTGCGTGTGTTCAACCAACGTGTCGCGTCCTTTTTCCCCGGCTGTGCCCACAAACGCCTTCATCACATCGAAACTGTCAGGCCCCGCATTCGCCGGGATCGTCTGGCCTGTCAACGCGGCGAAGCTCGCAAGGAAATCGACCTGACACACCAACGCATCCGTTATGCCCGGCTTGATTTTCCCGGGCCAGCGCGCAATAAACGGAACGCGTGTGCCGCCTTCATAAATCGTGTACTTCCCGCCCTTGAACGGCCCAGCGGGTTTGTGACCATTCAAATTCGCAACAGCTCCGTCCGCATAGCCGTCATCCAACACCGGCCCGTTGTCGCTCGTGAAAATAAACAGCGTGTTCTCCGCCAGCTTCAAGCGCTCCAACGTCGCGGCCACTTCTTTCACGGTATTGTCGAGCTGATGGATCACGTCCCCGCGCGTCCCACATCCGCTCGTCCCAACATATCGCTGATGAGGCGCACGCGGCACATGAATATCATGCGTCGCGAAGTACAGAAAAAACGGCTTGTCTTTATTATTCTCAATGAACGCACACGCCTTCTTGTTCAGCGTGTCAGCCATATCTTCGTCGGTCCAAAGCGCTGCTTTTCCGCCGCTCATAAAACCAATACGACTGATCCCATTGACGATGCTGTTATCGTGTCCGTGACTCAATTTCATCTTGAGCAGTTCAGGATTCTTCAATCCCGTCGGCCCATTTCCGACCGGTTTGTTGTAATCGACAAGAATCGGATCCGCCGGATCGATGCCGACAATACGGTGATTTTCGATGTAGACACACGGAACGCGATCACCCGTAGCGGGCATAATGAAAGCATAATCAAATCCGATTTCAAGCGGCCCGGGTTTGATCTCCGCATTCCAATCAATGGTCCCCGTCCCCAGCCCAAGATGCCATTTTCCAACGCACCCCGTCGTATAACCAGCCTGCTTCAACATCGACGGCACGGTCACGCGACCGGGTTCAATGATCAGCGCCGCATCGCCAGGAAGAACGCCTGTGCCTTTTTTGCGGAACGCGTATTCCCCGGTCAGCAGCGAATAGCGCGACGGCGTACACGTCGCAGACGTTGTGTGACCATCCGTGAATCGCAACCCTTCCGCAGCCATCTTGTCGAGATGGGGCGTCACAACTTTCGTCGCGCCATAGCAACCGAGATCGCCATAGCCGACGTCATCAGCAAGAATCACAACAATATTCGGCTTGGTTGCAACATCACCGGCAGCGACCATCGACGAGAAAAAACTAAGCACGAAAAGACACGTAAATATCGTCAAGAATCGTTGCATCAGAATCATCCATTTTCAGTGTCAAAAAAATAATCAGACATCAGTCCAGCTCAAGAGCCGCGCGCGCAAGCAAGCGGCCACCTTCGTTTCATTCGAGTGCCAACTGCCGCTTGTTTTCGAGCGCGGATCTTGGTCTTGAACACGTACACATATTAAAATTGATCGTTCGCAGGCGGCTTGACCGGCGCGACAGGAGCCGGAAGCGGACGGGCCGGTTGAACCACCTGCGGACGAGTCGGCGCGCCGGCTCCGGGAACATTGGGCGGTGTGGGTAGCACAGCGCCGTTGCGTGTAATATTCGGATTCACGTTCATTCCTGGAGCACCCGGCACGATCGGCGTGGTGGGCTTCTTCACGAGCGGTTTGATCGTCACGGAGTTATTCATTTTGGGATCCGTCATCATGGACAACCGTCCGAGCTTCGACGACGGACGTCGCGACACTTTGCCGTCTCCGAGCGGCGTTGCGGTCGTGTTCATATCAATTTCAAGCGTCGCCGCGAGCAGATTCATCATCGCGACAAATCCATCGGACTGAACAGTCGGCTGGGGCTTATTGTCGTTATACAACGCGATGGACCACGCTACGCCGTCAACGTCCATTCGCACTCCGGGAACAGCCAGCGAAAATCCAGTCGCAGTCTGCGAAGCCGGCACTCCGTATCGCTGCTCAACCGTCGCCCGCAGCGATGTAAAAATCGCGTCGCGATCCACAGCCACAATTCCGACTCCGGGCGCACCGGGAACAACCGCCGTTTTTGCCCCAGGAATCAATCGATTCAGTGTCGCGACGGGAGCTGCTTGTTCTTGAGCAAAAGTCTTGATTTGGTAAACCGTGTTCGTGGTTGCCGCCGGAGGTGCCGAAACATATTTCGTCGGAAGCTGACGAATATCGAACGGCGCTTTGCCGCGCTGTTCGTTCTCGGTTTGTACCACAAAACCGTACACGCCTGCGGACACGATCAGAATAAGCGCAACTAAAATGGGCCAATGACTGTTCACAGCGCACCTCTTTATGTATCGCTAAAACACTCGGGAACCGCGCTCCATGCGAGATGCCTCGTTGTCTCTATACACCTCCAGTACCGAATTGAAGTCACGAATTCAGTCACAGCAGGCGATAAAGTGCATGCCATCGTACACACCAGATTTTGTGTTAAACGCAAAGACGCTAACACTACAACGTAAGAAGTGCTTTTCACCCCGAAGGGGTCAAAGCCATTAGCCGGTGGTTGAGCGCAAAGCGCGATACCACCGGATGCGAATTCCAGATGAACCCGCATCCCGAAGGGATGACAGCGGCGAGAGTAAAACGTGCTGTCATCCCTCCG
>JBAXUS010000030.1:0-43505 GCA_037129555.1 Planctomycetota bacterium
TAAGCGTCTGCTCTTCAACCCGTTTTTCGTTTTTTCGTATTCAAAGGCCGTTGCCGTTTTCGCGTAAATTCGCGCCGATTCGCGTTATTCGATGTTAAAAAGCCGTTCGCCGTTACCCCTCACCACCGCATCAACCCACCTTCTCCCGCACCACCCGTTCTGTACTCAACCACCGCATCAAGCGCTCGCGGAACAGACTTACCACCATTCCCATCGCCAGCGTCACAAATCCCAGACATGCTGCAGCGACCGCGCGGAAATTCGGGATGATCTCGCGTTCGCGCCATCCATAAATCATGAACGGCACCGCGAACGGAGCCGCCAGTCCCGCGTAGAATCGCGAGCACCGCGTTCCCAGCGCCAGAGCGCAATAGAACACGACCGACGCCATCCGCACCTGCATCGCCACGCCCAGCACAAACGCCCAATCCCAGCGCTGGCCGTTCGATGGCAGAGCGCGCCACAGTTCTTCCACGATCAAAAACGGCACTGTTGCCAGCAGCCCATCAAATGTTCCGAACGAACAGCCGCGTTTCCAACGCAACAAAATAATCGACGCGCTCAACACCATCGCCGCAGGCAGAATCCGCATCCGGTCCGCTGGCACATCAAAAATCCAATCGCTCACAAACAGATGCACGACGCTCGCCACTGCCGCGATACACACCAACCACGCGCCGCACAGGCTCGTCGCCAACGGGTCATCCGGACATGAATCGGCAGCGCGATCAGAGCGTACTTTCGAGCCACGATTCGCTTCGACGCAGATCAACCACAACACCGGCAGCAACGACACCCACCCTGCCATCCAGCCCCAGCCCTGGGACACCAGCGGCTCCATTGTCTTTGACACGGAATACGAATTGAGAAACGGCGATAATTCATGCCCACCCAAAATCACGAGTGCCACGACGCGGTAGTTCAGTGGCAAATACACACCCGGTAGCCGCGCGTACCACGCCAGTTTGCACCCGGCCAGAATCAATCCGCCCAGCGCAATGACGTGGCTCAATTCCGGCTTGATCGTGATCAATTCATCCAGCGCGATGAAGGTCACGCCCATGTAAATCCCGGCGACAATCAGCAGTCCGTGCATGTCCAACCCGCCGCGCGCCCGCGATCTCAGCACCACCGTCGCGACAATTAACACCGCTATTTCGTACACATGCAACATCGTCAGCGACGCAATCACGCCGCCCAATTTCCCGACCTGAGGATCAATCTCGACCATGAATTCCTGCAACGCATACGCGAGGCACGCCGCGCTGATCACATAGAGCGGATTGGCCCGGACAGCCTCGCGCAAGAGCCATTGAAAAAGCGACGTGTTCGGCTTCGTTTCCGGCATGCACAGATTTTCCATGATCGCGGCCTCCGTTGACCGTGTTACGCGGAAGCCGATCCGGCAGTTTGAATCAAAATAAAAAGCCGCACATTTTCGCGGTGCCGTTTTAACATAAAAACGTTTGATACTTTTTACACCGAGAGGGGTTCAAGCCCTTGCCGTTCTCCCAGCCCTTCGCCCTTGCCGTTTTCGCGTCCTTTCGCGTAAATTCGCGGTAAAAATAGCCGTTCGCCGTTACCCCACTCCAGTGTTCCCGTCTTTTCCGCAGTCAACACATGCTACATCCTCGGCCCCGGCACAACGATCGGCGGTTTACACGAACGCACACCTTTTGCATTCAATTTTCGTGCATAAATCGCGTTCTTCGTGGTCACGTACAGCGTGTCGAAATTCGGTCCGCCGAACGCCATGCCGCTCAGAAGCAGGCGATCAGGCAGTGTCAAAATTCCGATCACGCGTCCGCCTTGATCGAAAATTTGGACGCCCAACAAACTCGTGACATACAGTCGGCCTTTGTCGTCCACAGCGGACGCGTTCGCCACAGACGAGATCTGGCCCTCACGCGTTTGCAGTGTATAAAACGGCTCGGCGTTCGTCAGCGTTCCATCCTTCTCAACGCGGAACGAAAAAATGTTGGCGATGCGTTGATCGATGAAGGCCATGAAGCCTTGATCCGGTGTTAAAATCATCGTCGTGCGATCACCCATCGGGACGAGATCTTTAATTTCTTTTTTCGCGTTGACCAATGTCACCACACCCTTATCGGCGCCGCAGTACATATTTCCAACGTGGTCGATGCTCAACGAAATAATCGGATTATTCGCAGGCAATTCCACATAGTCCGTACGCGTGGCGTCAGGCGCGAAGCTCACGACTTTTTTGCCAGCGGCCGCATAGAGTTTTCCGTCCGGTCCGAATTTGATTTCACCGCTGAAGTCCGCGATGGCAGCAAAGTCGTTTAGCTTTCCATCGGCTCCGAGCTTTTTGATGCCAGCTGAATTCGGCACCGCGTTCAAGACATAATACGCTCCGGAATCATCCACGTCTCCGCCTCGGAAAAACGCGCCCGGCAACTCCGCGATGCGCTTCCAACCTTCGTCTTTGACCAGCACTTCGTGGACGCCGCGCGGATCGACTTTTTCCGGGCGCTTGCCGCCAACCGGTTCGTTGCGCCACAGCCAGCGCATCACGTCCGGGAAATTCACGCCGAGCTGTTTTCCGCTGTGGCCGTCGTGGCCTTGCAGGAAGAAATAATCGTAGCCCATAAAGCGCAACGCGGCGGCCATGTCGTTGTTCGCCTGCCACCAACTGCCCGCATAAATATCCAGGTCCTTGTCGCCGTCCTGCATGTAAATACGAAGCGGTTTCGGCTCCATTTTGCGGATCAAATCGGGATACATATTGCAACCGTGCAGACTGGTGAAACTGCCGATACCGCTGACGACTTTTCCGAACATATCCGGGCGTTCCCACGCCGCCGTGAACGCACAGCTCCCGCCCGAGCTCTGCCCGACCAACGCACGACCTGCAGGGTCCTGGGTCAGCGTATATCGCTTGCTGACTTCAGGTAGAATTTCATCAATCAAAAAGCGCGCGTAACGGTCGCCAACGGAGTCATATTCAAACGCTCGATTCTGGCGCGGCTGTTTCACCGGACGCTTCTCTTTTTTCGAAGGCGCACCGTCCTTGCCCGGCACATCGATTTCCACGAGGCTCATGTCCGTCGAAGGTAGCACGCCGGGATTGATGAAAATCCCGATCGTCACCGGCATCTCTTTTTTATGGATCAAATTGTCCAACACAATCGGCGCGCGCATCTCGCCTTTTTCACTGACCGGCCCGCCGCCATCCTGAAAAATCATGACGTTCGCGGGTGTGCCTTCTTTGTATTGCGCCGGGATATAAATCCACCAGTCGCGCTCCGTTCCCGGAAACGTTTTGCTGAGCCATTTCGGCTGCTGTTCAACTTTGCCACGCGGAACGCCCTCGTGAATTTCCGAATCCGGCCCGTGCTTGAGTTCGTCGGCTGCGCGAACGGCGAAAAGTGCGAATGCGAGGCACGCAAAAAGAGTCGTACTCTTGAGAAGACGAGTGGCCATCCGGAGCTCCAATTCTGAGAATAGGTGATGTGATAAGACATACGACGCTACACCCAATTTATGAAATCGTATCGTGGTAGTTTAATCAAAATGAGGCGTGCCGAAAGGGCAGGAAATCGCGCATGAAAACACAGACGGGCTTATAGCCCGTCTGTTTGAGTCAAAATCAATGCAGGTCGCTCGTCTATTTCTGCATCCGAATCCACTTCGCCCATTGATCCAAATCGTTGCCAAAATTCTGCCCGGTCAGTGACGACAACGCCGCACACGGAGCGCAGACAGTAGTCTTGACCGACGTGATGTTCAGCTCCGGAAATTGAATCGGGAAACTCAGTGGAACGATCACGGTTGCTTGAGCGCCACTGTTCACCGTATAGCTATCAATTTGACGCGTCGTCAAGGCGTTGAGGTCTGTTACAGCGGTACGAATTTCAGTCGTTGCGCGGTACTGAATGGAAGTCAAAACGCGCTTGTCGTCGAGGCCTTTCAATGCCTCGCCCGCAGCCGCTTGCATGATCGGATCGCGGACTTGTCCGTTGTCGCCAAACGCGCCGATAAACGCATTCACCATCGCATTCATCGCACCTTCGTCATTGCGCGATTTGATCAACGCAACAGCCTGCTTGCGAACAGGAATAAACCGATCCGCAATCGCGACCTGTGCCAATCGTTTCGAAACTTCTGGAGTCGCTGGCTTGAGCACATCAATCCCAGCGAGCGCAGCCAAGCGCGTCTGTTCATCCGCGTTGCGCGCAGGGTCAAGCTGCGCGAAGACCGTTTCAGTCGCTTTAACTCGGTCGAGAGCCAGTGCAGTGGCCGCCGTTTTTCGAGCACTTTCATCCGCTGAAGACGCCGACATCAATGCCTTGCAATAGATCATGATTTTATCATCGAATTCTGCACGAACGCGATCTGCCGACGGGCGGATTCCGATCACCGGACCCGCGTCCGCAACAGCGTCGCGCGGGCGGATCACTGCAAGTTCCTGAACACCAGCAACCACCTCTGTCTTGGGCGAAACCGCAGCAGGAAAGGGTGGGGGATTCAGCGCGATTTTCCGCGCCTCCGCATGGCGCGGATCAGAAGCCAACGTCGCAGCCAATTCGCGTTCGGCGTAATCAAAAAAGCGCTGAGATAAAGCCCATGTGTAGAGTTCAAAATGCGCGGCGGCAGCGTTGATTTTTTTAATGGCGTTGAGGCGCTTGGCATAGTCGGCCCGACCGTCATCGTCGAGCGTGATCGCCGAGATGTCACTGCGATTTAAGAGCGTCAATTTTCCACCCGTGTTGATCGCGACAAGCGGATCGCCGGGTGTGTCTCGGACGACCTGGCCTTCGATATCAGAACCTGAAATCATCGTGACGCGGTCTGCGGCAAGTATCGAGCTCACGCAGACGAACGCAACGATGGACAAAAAACATTTCGACATAAGCATCATCCTTGGGAACACACGCACGTTCTGAATAATTGACGACGGGTTTCGATTGTCTATTGCGTAAAAATAAATTTTCGCACCGATCATTGAGCGAATCCAACCCTGTGGTAAAAAGAACGCATGGCAAAAATCAAAAACGATACGACCGGACGGCTGCCTCTCTCAGGCAAAGTGTATTTGGCGGGACCGCTGTTCACGATTCACGAACGGCGCGTCAACCGCGAACTGGCCGCAGCCATTGAGCGCGAGATTCCGACGCTACGCATCATGCTGCCCCAGGATTTCAAACACGACGACCGCTTCAACGATCAAAAAGCGTTCGGATTGATCTTCAAAGGCTGCATCGATGGCATCGACGAATCCCGCTGCGTGCTGGCTTGGCTCGACGGCCCGGATTCCGACAGCGGAACGAGCTTCGAAGTCGGTTACGCCTATTCAAAAGGCATCCCCGTCGTGGGTATCCGCACGGATTTCCGGCTGAATCAAGAACGCGGCGTGAATGTCATGCTCTCGCGCGCCTGCACCGCATTCGTGTACCGCCCGTCATTCGCTGAGGACATTGAAGGCCTTGCGAAGGAGATTGCACGGGCGTTGAAGAAGATTTTGAAGTAACGGTCCAGCATGAAGGTTCTCGCGCCGATAAAGAACATGCTGCGAATTGAACGTTAGGGCCATGTGAATTTACCTATGAGCGTTACCCTAATAAAAAAATAATAGCGAAAAAATGTGATTTGGTGCTTGCGGTGTTCGGGAACGTCTGTATATTGCTCTTCCCTGACGAACGGGGCGAACGAATTCCTGAGGGTTTGAAAGCGGGATTGAAACCCGTAAGATCAAAACCCGGGAAGAAAAAGACCTAGCGGTCGATATTAAAGGGTGTTTGGGAAAGATTCCGGCTGAAAGTAGCCAATGTGGAATCTTAACCGCAAATCCCTTCAATGTCGCCATTTTTGTTTTGGTGAGAAAGCGATTACGATGGACATAAAAGTTTATAACGCGGAAGGCGCAGTTGTCGGAACGATTCAATTCGACGACACGATGCTCGGCGAGAAGGTTCGTACGAAGCTCCTGCACCAAGCCGTGATCCGCGCCGAAGCGAACAAGCGCGTTGGAACACATAAAGTTAAGTCGAAGGCACAACGCTCCGGCTCCGGCGTCAAGCCGTTCAAGCAGAAGCACACAGGCCGCGCCCGCGCAGGCATGAAGCGCTCGCCCTTGTGGCGCGGCGGTGGTAACGCGTTCGGACCTCGTCCGCGCGATTATCATAAAGGGATGCCGGTGCGCATGCGCCGCGAAGCCCTCAAGTCAGCCTTGCTGTCTAAGATTCGCGATGAGCAGTTGAAGGTGATCGATCAATTGAATTATACCGCCCCGAAGACCAAGACCTTCACGAATACGATGAAGAAGTTGGGTCTCGTGGGATCCTGCCTTGTAACCGACCGCAAGCCGGTCGAAGCATTGGTGAAGTCGGTTCGCAATGTCGCTCGTTGCATGATTATTCCGGCCCGCAATCTGAATGCCTACGATCTTCTCAAACACAAGTACGTGTTGGTGACCAAAGAAACAATCGAGAATATGGCGGAAGTGGTGAAAGCATGAGCAAAAACCGAGCATCAAATTTGTTGTCCAGCCCGTACGCAGTGCTGCGCCGCCCAGTGATGACTGAAAAAAGCCATCAGATGGCCGCAGCTCCGGGTGAAGGCAAAGAAGAAGAAGGCAAGAAGCGCCGCTATACGTTCGAAGTGCACCCGAAAGCGAACAAGCATCAGATTCGCTCGGCTGTTGAAGCGGCGTTCGGCGTGACGGTTGATGTGGTGAACACCATGATCGTCAAGCCCCGCAAGAAGCCTTCGCGAGGTGGTGCGCGCAAGGGTGGTTTCTCGCGCCTCCGCAAAAAAGCCGTGATTCGCTTGACTGCTGAATCCAAGGCCATCGACCTGATTTAAGAGCTGTATCGACTGAGTCGAGACGTGCAAGTTCAAAGCAGAAATGCAACGAACATGCGATGGAAACGGATGGTGCTGAATGGAAGACGAGCGGCGCGAAGATGGTGAAGCGCAGGCGGTCGCCAAACCGGTGCCTCCGGAAGAAGCGGATGGCGACGATGATGTATCGGCAATCCGTGAATGGCTGGAACTGATCGGGCGCGCGGCCTTTTGGGCTTTATTCCTGTATCTGCTTGTGTTCCAGGTGTCGGTGGTCGAAGGACCGTCGATGCAACCGAATTTCCAGACGTCGGACAGGTTAGTGATTGATAAGTTGACGTACAAGTTCGTCCCGATCAGCAGGTTTGATGTGATTGTGTTCCAAGCCGTAGAAGTGGACATGTATCACCAGAACCGAGAAAGTAAAGATTACATCAAACGTGTAATCGGATTGCCGGGCGACCGAGTGAGTTTTAAAGACAGCGGGGTGTATGTCAACGGGAAACTGTTGAAGGAACCTTTCGCTTACGACAGACCGAGACAGTACTTTTGTGTGACGAGTGAGTATGTGGTTCCTCCCAAGCATTACTTTGTCATGGGAGACAACCGCGACAACAGTAAAGACAGTCGAAGCTCGTCGTTGGGATTTGTACCGGAATCGCAGGTCAGAGGAATAGCGCGGCTACGATTTATGCCGCTGAGCCGCTGGGACTGGATTTCGCGGTATTAGAAACGAGGAATGAGAGCATGGCACTTCGATTTTACAGACCGATTACTGCGGGTACCCGCGGCGCTTCGGTGATCGATTTCCGCAAGGAATTGACCGCCCATACGCGACCTGAAAAAACATTGATTGAGCATATCGCTCGCACCGGTGGTCGTAATGCTCACGGTCGCATCACGAACCGCAAGATGCAGAGCACGTATGCCAAGCAGTACCGCGTGATCGATTACAAGCGCAACAAAGACGGAGTGCCGGCGAAAGTCAATTCGATCGAGTACGATCCGATCCGCTCTGCCTTCATCTGCTTGTTGCACTACAAGGACGGCGAAAAGCGCTACATTCTGTCCCCGGTCGGTTTGAAGGTCGGTCAGACAGTCATCTCCGGCGAGAAGGTTGAACCGGATGTGGGCAACGCAATGCCCCTGAAGAGCATGCCCCTTTCGACGTCGATTCATTGCATCGAAATGCAGCCTGGTTCGGGTGGCAAGTTGGTTCGCGCTGCCGGTGGTGAAGCTCGTTTGTTGGCCAAAGAAGGCGATAAGGCCACGATCGTGTTGCCGTCCGGTGAAATGCGTTTCGTTCCGGCTGAATGCCGCGCGACAGTTGGACAGATCGGCAACTTGGACCATCAGAACGTCCATGTGGGTAAAGCAGGCCGAAACCGTCATATGTTTGGACGCCGACCTCGAGGCCGCGGTATGGCCAAGAATCCGGTGGATCATCCGATGGGCGGAGGATCGGCGCGCCGAAAGGGTCACATTCCCCAGTCACCGACAGGTGTCCTGGCGAAGGGTGGAAAGACGCGCAAGTTGAAGTCAAGAACGAACAACCAGATTATCCGACGCCGCACGAATGCGCCGAGCGCAACGGTGTAAGGATTGAATTGACTTGGTGTACCGCCGGCGTTTCGCCGGCAAGAATCAGAAACGTGCCGGCGAGACGCCGGCGGTACAGTGAATTACGAAATGTTGGGAGTATCGCATGTCGCGTTCGATGAAAAAAGGTCCATACGTGGACGAGAAGCTGGCGATCAAAGTCGAGAAGCAGAAGACATCGGGCGCTCGCGACCCGGTGAAGACGTGGGCACGTGCGTGTACGATTACGCCTGACTTCGTCGGCCACACATTTATGGTCCACAACGGTAAGCAGCACTTAAAAGTGTATGTGACCGAAGAAATGGTGGGACATAAGCTGGGTGAATTCTCCCCGACCCGCCGGTTCACCGGACATGCAGGTGCAGGTGGAGCCAAAGCTGGCGCACCCGCAGCAAAGTAATTAAGAACGGGTTGATAGACCCTTTTATGTACGGCAGCCGTCCCCGGCTGCAGGGATCAAATTAACAGGCGTCAGGCCTGCGGCACGAAACGGACAGAGACGAACATGGGCAAGGTATTACGCAGCAAAGTAGTGCACGAAAAACGTGCCGCTCGAAAGCACGCCGGTAAAGATAACGGTCCGACCAGCAAGCTGGTGTATCCGACCGGTCACTACGGCGCGTCACTTCGCGGCATCCGAATGGCTCCGCAAAAGGTTCGCTTGGTGATCGATCAGATTCGCGGTCACTCCGTCGAACGAGCCCGCGAAATTCTTCGCTATTCGAGCAAGCGCGCTGCGTACTATGTTGACCGCGTGTTGTTGAGTGCGTTGGGTAACGCTGACGTGAAGAGCGAAGGCCAGGCCAGTGCAGAAAGTTTGATCGTTTCGGAGTGCTACGTTGACGAAGGCACACGATTGAAGAGATTTTTGGCGGGACCGATGGGACGCGCACGGCCGATTCTGCGCCGCATGTGCCACATTACGGTTGTGGTCAGCGAAGCGAAGGCATAAGCCCGAACAAGCAGGCGTCCCGCCTGCAGGATTCAAGCAAGCCGATGGCTTGCGGTACGACTAAATGAATGGAGATGCGAAGTGGGCCAGAAAGTACATCCCTACGGATTTCGAGTCGGCATCACACGACCTTGGGTGTCGCGATGGTATGCGCGCCGCAAAGACTACGGCACGTATGTGATCGAAGACCAGAAGATCAAGAAGTTCATCCGCTCGCGCTTGAAGCAAGCCGGATTGAGCAAGATCGAAATCGAGCGCACGGGTGATGAGACCCGCGTCTTCCTCTTTACGTCGCGACCGGGTGTCGTGATCGGAAAGAAGGGCTCCGAAATCGACAAGATGCGCGAAGAGTTGCAGAAGTTCTCGAAGGATGGATCTGGCAAGAAGGTTCAGGTCAACATCCGCGAAATTACGAAGCCTGAAATGGACGCTCAGTTAGTGGCCGAAGGCATCGCTGAACAGTTGTTGAAGCGCGCTTCGTTCCGCCGCGCGATGAAAAAAGCCGTTGAAGCGACGATGGGTCAGGGCGCTCTCGGTGTTAAAGTGATTGTTGCAGGCCGGTTGGGTGGCGCAGAAATCGCGCGAACCGAACCGTACATGGTGGGTTCGCTTCCGTTGCACACGTTGACCGCCGACGTGGAATACGGATTCGCTGAAGCCAACACGACGTACGGTGTGATCGGCGTGAAGCTCTGGATTTACAAGGGCAAGATCAAGAAAGAACTGCCCGAAGCCCCGACGCCCTCTGAAGCATAAAAGGGAAGCGTAAATTAAATTGGTCATATCGGTCGTATAGGTCTTATAGGTCCTATACAACGGCAAGAGATTTGAGCGGGTAATACGACCGTTCCACGGAGATTAGTGCAATGTCGTTGATGCCAAAAAGAGTCAAATACCGAAAGAGCCAGCGCGGACGTATTCGCGGTAACGCGACTGCTGGAAACTATGTCGCGTTCGGCGATTATGGAATCCAGGCGATGGAACCGGGCTGGTTGACAGCGCAGCAATTGGAAGCCTGTCGCGTGGTGCTCTCCCGCTCCTTGGGCAATGAAGGCCGCTACTGGTGCCGTGTATTCCCGCACAAGTCAGTGACCGCAATCGCCGCCGAAACCCGCATGGGTAAAGGTAAAGGCGAAATCGAATATTGGGCAGTCGTGATCAAGCCTGGTACGGTGTTGTTCGAAGTCTCGGGCATCCCGGAAACGGCCGCTCGCGAAGCGTTCCGATTGCAGTCCGGCAAATTGCCGTTCCGCATGAAGTTCTTGAAACGTCGCGCTGAGTTCTAAACACTGAGGTAGGACGGGCTTATAGCCCGTCGCCTAAAGCAAAGAAACTGAACGGGTTTATAGCCCGTACTACGAACAGATTAAACGGGGTAAGTGAAGATGGCCGCGATTACAGCGAAAACATTGCGCGAAAAGACCGACGGAGAGCTCAAGGATCAACTGATCCTCGAAAAAAAGAAGCTGTTCGACGGTATCGTGAAAAGCTCGTCAGGTGAATCGATCAAAGCGCACGATAAACGCGAAGGTAAACGTTTGATTGCTCGCATTGAAACGATTTTGTCTGAACGCGCTGTTCGCAAAGCGTTGGATGCCAAGATTGCCGATTTGACTCCGAAGGCAGCGAAAGCCGCTCCGGCGTTCAACCGCTTGTTGAAGTCCGTCGAAGACCGCGCAGCCGCGATAAAGACTGAATTGGCGAAAGAAGCAAAGAGCCGCAAAGTTAAGCCTCAGTTGCGCAGCATTCGTACGCGCCAGTTCGCTCAGGACGACTTGAACGGCAACGGTGGTGCAAACCGAAGTGCAGTTCGGTTGGCTGAAGCAAAACGAGTGCGCCACGGTTTGGAACGTGAAGACATGGGCCAGAAGGCCTAAACAGTAAAGCTCGTATGAGTGACTGGTTAAGCGACCAAGATTTCGATGCGCGAACGTAACGCGCGCATGAGACAAAAGAGATTCGATAGTCTACTGAATTGATGGGAATGAAACATGGCGGATGAAGCGGCAAAGACGGCGGAAGCAACGACCACGAACGCGGTGAGTGGACGGCGAACTGAAGAGGGCATCGTGACGAGCGATGTGCGCCAGAAGACGATTCGCGTCGAAATCAAGCGCTTGGTCAAACACCCGCGCTACGGCAAGTACATCTTCCGGTCAACGAACCTGCACGCGCACGACGAGAAGAACGAAGCGAAGATGGGCGACCGCGTTGAGATCATTGAAACGCGCCCGACCTCCAAGCAGAAACGCTGGGCGTTGGTCAAGATTGTTGAACGCGCCGCAGTGATGGGCCACGTAGCAGCGGCTCCGAAGGCTTAACAGCGTAAATTTCAGCCCGATAACGAACGTGCCAGATACGACAGAATACGACAGGGAAGGCTAAAGAGAAATGATTCAGCATCACACAGAACTGGTTGTAGCCGACAACACTGGAGCGCGGACTGCGGTCTGCATCAAAGTGCTCGGCGGCACACACCGCCGCTATGCGTCGGTTGGAGACATCATTGTTGCGGCGGTGAAGAAAGTTCAGCCCGGCAGCGAATTCATGACGACCAGCAAGAAAGACAAGAAGAAGCTGGTTGTTAAGGGTGTCGTGGTTCGAACCCGCAAAGCTGTGAAGCGTGCGGATGGTTCCTCAGTTCGGTTTGATAACAACGCTATTGTGTTGATCACACCGGAAAAAGAACCGCGCGGAACACGTATTTTCGGACCGGTCGCTCGCGAACTGCGCTCGAAGGGTTTCATGAAGATCGTCTCCCTGGCCGCGGAAGTCGTCTAAACGATTCGCACCGGGTTGGCAGTGATCACATTACGAACAGATTTGGAAACGAAGGTACGGTACAATGCGAAACAAGATGATTAAGACCAAGATTTGCAAAGGCGACAAAGTTGCAATCGTCAAGGGTGAAGGCGCGAACATCGTCGATCCCGCGACCAACAAGCCGCAGCTCTGCACGGTCATCAAAGTTGACCGGATTAAAGGCACGGTGTTGCTGGATGTGCCTAAGAGCAAAACGCGCGGCGAAAAGCAGACGCCAGTGCGCGGTGTCGAGCAGTGGAAGACTGCTCGCTACAACCAAAAGACGGGCGAAGCGGGCGGCTTGAAGATCATGAAGCGCCCGATTCACGTGTCGAGCGTCAAGGTTGTTGAAAAAGGACCGCCGCACGAACACGGTAGCAACTAAACAAGTCGAGGACCGCGGGCGCATTGCCTGCTTGATTGAAGCATCAATTTTTAGACTGGATACTACGTCATGGCCGAAAAAGAAGAAAAGAAAGCCGCGCCCGCCAAGAACAAGCCCGATGCAGCCAAGATCGAAAAGGCGAAAGCCGCTGCTAAGGGACCGAAGGTTGAAGGCGGAGAGCAGACGGCACCCAAGGTATTGCGCTTGAAGGACAAATACCAGAAGGAAATCGTCCCTGCGCTCACTGAAAAGTTCAACTTCAAGAACATCATGGCTGTTCCGCGCTTGACGAAAGTATGTTTGAACATGGGATTCGGCAAGCCCGCGACTGACAATAACCCGAAGGTGGGCGAAGTGTGTCTCGCTGACATGACGATCATCTCCGGTCAAAAGGCCGTTGTGACGATGTCCACGAAGTCCGTGTCAAACTTCAAGTTGCGTGAGAACATGGCGATCGGTTGCCGGGTGACTCTGCGCGGTCCGAAGATGTACGAATTTTTGGATCGCTTGTTCAACATCGCCTTGGCCCGTGTACGCGATTTCCGTGGTATTTCCCCGCGCTCGTTCGATGGTCGCGGAAATTACTCCCTCGGCTTGAAGGAACAGACCGTGTTCCCTGAAATCGAGACGGACAAGACGGACATCATTCACGGTATGGACATCACGATTTGTACGACCGCAAAGAAAGACGAACACGCGCTCGAGATGTTGAAAATGATGGGCTGCCCGTTCAGAGATCATTAAAAGTAAGACTTGGACTGGTAAAGAGTTAGTCCTTCGAATAGATTAAGCGACACACGACAGATGAGTTCAACGCTCATCCATACTAAAGAAGCAACGGCGGAGAGACATCGATGGCCAGTGTACGTTGGGTAGTCAAGTGCAAGTTGAAGCCTAAGTTTTCGACGCGAGGCTATAACCGCTGTGAGCTCTGCGGTCGATCCCGTGGGTACTACCGCAAGTTTAAGATTTGCCGATTGTGCTTCCGATCGCTCGCGCATAAGGGTGAACTGCCTGGTGTGAAGAAGTCGAGCTGGTAAACGAAAGCGACAGTACATGAGTGAGTAGTTTTAACTCAAACTGAAAAGAACTGAAATATCGTGGGGATTTGCTGAACCTTGGCAACCACACTGTGAGATTAGTGTACAAACAAAGCCGGCGCGCCATACGTGGCGCGGGTTAAAGACGCGTCATCGTTGGATAAATGAAACGTGTGTCGTTGAACCTAAAATGTTTAACGAGTACGTTTAACGAAGGAAGAAAACATGCCAGTAACCGATCCGATCGCCGATATGTTGACACGCATCCGTAACGCGGTTCATTTGCGCCGCGAAGCCGTGAACGTGCGCAGTTCGAAGATCGTCATCTCGATTGCGGAAGCGTTGAAGCGCGAGGGATACATTTCGAACTTCGAAATCGTGAAGAATCCCAAGACGCCGGCGCAGAACGATGTGAAGCTGATGCTGAAGTACGGACGCGCGGGCGAACAGGTGATCAACCTGATTGAACGTGTGAGTACGCCAGGTCGGCGAGTGTATTCTCAGAAGGAAGCGCTCAAGCCTGTTCTTCGCGGCATGGGATGCCAGATCCTGACGACATCGAAGGGCGTACTCTCCGACAAGGAAGCGCGCGCGGCGAACGTGGGTGGCGAAGTGCTCGTCAAAGTGTATTAAACGGTTGTTGTGCCATTCAACATTCGCGTGTGCAACTCGTCTGTGCTATTCGGCGACGAGCACCGGCTGAATGAATAATGCCAGACGCCAAATGACAAAATGAGTTGTTGAAACAGGGAGTGTAACGATGTCGCGAATTGGTAAAAAGCCCGTCCCCATCCCGGCCGGAGTCGATGTCAAAATCGAAGGCCAGCGGGTGACCGTCAAAGGACCGAAAGGCTCGTTGACGCAGGATTTGACCGGTGCAATCAGCGCCGAAATCGATGCGGCTACGAAGGAAGTGTCATTCACGCGCGGGACCGATCTGCGCGCGGATCGCGCCAAGCACGGTTTGTACCGCGCGATCATCAACAACATGATTGAAGGCGTGACCAAAGGCTACCTCAAGGAACTCGAAATTCAAGGCGTCGGTTATCGCGCTGAACTTTCGAGCGACAAGAAGAAGCTGCGGTTGTTCGTCGGTTATAACACCAAGATTCCTGAAATTTACGCCATTCCTGAAGGCGTCAAAGTGACGCTGCCGGTGCCGACGAAGATCACGGTTGAAGGCATTGACAAGCAGTTGGTCGGCCAGGTTGCCGCTTCAATTCGCTTGGTTCGAACGCCTGACGTGTACAAAGGCAAAGGTGTCCGTTACGCCGGTGAAGTGGTTCGCAAGCTGCCGGGTAAGACGGTTGCGGCGACGGGCAAGTAAAATTGAACTAAAGTTCGTGCGGCTTGCGGGGAGTCTGGGTGTGCCGGACCCCGGAAACGCAGGCTGGAATGAATGGCGCGAAAGCGCGGCATGAAAAAGAGGATGAGAGAACGATGAGCATTGTATCGCGATCAGAGCGGCGAGTCCGCAAGCATATACGTGTGCGAAAAAAGGTTGCAGGCACGGCAGCCAAGCCGCGCTTGAATGTGTACCGCAGTTCGAAACATATCTACGCGCAGTTGGTCGATGACGACAAGGGTGCGACACTCGCGTCTGTTTCATCGCTCTCGAAAGAATTGGACGGCTTGAAGACCGGCGCGAACAAAGAAGCAGCTCGCGAAGTCGGCAAGTTGATCGCGAAGAAGGCCAAAGAAAAGAGCATTGAAAAAGCGGTGTTTGATCGCGGTGGCTATCTGTATCACGGCCGCATCAAGGAATTGGCTGAAGGCGCGCGCGAAGGCGGGTTGAAGTTCTAACTCTTCGCCGGCGTTTCGCCGGCAATTTTCCGAATCTGGCCGGGTGGACGCCGGCGACACGACATGCGGAGCAAGCAAGTGGCAAACGAACGAATTGAAGCGGCTGGATTGAATCTTGAAGAGCGCGTGATTGACATTTGGCGCTGCGCGACAGTGGTGAAGGGCGGAAAACGCTTTTCGTTCGCTGTCATGTCGGTCATCGGAAACGGTGCTGGCATCGTAGGCGTAGGCTATGGCAAAGCGCGCGAAGTACCGAACGCGATTGAAAAGTCGGTAAAGGATGCGAAAAAGAACTTGCTTCGCGTCGCGACTTTCGGCAGCACGATCCCCCACGAAGTGCGCGGTTCCTACGGCGCGTCAACGGTGGTCATGCTTCCGGCGCTTCCTGGTACGGGCGTCATTGCCGGTCAGGCCGTGCGAGCCGTGCTGGAATGTATCGGCGTCCACGACGTGTTGTCCAAGTCTGTGGGTGGTTCGAACAATAAAAAGAATTTGGTGAAGGCTGCTCTCGAATGTCTGATTCAGTTGCGTAACCGCGACACCATCGCAGCACTGCGTGGCGTTGAGATCGCACCGGACGCGACGTTGGCTGCGAGTTTGACAGCTGCGAAGCCGAAGCCGAAGTTTGAACGAGAAGAACGTGGCGGCGGTGGACGTGGCGGTGGTCGTGGCGGCCCTGGTGGCGGACGCGGCGGTCCTGGTGGCGGACGCGGCGGTCCTGGTGGTGGACGCGGCGGCCCTGGTGGCGGACGCGGTGGCCCTGGTGGCGACCGAGGTGCCCCGAGTGCTCCAGCAGCCGAAGCGGCAGCTCCTGCCGAAGTCGCAGCTGAAACAGCAAAAGCTTAGATTTGTTAGAAGGACGGCTCTCTTAATGCAAGGGAGCCGTCTGCATTATTTGTACGGCACTATAATCAGCCGTTACAATTCAAGTTGGCCAAGAACGCTGATAAAGCGACTTGTGCTCAGGCGAGGGAGTTGAGCGTAAAAACGACTCCCGCACAAACCAAACGTGTTTGTGTCATGTTTCGAGAGGCTTTTAATAATGCAATTGCACCAAGCTCGTCGGGCTGATTTGTCGAACAAGAAAAAAGTGCGCGTGGGCCGTGGCCCTGCGAGCGGACTGGGCAAGACAGCCGGTCGCGGTATCAAGGGTGCGACATCGCGCTCAGGTTACGCCATGAAGGTGACGTACGAAGGCGGCCAGATGCCGATCTTCCGACGCTTGCCCAAACGCGGCTTCCGCAATGGCCGTTTCAAGGTCACGTTTGTCGCGGTCAACGTCGGCGATTTGTCGGTCTTCGCGGCGGGTTCGACGGTAGGTTTGAAGGAATTGAAGGAAAAAGGTTTGGCTCACGGCGTGAAGCTCCCGACAGGCGGAGCGCGCAGCGACGAAAAGATCGCTCACCGCAAGGCCAAGAACATCGCTCAGGAAAAACCTGAAGCCGTCGAACAAAAAGAACCCCGCAATTTGCGCCGACCGGTCAAGGTTCTCGGCGAAGGCGAATTGTCTGTGGCGTTGCACGTGACGGCGGATGCGTTCAGCAAGAGCGCGATTGAAAAGATTCAAAAAGCAGGCGGCACGGTGACGTGGATCAACGGCGCGCCGAAGAAGAAGGCTCCGAACTTCAAGAAGATTGACGCGGACAAGAAATTGGCCGATAAGTTGGCGGCCATCAAGAAGCCTGCGGCAGCTCCTGACGCTGAAAAGAAGTAGAATTGATTCAACGATTTTAAAGTGTAGGACGATTAAAACAGGGCGGAGCGCCGCTTCGCCGTTTGCTGTACTGGATTGAACGGAGCGGCGCTCCGTTCTGTTTACTTACTTGAGGATACGGCATGTTCTCGGCATTCGCCAACATCGCCAAAATTCCAGATCTTCGCAAGAAGACCCTGATCACGCTAGGACTGTTGGTCCTGTGCCGCGTGGGTGTCTTTGTTCCGCTTCCGGGCGTGAACTTGGATGCCGTCGTCGGTTCGATTGGCGAGAAAAAAGGGTCGGGCTTTGCGGAGTTCTTGGGTGTTTTGGACATGTTCTCCGGCGGCGGTTTGAAAAAGATGTCCATTTTTGCATTGGGCATCATGCCCTACATCTCCGCCTCCATTATTTTCCAACTCTTGAGCGCCATCATTCCGGCGTTGCAAAAAGTCGCCAAAGAAGGCGAAAGCGGACGTCGAAAGATCACGCAATGGACCCGCTATGCGGGTGTCGTGCTGTGCATCATTCAAGGCGTCATCATTTGCATGAATTTGAACGGCAGCAAGTATAACGGCCAGTCGGCAGTGATCAGCGAAGGATTCTGGTTCATCTTCAGCTCCTCGATCATCCTGACTGCAGGCACGTGTTTCTTGATGTGGCTGGGCGACCAGATTGATGAATTCGGTTTGGGAAATGGCGTGTCGTTGATCATCATGATGGGTATTTTGTCCCGCATGCCTTCAGCGCTTGTCCAGATCGTTAGCCGATTTGATACGTCCTTGGACGCAGCCGAATCGTCGAAGATCGGACCGAGCCATATCTTCATTTTGTTGCTGTTGTTCCTCCTCATGGTCATGGCAGTTGTGTTTGTGACGCAGGCAGAACGTCGCATCCCGATGCAGACCCCGAAGCGCTCACGCATCGGCTTCAAACAGCAGCATTTCCTTCCGTTGAAGTTGAACGCATCGGGTGTCATCGCGATTATCTTCGCTAATTCATTGATCGTCTTGCCGAGCTTGTTAAGCGGAGTGAACATTCAATGGGTACATGATTTTGCCGGGTTTTTTCAGCAAGGCTCATTCATGTACGTGACGCTTGAAATCGGGTTGATTATATTCTTCTCGTACTTCTATACGGCCGTGTTGTTCGATCCCAAGGAACACGCTGAAAACTTCAAGCAATACGGAATGTTCATTCCTGGCATTCGGCCGGGCAATGACACTCGCGATTACTTGGAAAGTGTGATGAACCGAATCACGCTGGCCGGCGCTGTGTTTATTGCGATCATTGCAATGGTGCCTCAGATCATTCAAAACACGATGAAGGTCAGCAACCAGATTTCCGATTTCTTCGGTGGTACGGGATTGTTGATTGTCGTCGGCGTCGCTTTGGATTTGGTCAACCGCATTGAATCGCATCTCTTGATGGAGCGCTACGAAGGCTTCATGAAGGGCGGCGGGAAGATTAAGGGCCGAAGGTAAGAGTTCATTTCAAATCGAGCTTTGGGGCGGGCGCTACTATGGCTGACAAGCGGTACGTGCTATTAGGTCCGCCAGGAGCAGGTAAGGGGACTCAGGCTGAACGGTTGTGTGCGGAGTTGAAAATTCCGCATTTGGCGACCGGAGATTTATTGCGTGCGGCAGTGGCGAACCAGACTCCAGTGGGCTTGCAGGTGAAGCCTTTTATGGAATCGGGACGGCTGGTGCCAGATGAAGTTGTGATTAACGTGCTGATGGAAGCAGTCGAGACGGCGAAGAAAAAGAAGCCCGGCGGGTATGTGTTGGATGGTTTTCCGCGTACGTTTCGACAGGCTGAAGCGCTTGAAAAAGTATTGAAAAAACGGCGTGAGAAGATCGATCTGGTAATTCTGATCGACACGCCGGACGAAGTGATTCAGGCGCGGTTGTCTGAGCGTCGAAGTTGTCCCGATCCGTTGTGTGGATTGGTCTATAACTTAACGGGCAAACCGCCGAAAGTCGAAAACCTGTGTGATGCGTGCGGTAAGACGTTGATCATTCGGGACGATGACCGGCCGGAGACGATCCGAGTACGACAGAAACAGTACTGGCATGACACAGCGCCGCTGATTGATTTTTATGAACGGCGTGGAAATTTGTGTCATGTGCCGGGTAATGGGACATTGGACGACGTGTCGGACTTAATTTTACAAGCGGTGCAAACGGGAAACCGTAAAAAAGCGCCGCAAAAATAAATAAGGGTTCCGAAGTCAAGGTTCAAAGTTCAGGGCAGATCGCTCGACGCGAGGCCGCTTGGACTTTGAACCTTGGTTTTTGAACGGAGTGGTTGAGTGGCCCAGAACCTGTATTCCGAGCGTCAGATCGCGATGATTCGCGAGTCGGGCAAGATTGTATCGCAGTGCCTCGAAGCGGTGAAACGCTTGGCGGTGCCGGGATCGACAACGCGGAAGATGGATCAGGCGGTGGGCGAGATTATTGCGAAGCGCGGTGCGAAGTCGCCGTTTATGGGCTACGCTTTTCCGGGAAAGAAACCGTTTCCGGCGAATTTGTGTGCTTCGATCAATGATTGCGTGGTACACGGAGTGCCCGACGATACGCTGCTGGTCGAAGGCGATCTGGTGTCGATTGATGTGGGCGTGACGTTGAATGGCTACATCGGCGATTCAGCGTGGACGTTCGCGATTGGCGAACCGGATCCAGCCGCGAAGCGATTGTTGGCGGCAGGCGAAGAAGCATTGTGGGCTGGGATTGAAGCGGCGAAACCGCGCGGCAAAATCAACGATATTGCGCGGGCGGTGCAGGCGCTGGTTGAAGGTCGTGGGTATTCGGTGGTGCGTGAGTTTGTCGGGCATGGAGTCGGGCAATCGCTGCATGAGGAACCTCAAGTTCCGAATTATGTGGACGAAAACGCGACGGTGCTGGCAATCAATAAGCCGCTGAAACCGGGGATGGTGATCGCGATTGAGCCAATGGTGAATGAAGGCCTGGCGGACGTGAAATCGGACGAAGGCATCTGGCCGGTGCTGACTAAAGACGGGAGCCGCTCAGTTCATTTCGAGCACACGATTGCGATTTTGAATGACCGGATTGAGATTTTGACGTTGCCATAACGGAATTAGATACTGGAAACAGAAGAATTCGGTAGTAAAGCACGAATTCCTTTGGAAATTGGCAGAATTAGTGCGGTATGTGGTTGACACAGAGCGAGTGAGCGTTTAGAATACTCGGCTTCCATTGGGCGCGACTCGTGTGAAAACGGTGCGTAACGGTGTGTTTTGAACAATTTTCAGACTGTAAGACATGGCCAAAGAAGATGCGATACGTGTTGATGCGATAGTGAAAGAGGCGTTGCCGAACACGCAGTTCAAAGTTGAGCTGCCAAACGGACACCTTATTTTGGCGCATGTTTCCGGGAAGATGCGGATGAATTTCATCAAAATTCTTCCAGGTGATAAAGTGACGGTTGAGATGTCTCCTTATGATTTAACCAAGGGACGCATTGTCTTCCGAGGATAATTTTCAAGAGCCGCGGGCTCTGGAATGTGTAGAACGAAGCGTTGGACTAGAAAAGCGGAGTTGAGCCATGAAAGTCAGACCGTCAGTTAAGCGCAGGTGTGAAAATTGCAAAATTGTGCGACGTAAAGGTCATCTACGGGTGATTTGTACAGATCCGCGCCATAAAATGCGCCAGGGATAAATCCGAACGATGTTGGACAGATTTTCGGCGATGAGTGTGAGTATTGGGGTAGCGATGTCAAGCGCATCGCTAGTCGCCTAAAAGTTTGGACGACTGAACAATTTAGAACGTGGATTAAAATACGCGACAGGAAAGGTAGAAACAGGTTATGCCTCGAATAATGGGCGTGGACATTCCAACCGAAAAGCGCATCGATGTTTCGTTGCAGTATCTTTACGGCATTGGCAAGTACCGCGCGGATCAGATTTTGGCCGAAACGGGAATCAAGCCGGAAACGCGCGCTCGCGATTTGAAGGATGACGAAGTCGCTCGTATCGCTTCGTTCATCGACAAGAACTACAGTGACGAAGTCGTCAAAGACGGGCGCTCTGGCCCCGTTGAAGGTGCGCTGCGTCGCAAAGTTCAACAGGCCATTTTGCGTTTGAAGAAGATTGGCTGCTTCCGCGGTACACGACACATCAAGGGTTTGCCGTGCCGAGGTCAGCGCACTCAGACCAACGCTCGTACGCGTAAGGGCAAGAAGAAGACAGTCGCCGTCAAGCGCTCAGTGAAGGAAATGCGCTAAACTAAATTCTGTACCGCAGGCGTCTCGCCTGCCAGACTAGAAACGAGCAGGCGGGACGCCTGCGATACGATAGCATTAGGACTAACTCGAAATGGCTAAGGCGTACAAGAAAAAGAAAGTGAAACGGAGCGTGGTTCGTGGCGTTGCGCACGTCCAGGCGACGTTCAATAACACGATCATCTCGATCACGGACACGAACGGCGACACGTTGTGCTGGGATTCAGCCGGCACGGTGAAGTTCAAGGGTGCGCGCAAGAGCACTCCGTTCGCTGCTCAGCGCACGGCGGAAGCCGTTGCGGAAAAGGCGATCAAGATGGGCATGAAGGAAGTTGAATGCCGCATCAAGGGACCCGGTTCTGGTCGTGAATCCGCGATTCGCGGAATGCAGTCAGCCGGATTGAACGTCCGCGCGATTGAAGACGTGACACCGTTGCCGCATAACGGCTGTCGCCCTCGCAAACGCCGCCGCGTGTGATCCAAACGTACAGTGGAATTATCCGCTGTACTTGACTTCGTATTCATTCAGAGATCGCACGGATTAAGCGCGTCGCGTCTTCAGACTTTGAATGCAGAAACAGAGAAGACGGGCCGAACGATTCGCAGATTCCACGGAATTTGCGCGCGGCTGCCGGAAAACGACAATGCGCAGCGATGCAGACGGATCTTTCGAAGCGGAAGAGACGTGTTTCGCACCTTGAAAACGGAGCTTGAGAATGGGTCGTTATACAGGACCGAAGTGCCGGTTGTGCCGCCGAGAAGGCATGAAATTGTTCTTGAAGGGTGTACGCTGCGAATCCGAAAAATGCGCGATCTCGCGCCGCGATTATCCCCCGGGTAACGTGAATGTGCGCCGCGGTAAGGTTTCGTCTTACGGCGAAGGCTTGCGCGAAAAGCAAAAAGTAAAGCGCTTTTATGGCGTCTACGAAGAGCAATTCCGCCGCTATTTCGCCATGGCGACTGGCAGCAAGGGTAACACCGGCGAAACGCTGATGACACTCTTCGAACGCCGCTTGGACAATGTCGTATTCAAATTGGGTTGGGCTGTTTCCCGCGCCGAAGCCCGTCAGTTGATTACGCATGGTCACATCAATGTCAACGGAAAACGCGTCAACGTTCCGAGCTATTCGATCTCCAAAGACGACGAAATCAAAGCCCGCCCGGGTACGCAGAGCCAGAAGCGTGTCAAGGCTCGTTTTGACGAAACCAAGGGCCGTCAGTGCCCGTCGTGGATTGCAGCGGATGGCGACGGAATGGGTGCCAAAGTGATTGGCATGCCGACGCGTGAAGACGTTTCGATCCCGATCCAGGAACAGCTCATCGTCGAATTGTTGTCCAAGTAAGACGCAGAGATATTTGCAGCAGAGTCGCTCCTCGTTTTCGGGTGAGCGACTTGAAAGGTTCCGGAGCCGATTGCCGCGCGAGAGCGGCGCAGGTTGGGAATCTTGGGAAGCAGGCGGTGTCACTCCGCGTTCGATCCGGCAATCTCCTCTGCCGTGGGTTGAATGGCTCCGCCGATTGAACATAATGAGGAACGCGAGGACTATCCATGCGCATTCGCTGGCGCGGTTTTGAACTGCCCACCCATGTCACATTGAACAAAGAAACTGCCACGGATAAGTACGGCATGTTCGATGCCGAACCGTTTGAACGCGGCTATGGCGTGACGATCGGTAATTCGTTGCGACGCGTTTTGTTGTCGAGCCTTGAAGGCGCGGCTGTGATGTCGATGCGCCTTGAAGTCGGCCACAAAGGCGATGAAGGCAAAATCAAGACAACGCAGATACCTCATGAATTCACGGCCATTTCGGGACTGTATGAAGATGCGTCCGATTTGGTGTTGAACATCAAAGAAATGCGTCTGAAGCTGTATACGGACGAACCGGTTGTATTGAAGATTGAACGCAAGACGAAGGGCGTGATCAAAGCTGGCGATATTGTCAAGAACGAGCGCTTCGAAATCATCAATCCTGAACTCGTGCTCTGCACGCTGACGGAAGACATTTATTTCGACCTCGAAATGACGGCGCGCAAGGGCCGCGGCTACCGGACGGCGGAAGAAAACATTCTCGCTGACCAGGTCGTTGGAACGATCCCGATCGATAGCGTGTACACGCCCGTGAAGCGCGTTCGCTATAAGGTCGAGAACACGCGCGTCGGCCAACAGACCGATTACGACAAGTTGAATTTGGAAATCTGGACTGACGGCACGATTTCGCCTGAAATGGCGTTGGTCGAAGCCTCAACGATTCTGCGCAAGCACTTCAACCCGTTCGTGAAGTACTTCGAATTGGGCAAGCAGATCGAAAGCGATGGCGTCAGCGCTCCGTCGGCGGTGTTGGAAGCGGGCGAAGACAGCAACACGCGCGAATTGCGCGAGAAGCTCAAGCAGCCGGTCAGCGTGTTGGAACCGTCCGTTCGCGCCGAGAATTGCATGGCTGCGGCGAACATTCAAGTTCTCGCGGATTTGGTGCGCTTGGCCGAAGCAGATGTGCTGAAGATCAAGAATTTCGGCAAGACAAGTTTGAAAGAAATCAAGAAGAAGCTGGGCGACATGCAGTTGTCGTTCGGAATGGAAGTGCCGGAAGACATGGGTTCGGCGTCCGACGAGTAAGCCGGTCGATCACTGTAGTCAGTACCACAACATTAAAATGTAATCTTTTACGATGGAGTTTTGACATGCGTCACATGAGTGCAGTAAACAGCCTGAGCCGCAAGTCCGCTCACCGAGCGGCCACGATGCGCAACATGGTCATCAATTTGATTGAACACGGTCGAATTCGTACGACCATTCAAAAAGCGAAAGCGGCCCGCCCGCTTGCCGAGCAGTTGATTACGCTCGGGAAGAAGGGTACTCCGCATCACCGCCGCTTGGCAATCAGCGAACTGGGTTCGACGCTTATAGCGAAGCAGACGGTCAAGAAAATCTTCGCTGAAGTGACCGAACGGTTCAAGGCACGCTCGGGCGGTTACACCCGCATCATGCGTTTGCCGACGACGATTCGCTTGGTTCAAGCCGACCTTCCGCGCGGGAAGAAGATCAACCGCTCGAAGATGTACGGCACACGCCTCGGCGACAATTCCACGCTGGTTTTGTGGGAGTTGTGTGAAGCCGAAATCGTGAAGCGCGAAAAAACCAAGAAGCCGGTAAAGGCCAAGAAGCCGTCCAAGACGAAACTCAAGAAGGACCTGGTCGAAGCGGCGAAGAAGGCTCCGGCGATTGCGGCAGCTCCGAGCGAAGCGGCCACCGCGTAGTTCGGTCTCCCGATCTAACCATTCAGTTTGAAATCCCCTGGTAAATGCCGGGGGATTTTTATTTCTCGAATTCGGTTCGAGATTCTTTTTTTCAGGCTTCTTGTGACTGGCAAGGCCTTCTGCTAATTTAAGACAATGCCGGAACGTGTTTTTACGACCTCATTTGGAGTACACAAAATCATGACCATGCGAATCGGGTTATTATTGTCCGGCCTTGTCGCGGCGCTCGCGTTGCATTCAGTCCGCGCGGTTGAAGAAGCAGAATACGCGCCGTCACTGCCGAGCGTGAAGGTCAACGGCGAGACGCTTTCGAGCGACACGATTCGCAACCGCTATGAGTTTTGGTTGAAGGTCTACAAGGCTCCGGGCAAGCCGCTGTCGAAAGAATTTCATGATAAACTGGCGTCGATTTCACGTGAGCAAATGGTCCAGCAGATGGCCATTCGCCAGCATATCGATAAAAACAAATTGACGTTGACACCGGATGCGTTGAAAGAAGATTTAGCATCATTCAAAGCGGATTTGTTGAAGCAGGGAAAGAGTTTCGAAGACTTGTTGAAATCGCGAGCAAAGACGGAGGACGAATTCACGGCAGAGTTCGCGCTGCGAGCGGCGATGACGCGAGCGATGGCGGTCGAGGCGGAGAAAGACCTGGACGCGCTGAAGAAAGCGTTTGAAAAAGAAAAGGAAACGATGGCGGTGCGGCGGGTCAGCCAGATTCGGTTTACGTACGAGAAATCGAAGTACACGCAGCATCCGGAGCGACCGAAAGAGGACGCGAAAAAGGAAGCGGATTACGCGATGGAACGCGCTAAAAAAGGCGAGGATTTCACGACGCTCGCGAAGCAGTTGTCGGACGAAAATGTGTCGAAGGAGCAGGGCGGAGACCTCGGGTGGATGGCTCCGACGTACGTTCCGAAACAGATCGCGGCGGCCGTGTACGCTCTGGAAAAAGTGGGCGACATCGCGGCGCTAGTCGAGAGCGACCAAGGCTTTCACATCCTCAAAATGACGGATATGAAACCCGAGGAACAAGAATTCCTAGCCTTCAAAAAGCAGCGGATTTATCTGCGGTCGCTGGCAGCTGAAAACAAGCTGGGCAAAGACGCGAAAGTTGAAGTTGAAAACGCGCCTGAGCCGAAACCTGTGCCGAAAGTCGAGCCCAAGAAAAGCGCTGCGGACACGAAATAGCAAATAAAATCAGCACACAGCGGCAGCGCGTTGAAAGACTTTTAAAAAGGCTTTGCGAACGTCCTTGCACTCCACCGGACTCGCGTTATATTTCTCTGACTTCAATGTCGTCACGGGCGTAAAAAAATCTCGGCTGCGGGTGTTTCCCTGCGGCTGTGGAATTGGATTTTGCATGGCACTATCGACACTTATTTTCTGGCTGATCGCTCTCATGACCGCAAGCAGTGCTGTGGTCGTGGTGGGTGCGCGGAACATTCTCCACGCGGCCTTCGCGCTCTGTATCTGCTTCCTGGGCGTGGGCGGGATATACGTACTGCTGCACGCGGATTTCGTCGCAGCTGTGCAGTTGATTGTCTATGTCGGCGGCATCCTGGTGCTGATCATGTTCGCGATCATGTTCTCATCGAATGTGGCTGAAGACACGTCAGCCGAGCGGCGCGGGTGGTTCAGCACGACGACCGGATTGGTCGCAGCGTTGGCTGTTTTCGCGGGGCTGTTTTTGATGGTTCGCCGACTTGAAATTCCGCTTCAACAACAAAATAAATACGCAGCGGTTGATTACGTGAACACCGTTGGTGTGACGCCTTCGACCGCGACTGCTGAGCAGATTGCCTTGCTTCAAAAGAATCCTGAATTGTTGCATTCGATTTCGACAAAGAGCGATGTGGATGCGAAAGCTGAATTGATCAAGCAATCGCCAAAGGACGGCGAGAAGTTGTTCGACGCGTGGATGCAGTTCAAAGGTCGGTACGGAATCGGGCACAAATTGGCCGGCGAGTACATTCTGCCGTTTGAAGTCGTGTCGATGTTGCTGCTCGCGGCGTTGGTGGGTGCGGTGGTGATCGTTCGCAAGGAATTGAATTAATCATGGAATGGCTGTCGGGTGGACCCAACGTGTTGTCCAACTACCTGATTCTCTCGGGCTTCCTGTTTGCCTGCGGAATCTTTGCGATGGTGAGCCGCCGCAATGCGGTCGGTATTCTCATGGGCGTTGAGTTGATCCTCAATGCGACGGGGATTAACTTCGTCGCGTTCTCGCGCTTTGGGCACGACAAGATTGATGGCAGTCATTTGGACGGACAGATTTTTACGCTTTTCATCATCATTCTCGCAGCAGCAGAAGCGGTGGTGGCGCTGGCGTTGGTGTTGGCCGTGTTCCAAACGCACAAGACAATTGCCTTGAATGAAGTTGACGAAATGCAGATGTAACCGATTCGGGAAATAGCGATTTAGCATGAATAACATGTTTATTTACTTACCTGCGGGCATCCTGCTCGTCCCGCTGCTGGCCTTTGCCGTGATTCTGTTCTTCGGCAAGCAGCTGAACGCCATCGCCGACCGCATCTCGATCGCGGCCATGGGCACGGCGTTTTTGCTGTCGATGTGTCTCTTCTCGCACACGTCGCCGATGGGCGCGCACTTGCAGGCCAAGCCGATCATCAATTCATTTTCGTGGATTAATTTGAACGGCGTCGATCTGCAGATGGGCTTTTTGATCGACCAATTGTCGGCATTCATGTGCTGCGTGGTGACGGGTCTGGCGACGATTGTACTCGTGTATTCGATGTTCTACATGGACGGCGATTCGATGTACCGCCGATATTTCGGATTCATGTGCTTCTTCTGTTTCGCGATGCTTGGGATCGTGTTGTCGAGCAATCTGCTGATGACGTATGTCTTCTGGGAATTGGTCGGATTGGGCAGCTACTTCCTGATCGGTTTCTGGTTCTACAAGCCGGTTGTTTCGAAGGATCATCACTACCAGGAATTGAAAGCATCGTACGCAACGGGCATTGATGAGCGCTTCCTGTCACCGGCTCACGCGCAGAAAAAAGCATTCGTGATGAACCGTATCGGCGACTTCGGATTCGCCATCGGTATCGGTCTGTTTGCAACGACGATTTTGGCCGTCGCGGGCAGTGCTGAATACAAAGCGCTGAACTTTACGAATGGTCCACTGAATTTCGACACGCTGTATCTCGCCAAGCAAAAAGGCATCTTCGAACACATGACGTTGCTGGGATTGTCCGGCAATTCACTGCTGACCATCGCCGGGATTTTCACGTTTATGGGCGCGATGGGCAAGTCCGCTCAATTTCCTCTGCACACCTGGTTGCCGGACGCGATGCAAGGCCCGACGACGGGTTCATCAATCATCCACGCCGCAACGATGGTGGCCGCTGGCGTATACATGACCGCGCGCATTTCGCCATTGTTGACAGAAGGTTCGCTGTTCTTCGTTGCGATCATTGGCGGAATTACCGCGTTCCTCGCAGCGACGATGGCGCTGGTTCAGTGGGACATCAAAGCCGTGCTCGCGTACTCGACGATTTCACAGCTCGGATACATGATGATCGGCCTCGGAGCCGGGGCGTATTCTGCAGGCATCGCGCATCTGTTCACACACGCGATTTTCAAATGCATGCTGTTCCTCTGCGCCGGTTCGGTGATTCATGCCTGCCATCATTTGCAGGACATGAACCGCATGGGCGGATTGAAAAACAAAATGCCGGTCACGTACTACTCGATGTTGATCGGAACGCTGGCAATTTCAGGCGTGCCGTTCTTCAGCGGATTCTTTTCGAAAGACGCGATTCTGGCCGGTTCACTTGCCAAAGCGATGCTCGTTGGCGGTGTGCATTGGATTCCATTCTTGCTGGGAATCGTGACAGCTGGATTGACCACATTCTACATGTTCCGCTTGATTTTCATGACGTTCCACGGCGAACCGCGCGACAAGGAAATTTATGATCACGCTCACGAATCACCGCTGCTGGCAACGGTGCCGTTGACGATTCTCGCGACGCTATGTTTGGGCTTGTGGTGGGGCGGTCACTTGATCGGTGGCGACATCATCGGCATCCCGGGTTTGACGCGCGACGTGACTGTGTATGAGCTCAAAGATGGCAAGGCCGAAGCGAAGATTGAATCGACTGGCTGGTTGAATGCGTTGATGGTTTCGCCTGTGAGCGCTCAAGCGACTGTAGCACCTGGCGAAAAGCTTTCTGAAGCTGAGATGAAGCACGAAGCCGAACATGAGGTCGTTCACCACAGCGCCCATTTGATGGCGACGGGTCTGTCGGTATTGATGCTGGCCACGGGATTGTTCATGGCGTGGTCGATGTACATCAAGAAATCGATTTCGCCCAGCAATCTACGCAAGAATCCGGTGCTTAAAGGCCTCTACGATCTGTTCAGTCAGCTTTGGTATTTCGACCGCATTTATCAGGACGGAATCGTCCCGGCGTGGAAAACCATGAACCGCGCGTTCTGGAAATTTGACGCGAACGTGTTGGATAAAGTGTGTATCGATGGCTGGAGTTTTGTCTTGAAGTCGATCGCCACGGTAGCGAAGTTGGTGGACAATTGGTTCGTCGATAAATGCGTCGATTTCTTCGGATGGGCGACAAGTTTCGTAGGTGTTTTCGCCCGGATTTTGCAGTACGGAAAGATTCAATATTACGTGTGCGTGACGTTCGGAGTCGTGGCATTTGTGCTGTTGTGGCTGATGCTGGCGATGCCGTAAGTAAACCAGAAACCTGAGTTTGGATTTCAATAATGGAACAAAGCGGTTTTCCTCTTCTTTCACTGTACGTCTTCGCGCCTGTGCTGGGCATGGCGGCGGTGCTGTGCATTCCGTCCAAGCGCGGTGACATCATCAAGACTGTCGCATCAGCGGCGGCGGCGATTCCACTGGCCATTGGTATCTACCTGTTCTTTGCTTTCAAAGACACCGGGACAATTCATTACTACGAAAGCCACACGTGGATCAGTAGCTTGAACGCGTTTTATAAATTGGGCATGGACGGTTTGTCTGCGCCCATGTTGGTCCTGAGCGGATTGGTTGGATTCATCGCGGTCGTGGCGAGTTGGGGCATCGAAAAGCAAGTCAAAGGCTACTTCGCGATGATCCTGTTGTTGCTCGCCGGAATGAACGGCGTGTTCTGCGCACTCGACTTTTTCCTCTTCTATGTGTTCTGGGAATTGATGTTGTTGCCGATGTACTTCCTGATCGGAATCTGGGGCGGTCCGAACCGTGTGTACGCAGCAATCAAATTCTTCCTGTACACAATGGCCGGATCCGTCTTCATGCTCGTCGCGTTGCTCGGGACGTGGTATTGGTCGGACGCGAAATACGCGGATGCTGCCACTCAAGCGCGAGCTAAGGGTGCTGCATACGAATTGTACGAACCGTATGTGCGTGTAGTAGCGACCGAAAAAGATCCGAATCTCGACGCGTTGATGGCTACGCACATGGTTGATGCCGTCGCTGCGGAAAGCATCAAAAACAATTTCGACGCCTACAAAGCCGGACTCGCCGCCAGCGACGCGCTGCGTAAAGCGAACGCTGAATTGAGCAAGGCC
Source organism: Planctomycetota bacterium (assembly GCA_037129555.1). Lineage (GTDB taxonomy): Bacteria > Planctomycetota > SZUA-567 > H5-PLA8 > H5-PLA8 > JANXLS01. Next base: position 30,130 of record JBAXUS010000030.1, read on the forward strand.
AAAGCGACTGGCGAAGCGGAAAAGATCGACGAAGCAGCCAGTGACGTCGCAGCCAAATCAGCCGCACGTAACATCGCAGTTTCAAAGATCAAACTCGAACGGACATTTGACTTCATTCAGCTCAAAGCGCGTTACAGTTTGTTCCTTGGCAAATTCACGTTCCTGGGAACCGAGTACACGTTCGCGATGCTGATGTTCGTCTTCCTGTACATCGCGTTTGCAATCAAAGTCCCCGTCTTCCCCTTCCATACATGGTTGCCGTGGGCACACGTCGAAGCGCCGACTGCGATCTCCGTGATTCTGGCCGGCATCCTCCTGAAGATGGGTGTGTATGGATTCCTGCGAATTGCCTATCCGATGTTTCCGACGGCCGCAGTTAATTTCGCGGTACCGATAGCTCTGTTGGGTGTCTTCAACATCATCTACGGCGCATGCTGCGCGATGGCGCAGGACGATTTGAAAAAGATCGTCGCGTATTCGTCGGTGTCGCACATGGGTTATTGTATGCTCGGGCTTGCCGCCTTGACGACGTCAGGCATCACCGGATCGGTATTGCAGATGTTTAATCACGGTACGTCCACCAGCATGATGTTCTTGCTCGTCGGCGTGATCTACGACCGTGCGCATCACCGCGACGTGAACAAGTTTGGTGGCCTGGCCGCTCAGATGCCGGTGTACGCAGCATTCTTCACTGTGGCACTCTTTGCCTCGATGGGTTTGCCGGGATTGTCTGGATTCGTCAGTGAAATTTTGGTTTTCTTGGGCGCGTTCAATTCGAACCTCGGCAGCGGCGCTTGGGCGCATCCGCAGGTTGATTTCACGACGTTGACGGCGATTTCGGCCCTCGGTGTGGTGCTGACTGCGGCGTACTTGCTGTGGATGATGCAGCGCGTGTTCTTTGGCCCGTTGAACGAAAAGTACAAAGGGTATGAAGACATGACGGCGCGCGAAAAGTTCACGCTGATTCCACTCGTGATCGTCGTCATTGCGCTGGGCGTGTATCCAAAACCGTTGATCGATCTGACTCAAAAGTCCTGCACCGTTCTCCGCGATCATGTCGTGGCCAGCGTGCCGGAATTGAAGTCGTCGGAGAAACTCGCGAACACGGGAACTGCTCAAACAGAAACGAAGACAGAAGGCGAAAAGAAACACTAAATGTCGGTTTGAAATTGAATAACGCGGGGCGAGCCGTCCGTTCGCCTTGCGAGGAAACGCCCATCAAGATTTGAAGGCGGACACGAGACGCAATGGAACATTTTTACGAACTTATTCAGCGCAACACGGGTGACCTGCGGACCATCGCGCCGGAGATCATGGTCTTCGCCACGTTTTTGATGGCGCTGATTTTTGATTTCAAATTGTCGCACGACAAGCGCGTCGGCACCGGCTGGCTGTGCGTCGCCGGGATTACGTTGGCGCTGTGGCTGAACCTGAAGCAGAATTATCTATTCAACAGTGGCCTCTTGGAAAATCAGAACGCGTTCTCAGGAATGTTTCATTTTGATTGGTACGGAACTGCGTTTAAAACGGTGTTGTTGCTCGGCACGTTGACGGCTCTGGTCGTCGCCATTCATGCCAAAGAAATTCAGGGCAAGAATCATGGCGAGTTTTTTCTATTGGTCGTCGCGGTCTGCGCTGGCGGCATGTTCTTGTGCTCGGCGTCCAATCTGCTGATGATTTATCTCGCGCTCGAATCACTCTCGATCATCAGTTACGCGATGGCCGGTTACCTTCGCCGGGACCGCAAGAGCGCTGAAGCCGGCATCAAATATGTGATCTACGGCGCGATGGCGTCGGGCATCATGATCTACGGCATGTCGTACGTTTACGGACTGACCGGCACACTCGATTTGTATGGCCATCACGGGATTGTCGGCGTGTTGTCCTCATGGTCGAAAGCGGAAGCGCTTAAAGCCGTTTCGCCGATCGGTTTGATCGCGGTTCTCGCGATGGTGTTCGTCGGATTCCTTTACAAAATCGCGGCTGCTCCGTTCCACTATTGGTCACCGGATGTGTACGAAGGTTCGCCGACGGTGGCCGCTGGATTCTTCTCGGTCGTGCCGAAAGCAGCAGGCTTCGCCGCGTTGATTCGCGTTGCGGTCGCACTCTTTCCGGCGGGTTCGGAGATGGTTTGGAAATTGGATCGCAGTGGGTTCGAAACGATCTTGATGACGCTCTCGGTGCTGACGATGTGTATCGGAAATCTCGCCGCGCTCGGTCAGACGAATGTGAAGCGCATGCTGGCTTATTCATCCATCGCCCACGCTGGTTACATGCTCGCCGGATTGTCGATGCTAAACAGCACGACCGGACCCGCAGGCGAAGTCGAAAAGTTGTTCGGCCCGGCAGCGATTTTGTTTTATCTGCTCGGCTATCTGGTGATGAATTTCGGCGCGTTCCTCGTGTTGGTCGGACTGGAAAACATAGTCGGCGGGACGGACCTGCGGCATTTACGCGGCGCGATCCGGCGCGAACCGATTCTCGCAGTGGCCCTGTGTATTTTCCTGTTCAGCTTGACCGGACTGCCGCCGTTTGGCGGATTCATGGGCAAGTGGTTTGTCGTCGTCGAATTGGCCAAACGAGCGCGCTACGGAATGATTGTCTGGATTGGCCTCAATTCAGTCGTCAGTCTCTACTACTACATGCGCATCGCCAAAGCCGTGGCGATTGACGCGCCACCCGAAGGCACTGCACCGACTGAAACCGTGCCGCTCGCCTACAACGTCATGGCGGTCGGGAAATGTGTCGCGCTGCTCCTGCTGTTCATCTTTTCAGAACCATTGATTGAAATCTGTAAGCACGCGTTTGTTCGCATCGGGATGTAAGCCTTTTTCAGCGCGATCAAATCGGCCGCGTTGAATGCGCAAATTTTTCTTTAATCGCGAGCGGACGCCGTTACACTCATAATTTATGGCGACGAACATTCCGGAAGAGCAACTCCGATTCTCCCAATTGGCCGTCAAGCAAGGCTGGATTCAGCCGGAGCAGGCACGCGCCGCGATGGAGCTGGCGCGGCGCTACCAGACACGTGGCGGCGAAGTCCCGTCGATTGCGCGAATCCTCGTCAATAAAGGCTGGATGAGTCGCAAGCAGGGCGAACAGATTCTCCGCCACATTCACAACAACGAAGCGCTCTTGGCACCGGTCCCACCCGCTCCGATGATTCCCAAAGCGCCCGTGGTGCCTGTCGGTGTGCCAGCATTGGCAACGCCTGCGGCTCCAGTGCCTAAAAATCCACTGCCGCTTCCGCCCAAACCTGCTCCGAAAAAAGACAGCGAGAGCGCTATTTTGGCCGGCATGGGCGCGCTCGTGTTGTCGAAAGAATTGCTCGAAATTAAGGGCTACAAGATTGACTCCGTCGTCGGCGAAGGGGCGATGGGGATCGTCTACAAAGCGTCGCAGTTGTCGATGGAGCGTGACGTCGCGTTGAAAGTGTTGCCGCCCGAGCGCACAAAAGATGTCAAGTTTGTCGAAGAGTTTTTGGCCGAAGCACGCAACGCCGGGCGCTTGAATCATCCGAACTTGATCCGCGTTCATGAAGTCGGCAAGAGCGGCTCGCTGTTTTATTATTCGATGGAATACATCGATGGCCAGCGCCTCGACGAAATCATGGACGAGTACAGCGAAGGCCGCATGGACACCAAACGCGCCGTCATGATTTTTTCGCAGGTCGCGTCCGCGCTCGATTACGGTTTTCGCGCCGGGATCATTCATCACGAAGTCCGCCCGAATGCCGTCATGGTGACGCCCGAAGGCCACGCAAAACTCGCGGACCTCGGCCTTGTCAAAGACGAACAGACACGTTTTCTGGTCGGCGAAAACGCGTACTACGTCGCGCCCGAGCAGGCGCTCGGAAAGCCAGGCGACACGCGCTCGGACATTTATTCGTTGGGATGCTGTTTGTTCCAGGCGGTCACCGGCGAGCGTCCGTTCGACGAAGGCGGGACAACCAAAGATGTCATGATGCGGCGGCTCCAGGCACCCGTCCCGAACCCGCACCAATTCAATTCGAAGTTGTCCCCGGAATTGTGCCGAGTCGTCATGCGGATGATGCAGCGCGATCCGGCGATGCGTTTTCAAAATCCCGGCGAAGTCTTCGAAGCATTGAAGAAACTGACATTCACTGGGGCCACACCGACCCCGCCGAAAACATCAACGACCGCTATGAGACGACGCTTCCAACGCTGATTTCTACCGTCAAATACGACGCTAGATTTTCTTAACGGGCGCGACGCCCAATGGCACAAGTATCGCCGTTTGGGAAGGAGTCGGCAGACGAATCTTGGACGGATTTTCTTTCGTCGGAAAGCAAATTGTGAAGGTCGTACCTTTTCCGAGCGTGCTCTGCACTTCGACTTTTCCGCCGTGGTCTTCAATGATCTTTTTACTGACCGCCAGTCCCAGGCCGGTGCCATCGGGCTTGGTCGTGAAGAACGGATCAAAGAGCCGATCCAAAATATCGGGCGGAATTCCGGTGCCGGTGTCCGAGATCGAAAAACAGACCGCGTCGTCCGTGCGGAACGTTTTTAAATCCAGCGCGCCGCCAGCCTGCATGCTTTCAGCCGCGTTGCGGAGAAGGTTGTGCAAAATCTGCATCACCTGATTTTCGTCGAATTGAATTTCAGGAATCGAACGGTCGATGTCGAGATGTGCGTGGATGCCGCGAGCGCCCAGGAATTCGACCTGTGTTCGGAACGCTTTTTCGGCGATGGCGTTCAGGTCACCGAGCTTCATCACCGGCGCGGACGGGCGCGAAAAATCCATCACGCCCTTCAACAGATTTTCGAGCCGCATCGCTTCTTCCGCGATGACGCCCGCGCTCTTTTTCACGCGCTCGATATTGTCCGGCTTACGTAAAATTGTCTGAGCAAACCCGCCGATGGTCGAGAGCGGATTGCGGATTTCGTGCGCGACATGCGCCGCCATTTTGCCGACGGTCGCAAGCTTCTCGCCCTGGACCAGCGCGTTCTGGGCGTGGCGCAATTCTTCGAGGCTTTTCTGCAAATCCGCGTAGGTCTCTGCGTTTTCAATCGCAAGCGCTGCCTGGGACGCGAACAGCATCATTAGCTTGACGTGGTCGTCTGTGATGCCGCGCCCGGAGTACAAATTGTCCGCGAGGATCACCCCGACGACCGCGCCTTTGACGATCAGCGGCACCGAGACGAATTCCGCCGAACCGAAACTTTGGCGGAAGCGCGGTGTCACGCGCGGATCGTGCGTCGAATCCGTGACGACCTGCTCCTTCTTTTCAAGCGCCGTCCGAACGATGATTTCGGACGAGTCATCGAGCGAGTAACGCAGATTCCGGATGAGTGGATACAGCGGCATCGATTCTTTTTTCGGCAGTTGCGTCAGGTCGCGCAGGAGATCGTGCAGGCTGCGCCCGGCGGACGACAACTCCGACCAAATCCGGAACGCGTCTTCGCGGCTGGCCGGCCCGACCGCCATCTGCGCATCAATCGTCCCCGTCGCGCGGTTGCGCGTGAAGAGAAATGCGCGGTTGAATCCCAGCGCGTGGCCGGTCGTGCAGCACAATAAAATAACGTGGTAGAGCCGCTCGGCCTGGAGTGTGCCTTGCAGAATTTGCGAGAGCTCGCGCAGCAGCGACAACTGTTCGACGCGTGTCTCTTGCTCGGTCGCGTCTTGCGTCAGAACCAGCGCCTGCGGTGCTTCGCCGCCGACGGATTTGATGCGCGCGATGATGTTCGCGAAATGCACGCGCTGACCGTGCGGCGTGAAGACTGACCAATCTTTGTGAATGACTTGTCCGCGCCCGTACACTTGCTCGATCCAGTCCGGATCGTTCTTCATTTGATTCAGGAACGCCTGCAATCCCGGCTGTCCGAACGCGTCGCCGAACCACAGTCCAAACGTTCGATTCTGCCAATGAATCTTGCCGTCTCGGTCGATGAGACACAGAGCCGCGTTCATCGCGTTGACGACGTCATGAAGCTTCGCGCGTTCCTGAAGCACTTCCGCTTCGGCGATGGACTGCTCGGTGACGTCTTCGACCACCATCAGCACCTGCCGCATCCCGCCGAAATCAATCGCGGTGACGGTCACGTCGGTCATGCGTTCTGGGTGCGCGCGCAGCAGGCCATTGAGGCGGCGCAAGCGCGAGGGTTGGCCGTTTGTGAGCGCGCTTTCTATCGCGCGGACCAATCCGCCCGCAGGATTTCCGTCAGCTGCTTGGAGGTTGAAATGTTCGGACAGTTTGTGCGCGACAACGTTGCGGCGTTCAGCGTGAGCGGCGCTTAAAAAGGGCGCGTTGGCAAAGAGGATCGTTTGATTCGAATCGACGACGAGCAGAATCGACGAAAGAGAACTGACGATGTCCCGAGCGAAGCGGCGGAGGTCGTCGAGTTCGTCGTCGCGCTCGGCAATCTTTTCAGCAAGCTTGCGCGCGCGGTCAACAAGCCAGCGTTCTTCCTGGCCTTTGCGCAAAAGCGCCCGCGCGCGGATCGTCATCTCGTGTGCCTGACACGGCCGACTGACAAATTCGTCGGCACCAGCGGCGTAAACTTTGTCGATCGTTTCTTTCGAAATCGTGCGCGTCCAAAACATCACCGGCATCCAATTCAGTACCGGGTTGTCTTTGAGCGAGCGGCAAAAATCCAGCGCGCTTTGTCCGAGGTCGTCGAAGTTCACGAGCGCCAAATCGAACTTGCCGCCTGTTACCAAACGTGTCGCCTCGTCCGCCGTGCGCACCCGCATGATCTCAAAACCGTCGTCGGTCAACGCGGCGTATTCGGCTTGTGCGACAGTGTCATCGCTTTCCACCAACAGCAATCGCGGTACTTGCGCTTCACGCTCGGACACAGCCCGCCTCCTGCTTTAATGTGACGGAAAATGTGCGGCCTTCTTCGAGACGGACAGGCCACTGAAGGATCATCGTCGAGCTTTGATACACCGATTCGAATCCGCCCTCAGACTGCGAAACCGTCTTCACCGGCGCGACAATAATCTGCGCTGGGACAGACGTGTGCAGCGTCAGACACACGTTCATCCACTCGTCTTTCATCCCGGCGAAACTCAGCGTTCCGAAATCAGCCTCGGTCGCAAGCTTCCCGGCGTTGTCCGACTTTTCATGGAAAAAATAGCGATCATGCGCGTCGCCGGCGAGCAGATTCCAATTCATTTCGACCGCGAACCAGCCGTTCACATCCGGCCCGCCGAAATGTTCCAATACGTACTCGGCGGTGAAACTGGAATCGCTCCCGAGCGTCACGCGTTTGGCGACTTGAACGACCGCACCATTAAATCGACCGCGCCGGATCAGATCGACGGCCATTGCTTTTTCGCCGCTGACGCGGGTGAGATTCACAGGCCGCGCTTCGTAACGCCCGACACGGAATCCGGGATCGCTCGGCGGATGTCCGGAGAGCAGCGACGTCGTCGTCAGCGGATACAGACTGACGTGATCGACCAAACTTTCGCGCAGATACGAATCGTAATGCAGCAGCTTCTCGAGACCCTCTTCTTTCGCAATGACGCGGTCGTGAAGACTCGCGCCATCGTTCAATCCGACGAACGCCGTCGCGACTTTAAGATGGTACGCTTCGAAGCGCCGGGAGAACGTATCGCCCACATTGAAGGCCGCATCGCGCAAATCGAATTCATACACGTGCCCGCCCCGGCGCGGATGCATATAGACCGCGACGCGTTCGTTCGCGAGTTTGAATTCAGTCTCGCCATCGAAATCAAAATCGCGTTCATCGCGGGACGGTGTGGAACTCGCGAGAGCCGCATCGACGAGTTTGTCTGCTTTGATCAACTCGCTGAAAACTGCGCTGCGTAAATGTGGCAGATACATCCCGCCGAAGACGCCATGCCAGTACGCACAGTTGCATTGTCCGCGATACAAATGCGTTTCGGCCTGTGCGCGGATAGGCGAATCAGTGGGTAACGCAGCAACTTTCGCGCTGACTTCCATCATCTTCGCGTACATGCGCGCGCCTTCGCCGTACTTGACTTTGAACGAGCGCCAGTTGCCACCCTTGACCATCGGCAGCACCGTTTTGATGGATTCGTTTTCCATCATCTCGGGATCGTTTTTGATCGTGTTCATCGACTGCTCGTACATCGCGAGCTTCTTAGCAGGCAGCGCCCACTCGGTCATTTCGCGGTAACTATTTTCCGGGATGCAAACGCGCCCGGCGCTATCGATTTCGTCGTATGCTTCTTGAAGCGTCGAGCAGACCAACCAGCCTTCTTCTTGAGCGGCGTCGAGCGCTGTGAGAAATTCTTCGAGCCAGCCATTCGTATACACGTGCTTGTAACTGTTTGGCCAGACGCCGAATTTTTCGCCGTCATCTGTGAAGCAGACGACGCTTTCACCACCCGCCGGAATCAGGCCGCGCAGATACTCGATGACTTCCACGACCGGCGCATACGGAATCATGTAGCGCAATTTTTCAGACGCCGGATACGCCGTCAGAATTCGGCCCTGGTCCTCAGCGATAAATCCGCCGGTGAGTTCCTTGTCGTCGAGTCCTGCGGCTCGGAAATGCGAGTCGTCCAGCGTCAGATATTTGACGCCGGCGTCGGCGAGGTCTTTGAGCAGCGCAGGTTCCCAAACGCGTTCGGCCAGCCAGAAACTGCGCGGCTTTGTGCCGAAACGTTTTTCAATAAAATCCTGCATCCGCGTAATCTGACCGATGCGGTCGCACGACGGAAGCAGCGGCATGATCGGCTCGTAAAATCCGCCGCCGATCATCTCCCACTTCTTGCATCCCCCCGCGCCGTGAACGTGCCGGGCCATGCGGTCGAGATACTCAGGATGATGTTGTTCGAGCCATTCCAGCAGGCAGCCGGAAATATGGTGTGTGAGCGGAATGCCGGGATGCTTTTCGAACGCTTCAACGTACTTTACGTAACTGAGATTATACGCCTCCTCAATGACGTGATCAAAATTGCCGACGGGCTGATGCGAGTGGAAAATACTGACGAAACGAACGCGTCCTGGCATTGTTAGACCCCTCGATGTGTGAGTCGGAATTGTAGCGCATCCCGTCGAAATTGCGCTGTAAATTGAGCGCAGTAGTCCTGTGCGTTAAGCGCTCGAAATCTTTGCTGACGAATTGACGCAATTGGCTATAATCAGTACATCTGAATTTTTGGAAACCGAATCAGGAAACAACGCCATGGACATTGATGACATTCTGTTGGACACCGAAGACCGCATGTCGAAGAGCGCCGCCGATTTCGAAGCCTATTTGAAAACGGTTCGATCAGGTCAAGCCAGCCCGGAAGCGATCGAGCATGTGCATGTTGAAATTCAAGCCTACGGCGGCGAACCGACGCCCTTGAAAAACGTCGCTCTCATCGCCAAAGCCGATTCACGCATGTTGACGGTCAAGCCATTCGATGGCAAGACGATCAAGGATATTGAAAAAGGGTTGAGCGCCGCGAATCTCGGCTTGTCGATCAACAACGACGGCAAGATTATTCGCGTCGGCTTTCCTCCGATGTCCGAAGAGAACCGCAAGCGTCAGGTCAAGCAGATCAAGGACCGCTTGGAGCAACACAAGATCACGATCCGCAACATTCGCCATGAAGGCCAAAAGGCGCTGAAGGGCATGGAAAAAAGCGCGGGGTTCAGCGAAGACGACGTCAAGAAAGCCGAACATTCAGTCAACGATTTGACGAAGCAGTACGAAGCCACGCTCGAAGTTGCTTTCGACCGCAAGTCGAAGGAAGTCATGACGGTCTAACGAAAATTCAGCAGCGCGTTGATAACATCAAAGTAGAGCCGAATTCCGATTCGGCTTTTTTTACATCCAAACGAAAAGAGCCGAATCGAAATTCGGCTCTTCATCGTTAATTGGAATGACATCAAATCGATTTTACGATCCGAAGAATTCAGCATGCAGCGCGTGGCACGCCGCCGGAATTTCGCTGTTATTGACCAGGAACGTGATGTTGATTTCGCTCGCGCCCTGCGAAATCATCTGCAAGCTGACGCCAGAGCTAGCGACCGCTTTGAATGTTCGCGCGGCCAAGCCGACCGAATGTTTCATGCCTTCGCCGACGACAGCCAGAATACATTTGTTGCGTTGAACGTCGACAGTGCTGGCCAGTTCGTTCAAGTCTTCGGTCAACGCAGTGAGCTTGCTTTCGTCGGTCGTGTTCGTGGTCAACGACACGCTGACTTCGCTGGTCGTGATCATGTCGATGACGATGTGGTGGCGTTCAAAAATTGCGAACAAGCGCGCCATGAATCCTTCCATCCCGAGCATGCGTTCGCTGCGGACGTTGATCAAGACTTGGTCTTCTTTATAGACGATGCACTTGATCGGGAACTTCGGATCGATCTCCGCTTTCGTTGTGATCGTCGTGCCGGGCGCGGCAGGATTAAAGGTGTGCAGAACGCGCACAGGAATGTCGAGCATAACCGCCGGAACCATCGTCGAGGGGTGCAATACTTCCGCGCCGTAATACGCCAGTTCGGACGCTTCTTCGAAACTCAAACGAGCGAGTGGACGCGCCGTTTTGATCAGCGACGGATCGCAGGTCATGACGCCCGGGACATCTTTCCACACTTGAATTTCATCGACTTTCAACGCCGCACCGAAGATCGCCGCGCTGAAATCGGAGCCGGAGCGACCGATGGTGGTGATGTCGCCGTTCTTGTCTTTGCCGATGAATCCCGTCACCACAACCAGCTTGCCGGCGTGAGGCTTGAACGCTTCGGCGATGGAGTCATACGTCGTCGGCAACGGGCGGGCGTTCATGAATTTCGAATCGGTGACGAAGCCGAGATCGTACGCGTTGATCGCTTCCGCTGTGGAGTGTCCGCGAGCGCGCATCAGTGCCGCGAAACACTTGGAGGAAAGTCGTTCGCCGAAGCTCGTCACGTAATCGTACAAGCGTGGCGTGACTTCTTTGACCATGCGAATGCCGCGCAGAAGGTCGCGCAATTCAGCGAGGTTTTTTTCAGCGGTCGAGCGCGGTAGTTTGAGACCGTCGAGGATTTCAAAATGGCGCTTGGCGATGGTTTCCATCGCCGCGTCAATTTCCGTATCCGTGGCGCTGCGCGCGGCCAAACGAGCTGCGTCGAGCAACTTGTCGGTGACTTTGGAATGCGCGGAGACGACGACGACCGGATTCTTGCCGCTCAATGTGATCTCGCGCTCGACCAGTTCCGCGCACCGGATCATCGCATCAGGACTACCCAAGGACGTACCGCCAAACTTCATGACCTTCATGGATCGATTTCCCTTCAATTTCCCACACAATCGCACAGACGCCGCCCAGGATGAGGCCGGGCTGAAAGAGGTAAAATTGTATGGCTTTAAGAGCGAGAGTCAAGCACGATGAAGGTGTGGAAAGGAGTGACATTCAAATACGTTTATTTTCGGAAAACTCTGTATACAATCGCGCACTGGATTTAAAGGGAATTCATATGACCGACAAAATGACATTCACAGAAGCGCGAGCCAACCTCGGCTCACTCATAGATCGAGTCGCATCCGACAATGATGTCGTCGTGATCAGCCGAAAAAATTCGGCGGATGTCGCGTTGATTTCAGCCGCCGAACTCTCCAGTTTGCAGGAGACTGCACATCTGTTTAGTTCACCCGCTAACGCGAAACGATTGATGTCTGCGTTGAAGCGAGCGAAAACAAAAAAAATCAAACCCTGTAGCGTAGATTCCCTTCGACATGAAATGGGAGTCTGACGAACATGATGGAAGCGGTGTTTCAACCTGAATTCCACGAGGACCTCCGATACTGGGTCGACAATGATCGCCGAGTGGCCCTCAAAGTGTTTGAGTTAATTTAAGCCGCCCTGCGTGACCCATTTTCTGGCATCGGAAAGCCGGAACCGCTTAAGCATAAAGGTGCAGGAATGTGGTCGCGGCGATTAACACAGGAACATCGAGTCGTGTACTGGGTTAATAAAGATAGAATTGAATTTCTTCAAGCACGGTACCATTACTAAACGTTCGGACACGTCTAACAAGAATAAAGGGCGGGAACGCTCGTCCCGCCCCCTGCGTTCTACACCTACTTATTCAACACCTTAATAAACGCATCTTTCATGTGAACCTCCATCGGTCCACCCGCGTGAATTTGCAGGCCGAAGAGTCCTGATCGTTCCGCTTTTTCCGGCGGGTCGCTTTCCGTGTAATCGACCATAACGACGCCATTGAGTTCAATGACGATGTGCGCGCTGTCGCAGCTGATTTTGTACTCGTTCCAATCCTCCAGTTTCGCGGCTTTGTCGATGACTTCTTTCGCCGGTTTTACGAGCACTTTTTTGCGGCGGGATTCATCATACAGACAACCCCAATAACCCTGGCCCACGTCCGCTTGATAGCCGTACATTTCGCGCGAATTCGCAACGCGCTTGCTACGGAATTGCATGCCGCTGTTCGCGTCGCCCTTCGGATTGTTGATCAGTTTAAATTTAAACGTCATGACGAAATCAGCGTAGCTTTCCGTCGTCGCGAGAAATTCGTTGCGCTTGATCCCGGGGCTCTTTCCAACAATTTCACCATTCTCCGCCGACCACAATTCCTTATCACCTTCCCAGCCCGTCAGGTCCTTGCCATTGAACATCGGCTTAAATCCGTCTGGCGCATCAGCCGCTCCGGCAGCCATGCAAATCGAGGCCAGCAGCACGAGCGACGCCGATCGTTTCCATCCCATTTTAATCATATCGTCTCCTCTTTTGCGATTACGAAACACACTCGATTTCACGTCACCGTTTGCATACACCCGAAATCATCCGAGTGAATTTATTAAATCCCACGATCATTTCGTCCGATAATTTCCCTGAACACTTTCATGACTGAACAGAAGTGAGTGTGGAACGGGGGCCGCGCAAGCGGAATGGGGATTTTGATAATGCACAGTAATTGCTTGAGAATTCTTTTCGTTTTACTGGCCGCGCTGACGGCAGCCACGATGTTCACGTCATGTCGCAAAAAGTGCAAATCGTGCGGACGCAATGCAGAGTCCGAACACACATCGACATCATCCCGCAGTCCCAAAGTCGGCGATATTATAATCATCTCATCTACGACATCATCAGACTCGCACGTCATCAGCGCACCGCCCGCCGTCGCAGCTCCAGTCGATCCCGCCCATCCAAAAGTGGGCGACATCATCATCGTCAAGCCCGTGACGCCAGACGTGAAGTCCGAGCCCGCGAAGATGGTCGAAATTAAATCCGTCGAACCGAAACCGGTCGTGAAGCCTGAAGTGGTGAAGCCCGTCGAAACGAAACCGGTCGTGAAGCCTGAAGTGGTGAAGCCCGTCGAACCGAAACCGGACGTGAAGCCTGAAGTGGTGAAGCCCGTCGAACCGAAACCGGACGTGAAGCCTGAAGTGGTGAAGCCCGTCGAAACGAAACCGGTCGTGAAGCCTGAA
>JBAXUS010000300.1:0-5735 GCA_037129555.1 Planctomycetota bacterium
CACTCCTTAATTAGTTTAGATAGCCGCTTTGGCTGTGCGCGAGTCAATAGTTTCAGCTGAAAAGCGCATGAAGTTTGATGCGTTGAAGTGCTCAATTGATGAGCAGCTTCAATATGCTAAGAAGGCGCATGAATCAATTGTCAGTGATTCGCTGGAAGGTCCGTTGGATGCGAGCGGACAGGCTAGCTTGGATCAAGCGGCGCAACGTGTTTTGAATTTGGACGCGCAATTGCGCGTCTTGAATGCGCGCAAAATTCCGGATGCCGAAAACGACTTGATGAATGCAATCCGCGCGGCGGCGGGTCAAGAGCTTGACACAACACACGCTCAATTGTTGGCGCTCAACACACAAAAGGCTGACGCCTTGATTGAATTTTTGCAAGGTCTCGCCCAGGCGGGTGCAGCGCTGAAAAAAATCGGCTTGTCCGATGCGATGTCAATGAATTATCCGGCGGCTGTATTGAAAAGCAGTCAAGCTTTTTACGACGCGTATGCCTTTGATTTCAACCGGATTGTTCCAGCTCAAAAGCGGCTTGAATTGGATGTGCATTTCACTGAAGCGGATGCCGTATGCCGTGAGTTTCGTTCACAAAGCAATCAAGTCAATCAGGCGCTTGAACAGTTGAAGTCTGGCGAGTGGGTCAAGGCTACGCGCGAAACGTGTTTCGATGCCGTCAAGACGTGGCAGCAAACGCGTGATGCCAATGCGCCGGTCGCGGTCGAATCGAATCAAAAAACGGGATTCGACTTGCCACCGTCTGAGGATGTTTACGAACATGTTTCACCTCGGCGGCGCAAGTAAGAGTGGTTCGGATGTGCAGCGGTTTTTCTGATTTGAAAGGGCCGGGCGATGATTGAATCGAATCCAGACTATGAACGAATCACGGCGGCGAATCGGTTGAAAAACGACCGTGAAGAGGCTGCGGTTCAAACCACGATGCGCGAGATTGAGGCGATTCAACGGGGGCAGGTTCAAGAGCGTGAACAGGCCGCTTTGGATGTGATCGAAGCGAAACGGCGCGAAGAGATGGATCAGAAGTTTAGAAGCATGAAGCGCGGCGGGTTGTTTGTGTGTCGTTAATGGCTTTCGCGTTCGATGTGCCGGGATTGCACTCCCTTGGTACATCGGCGTGTTGTGTGTCCGCCCGCCGTTTTCTTCCTTTTTCGGCGGGCGGACATTATGGATTTTTAGTGCGGCGGTGATCGATGGAAGCGAGCGCGGATACTCTGGGCCGGGAAGTCTTGGCGGCGTTCTTATCCAACGATGAGAGCATCGGGGCGTTGCGTTCTGAGATCGTGACGCGGGAAGAGGGTGCGAAGATTCTGCGGCGCAAGCTTGAGCTTACAGAACATCGAATTTTCAAGCGCTTGTGCCTGAATCAACGCAACGTAGTGCTGGGCTTTCTTTCGCTCCCTGAAGCGTCCCGGCGGTTGATTTTGAACTATTGCGAGCGGTTGAATAAGTCGGCGTTGACAGTGCGATATGTAGGACTATCGGAGCTGGTGCAGGCCGAAACGATTTTGAACGAAGGTGAGTTGATTCACCTGCCCGATGATGTGCAAACGTTAGTGCGAAGTTTTGAATTTATGCCGGTGGATGTGCGCGGATTGCTGGAGGCGCTTTTAGGGCCTCTTGCGTTGGAGGGCGGATCGTGAGCACAACGCCGGATGAAATCGAGGTACAGGCCGCGAATGTGCGGACCGCGTTTCGCGAGCTGGCGGCGGCGTTCGTCAAGGCTGAAAACTTGCAGGACGCGATTCAATTGATGTTTGGGAATGCGCCGGGCGAATTGGGCGAGCTGGCGCGGCGGTTGAAAGCGTGTCGAGCGTCAAAGGCGTCGAATCTTGCCAAGCGCTACCTGCGCGGCGTGGGGCGTGGAAATATCGACGTGAACACAATTTCAATTGAGAAGTTACTGAGTTTGGGCCGGGCAGAGGACTTTCTCCCGGATCGATTTGAGGAAACAAACGCATGAACCGATTTTTGTATTTTCACACCACCCTGGCCGCCGTCAACTCTGAGACGTTATCAGAGGCGGGATTGCTACATCCGTTCAAGGCGGCGGACGGCGTATTCTTGGCGCCTCACGTTGTCGAGATTGAGCGTGGGCCGGGCGGTGTGCCGGGAAAGCTTTTCGCCCTGGGGCGGGAAGATCTGGAATATCGCGATGATGGTTCGCAAGTGTGGATGCTGGCCATGGGCGGGCATTGGATCGGTTATCAACGATACCATGAACCGAATCCAGATGATTTGATGCGAACCGTCGGGCTGCGAGGGTATGAAACGACGCTGGCCGATGGAAAAAAGTGGCGCGTTCCGGTGCTTCGAAAATGGGCGGGGGATTGCTTCGTTTCACCTTTGCCAAAACGGTTGAGTCCGGTTCGGAATGAGTCCGGAATGATGACCATTACGCCGATGGTCACGAAGGAATTTGAACCTCTCGACGCGCTTGGGGCTCAAATTTTGAACGCCTTTTTGACCGAACAAGCTTGGCCGCTTGAGATGCTTTTCAAGGCGTGTGTGGCGTTGCTGGCTGCGAACTATCGCGTGGGTGAAGACGAATGCGCTTTGCTGGGTTTGTTTGATGAATCGGCGGCGTTGCGGGTGTTGTCACTCTCGATTGACGTTCCAGCATTGGAAGCGGATTCACGGCGGAAATGTGATCAAGGTTTGGTTCTGGTGACTGAAGCCAGTGCGACGAACGAAGCTGGCGAGTAGGTCAACCGACGCGCGAAAAGGATAGGGTTTGTATCATGGCAAAAAGTGACGTAACGGTCCGGATGTCCGCTGAAAATGCGCAATTCGTTCAAGAGCAGCTCAAAGCGAGAGATGCAATTCTCGCGACTGCGGACGCGTCGCGAAAGATGGGCGAAAAAGTCGTCAAGGCAGGGGACTCGGTTCAGGATTTATTCAGTCCAAAGAATTTAGCTAAAATCGCATCGGCTACCGGTGCGTATGACCTGATGAAAGATGCTATTTCGGGTGCGTTGAAAGTGCTTCAAGATTTAACAGCACAAGAAGAGAAGCGCGGGAAAAAAGCCAACGAACGCGTCGGCGGCTTGTCGGATGCGCTTGGTGGTGTGGGGCAGCTGGACCGGTTCCCGCACTTGAATCAAGTGGCAAATTCGATCAAGACAACAGCCTTTGACGCAAGCGGCGTGAGCAAGATTTTAGCCACGGCGATCTCGAAGACGAACGGCGAGCGGACAGAGAAAGAATACATCAACGCGACGATTGAAGCGGTCAAGGCGACGGAGGCGGGTTTAGCCCCAGATAAGGCAGGTGGGTTTGCTGCAAACTTGCTGCAAGTCGAAAAAATGACGGGGCAAAAGGGCGGTGGGTGGGAAAACTTGTCTGATAAAGACAAGTCGAATATGGCTTTCGAAATGACACGAATGGCACCGGATGGATTGAGTCCGCAGGACGCAAAATTGCTGGGCCGTTCCAAAGATAAGAATCTCGGTTTTGCGTTGCTTGAAGCAACAAATGCCGCCGGTGAAGAGGGCGAAGCGGGTGGGAAGATCCAACAGCTAGCCGGTTACGTGCCTTCTAATGAAGAGCTGAAAAAGTTTAGACACCCCAAGAAACTGAATGAGGAAGAGAAAGCGAAAAAGGCTATTTGGGAAAGTGGCGCAACAGAGGAAGAGCGCATTATGGCGATGATGCGCAATCCTGAAATGGTGGGCATTGAACCGCGCGGAATGGTTCGCAACGTATCGAGAAAGTTTGACATAAACGCGGCGTTGAATGTGCTCGAAAACGAACCGCTTCAGAGGACGAAATTAGAACATCAAGAGTTAATGAAAGATCCAGCTTATGCGGCGATGAAAGGACAACGTGACGAGGATGTAAAGACGCTACAGTTAGACGACGTATTGCCGATTCAGGCGGCTGAAAAAAATTTAAAAGTCTCGGCGATGGTCAACCAGTTTAGAAAAGAAATAATTGATTCGCCCTGGCTGGCTGAAACCTTAGTCAAGCCAATTGCACAAGTGGCAGTAAATCCGACTACTCGGGCATTCATGGATTCCAACCCGCTCACGGGCACACCTGAAAATCTCAAATCCGCATTGGATGGTGAGGCTATTCGTCAAATGATTACTATATTGCAAGAAATCAGGGACGGCGTTAGTGGGACAGAGAAAAACACAAAAGGCCGACCGCAATTAGGCAATGGTCAAGATAAGTAGTGCCGGTTTTGAGTTCGAATTTCGAGGTATGATCATGAGTAAAACAGTCGCGCGCGGCAAGGTGTTTGCGGTCACGGTCGAGGTAGACGACGAGCGCTTGGCGCTTTTTAAAAAGGCTCCTGAGCTTGTTGAAAAAGCTTTGGACGCCGGGGCGCTGTACTGGCAGACGGGAATTTTGCCGGATCACTTCAAGAGCGGTGCCGGGGCAAAATACGGGTATGCGGCGCGGTCGATGGCTTATATCAAGCGCAACGGCGGTAAGCCGTATTTGACTCATTCCGGGCAATTGCGGGATGATCTGCTTTCGAAGTCCGCCACGTCGATGAGTGGGCGAACTTTAACGATGAAGATTTCAAGCAATGTACTGAATCTGGTGCCCGCTATGTCGGATTCAAATGAAGATTTGTATGTCAAGCATTCGAACAAAAAAGCGAGCGGATACCCAAATTTGAAGCGCGAAATTCGGACCATGCTATCGGTCGAGCGGGAACAAATCATGCAGGTGATTGAGGACTCATTGCGCGAGTCGTTTAATCCTGAGACGACGGCAAAATTGAAGCGGAATGTTTACGCGAAATAGGTGTGAGCCCCTTGGCCGCCGCTGGCGGATTGACTTCGAAGCGGACCGCTAAAAAATCGAACCGTCCCCGCCCCTCGGGGCGGCGGGCCGCGCGGCGGATTTCGGCGCGTTGAGGGAGAAAGATGTGGAGCTCACTTCGTGAGCTTGTTTTGGGTTTGTGTGGGCCGATGACGACGGCGGCAAGGAGCGGGAGCTGTGGCGACGGTGAAGACGAAAAAGCGGGCTGTGGGTGTTGGGCGGTTGAATTCATTTCGTGGCGAGATTGTTGCGGCGCGATCTGGTGGTAAGGCTGGGATGGTGTCGCTTTTTTCGGCGATGCTGCGTGTGCTCGAAAAGTGTCCGGATGATGCGCCTGGGGTGTGTGGGCAGGCGGCTTTTGATTTCGGCGAGGGTCCGATGGATCGGGGGCCGGTGATGACGGGCGCGGCGTTGGAGCTGCGGAATTTCTTTGATGCTCATTTGGCGATCGAATCCGGGGCGGTTGCGTTCGCGCCGGATTTGTGGGCTGCATATGTGTCTGTTGCCGGCAAGGGTGGCGCGACTTCGAAAGCGAATTTCTTTCGGGCGCTGACGTCCTGGGTGGGTGTGGAGTTGGCGCGGGTGGGATTCGGCGAACATGAGCGAACGCGGTTTCTTGACGGAATGCGAGGACGCGAAACGAAACAGGGTGAGCGGCGGAGATTCTTTACGGGTTTGCGCTTGAAATGACTCTGTGACATTTCGGGGCATTTCGTGGCATACTTCGAGTCATCCTTGATACTAAAGGACTTAACCCAAGTATGCCACATGGTACGGCGATTTTTGAAAAGTAGGGTGAGCTAGCTGCCGCTAGAAACGAGATTAGCAGATTGAGCGGCGTGGGAGTTAGAGTAGTCTAGTTTGAAAATAGTCTGTGACATGGGACATAGATAACTTATTACCCAGATCAATAATTGTCCGTCAATGAGAATCTCAAACTACTATA
>JBAXUS010000301.1:0-5724 GCA_037129555.1 Planctomycetota bacterium
CAACGAGGGTCGAATGTTTTTTTCTGCATGCGAGGCCCCTTTTTGACGATAGTTACGAGACAAAAGCTCTTACTGCGCGCCGCTTTCCCACGATTACGGACCACGCACATGGTGTAGACTACAATACGCACCTCGTGCGGTCAAGAAAAAAGTAGACTACTTTCTAACAATCACATGTGCAACATGTTGAAATCAAAGGAAATGCACAAACGATACCAACCCACACCTCTTAATCGATATAAAAAACATATATAATGTATCAAAAACGCACAATGAGTAATGCTATTTTTTCGATATTTTTTAGAGTGGAGTGTAACCGGATCAAGAAATATCCAAAACCGAACGGCGAACGGCTTTTTTAACCGCGAATGGACGCGAATTATCGCGGAAGCGACGCTGAACATAATGAAGGCGAACGTGGCGACGTTACGCCACGCCGCCTTATCACGATTCTCTGAAGTAAACGCATCCCGGCATCATCGCCGGGATGCGTTTTTTTATTGACCGAATTCCTGTGCGAATGCATGCGCTGACGCACAGATCGCGTTGATCGGAATCAGAATCTCCGAGGCGTCCAGTTCGTCCATCGGTACGCTGTGCCGCAGTGTGACATACCCGCTGTTGCAGGCCACTCCACCACACACAATTTCCTCTGACTTGCGAACCACCGCATTCAAATCGATGTCATCGACCTTGCCGAACCCTGATTCAACTTGGGCCCAGTCGCCGATCTGTTCGTTCCCGGCCCGACAGACGATGACGTCATGTTCGCTGCCACCATCAAATTCAAACGTGATCGTGAGGACATTGCCTTCATCTTTAACGGCCTGAAAATTCGAACAAACGACTTCTTTCAATTGTGCCCAAGTAGCCATGTCCTGCATCCTCTCGTAGTAATTGTTTCATCCCGCATTCATGGAGCGGCGATGGTATGAATGATGACTGAATCGTAAGAAATTCCGCAGCAAGTTCAACTATTTTGACGGTACCACTCGAATGTTTTCGCCAGCCCCTCTTTGAATTTCATACGCGGTTCGTAGCCAAGAACGGCGCGCGCGCGGTCGATGCCGGCTTGCGAATGTTTCACGTCGCCGGGACGCGGCGGGGCGAAGTTGGGCGCGCGCGTTTCACCGCTTAATGCGTTTAACATCTCGACCATTTCGATGAGTGTGTGGCGCTCGCCGCAACCGATGTTTAGAACCTCACCTTTTAATGGTTGAATACTGAACGCGGCGAGGAGATTCGCGCTGACGACGTTGTCGATGTGGCAAAAATCGCGGCTCTGCTGACCGTCAGCGTGGATCGTCAACGGTTCGTTGCGTTTGAAGGCCGAACAGAATTTAGCGATCACGGCACTGAACGGAGAATTCTCGTCCTGGCGCGGCCCGAAGACGTTGAAGTAGCGAAGCGTCACGGTGTCGATCGCGTAACAACGCGCGAAGACGGCGGCATAATATTCTCCAGCCAATTTGCTGACCGCATACGGCGAGCGCGGATTCGGAGGCATGGTCTCGACTTTGGGCAAAACCTCCGTGTCACCATACGCGGAAGACGACCCGGCGTAAATCAACCGCTTCACCCCGGCTCGACGCGCGCTATCGAGCACGTGTAGTGTGAGATGATCGCCAGCTAAATGGCTCGCGATGGGATCTGCGACCGAACGCGGAACGCTGGGAATCGCAGCTTCGTGGAAAATGACGTCGATGCCTTCAACGGCCTTTTCGCGCACGGAGGCGTCGAGTAGATCGCCTTCGATGAATTCAATCCGATCAAAAAACGGACGGATGTTGGCGAGCTTTCCGGTCGATAAATTATCAGCGGTGCGGACGTGTGTCACGCGCGGGTCAGCGATCAACGCCTCAATCAAATGGCTGCCAATAAACCCCGCCCCGCCCGTCACCAATGCCCGCAATTCGATGCCCTCTCGTGAGTGTCCTGCTGCAAAAGTATACGCGCGGCGCGCAGAAAGGTTCGGATTTCTGCCGTCAAAATGCGTCTTGTTTCGACAAAGAGTAATCGTAGGACACGCTATAAGCCCGTCCTACATGTGAGGAGTACGACATGTTGCACCATCCCGATTTGAAGCGGCGGCGGTTTGGGATAGAGTTAACGATCATGAAATCCCTCCTCTTAACCGTCCTCGCCTGCCTCGTCACCCTTGCATTTGCACCGCATCACGCGATTGCCGAAGAGCCTGCGCCATCGGCCGAGAAGCTGGTCGAGCAGTTGCGTTCGGACGACTTTGACCACCGGCAAGCTGCGGCGAAATCGCTGGAGCAACTCGGTGATGCAGCACGTTCAGCATTGGAAAAAGTTATCAAGGACGACGACGCGGACGTTCGAACGACGGCTCAGAAAATCCTTTCGAAATTATCACGCGCGACGCTGCAATTGCGCGTAATTGATCAGGACGGAAAGCCTGCGAAAGACGCAGAAGGCACGATCTCACTCACGTATGACGTGCTCAGTAAACCGAACGAACAGCCAGTTGAAACACCGCTAAAACTGAACGCCGAGGGCCGAGCGGAGATCAAGCTTGAAGCGCTGGGAACCTCCACGTTGCAACTCAAGTTTTCAACGCTTTCGAATGACGTCGACAATTTCTCGCACCAGATCACTGCTCATCATGGACTGAATCCGCTGATCGTGACATTTCACGCTGGCGGGTTGGTCTCAGGAGAGCTCACAGCAGTGGATGGAAAAGCATTCAAAGACGGCTCGGTGCGTTTGATTCAAGGGCTCAATTTGGATCCTGACTTGGTCGAAATACAACTCCTGCTTTTAGCACAAAACAACAATGGCGGACCGTTCAACGCAAGTGTGTCGCAGCCGGAATATACCGCACAGATTGGCGAAACGGGCGCTTGGATAATGCCGAAAGTCAAAGAGGGTGTGTACACCTGCGTGGCACAGGTGCCGGGCTATTATCCGACAATAGGAGCCCGCGTTCGCGTGCGCGACGGCCAGACCACGCAGGTTCCGGCTATTCCGCTGACGACCAAAATTGCGGGACGGATTGAAATGAAACTCAAAAAAGCGGACGGTACGCCGAAAGCGAAGGAGCCAGTTTCGTTTTTTATTGTACCGATTTATTCCGATGCCAAAAAGCTGCTCATTCCGTCGTTAGTGCACGCCCTGCCGTTGCACAGTGACCAAAAAGAGACGGACGAAAACGGCGTGATTGTGATCGATGATCTGACGCCCGGAAAATACCAATTGGTCGCCAACGCTGAAACCGATGGCGACAAAACGCCTGACTCCGAAGTCGCGCTGTTACGCACTGAAATCGTCGTCAAAGCAGGTGAAACAGTCCGGCCTGCTCAACTGCCTCAGAACAGCGCAACAAAACCCGGATCGATCAAAGGACGGATTTTGAATGCCAGCGGTAAACCGGCAAAGAACATGTCCGTGAGAATGATGGCCGAAAAAGATTTCATCGCCGAACAAAACGGCCAGGCCAACCCAGTCGCTAACATCTCCAACTCGGAATTATCAACAGATCGAAAAGGGCAGTATCATTTTGAATCGCTCGCTGCTGGAAAATACGTTCTGACCATCGGTGCGCACAGCCGCTCGAATGATGACGACGTACCCATCGCCTATGTATTTGGCGTTGACGTTTCGGGCGAAAAGCAGACGACAGTTCCCGACGTGACGATCAAAGCGGGCGCGGCCACATTTGAACTCACTCCGTTTAAAGGGCGCGTGTTCATGCCCGATGGTTCACCAGCTACCGCGCCGTTCATCCGCTATTGCGCTGGATCGGACATGCGTGACGCTGAAGTAGAAACGAACGACAATGGAAATCCGAACGGCGCATTTACAGTTGAAATTCCGAAAGCGAATGCCAAAGACGGTACCAAGATCGATGGCTCGCTACTAATCAATCATGCCGGGTGCAAGCCGCTGTTTGTGGAAGGCCCGTTGGAGTCCGGGCGCAGGTACACACTGCAAGCGCAAGAGTACGGCACTCTGCGCGTGACGGTCACCGATCCCACCGGCAAGGCGTTCGTAGGAGTGAACGTCGCGCGATACAAGAATTCGGATCAGAACTTCCGCAATGAGGATCCCGAGGGAAATCAACCGCAACAGCACCACGCCTTCACCAACGCGAAAGGCGTCGTTCGATTGACCGGCCTCGCAGCGGGCGAACGCGAATTGGGCGTGATCCTCGACGGATACTTTCTGCCGAGTCGTGCGGGCATCGTCACCGTCACAGCGAACGCAGATACAGACGTGACGATTGTCATGCAACCGGGAGTCCGCATCGCCGGGCGCGTACGTGTGCCGGATGGCTTTTCAGCGGGTGCGTCGGTCGCAGTGTTGGATGGAACGTGTTACGAAATCGTGCAGACGAACGGCGAGTTCGCGTTCTCGGCTGTGCTCCCAGGACAGCACGTGCTCGATTTAAAGACGCCCGGATTGGTTCAGAAGAATCAGATCCGTTTCACGCTTCCAGACGCCCCCGGGACAATTCAGGCCGCTGTTCCGCAGAACCTCATTGCAGAGATGGTCCGACCCGGCGGCATCGTGATTGACTGCGGTAAAGAATTCGCCGGGTGCAGCGCACGACTCACTCCTTTTGAGGAACTCTCGTCCAACCCATACACAGACTTGGACGAAAATGGATTTGTGGACGCATCGGGACGCGCGGAATTTTTCGGAGTCACACCCGGACGATACCGTCTCGTTGTGACCGAACTGCAACGCTTTATGCATGAACCACAGCCGAACACCTTGACTGCAAATCCGTCCGCCGGACCGTTCGACGTCAAGGCGATTGAGTCTCGCGCAGCTTTGGAGACTCTCGCCGCCGTTCCCGCCGACTTGAAACACGGGACCGGGAGTGCGTCGGGGCGCATTATAATTGCGGTGGCTCCGTTTAAAACCGTCTCCACTCATGAGTACTCGATTATAATGCGGGTGCGCGGCCCCAACGCAGAGGCATCCGGAACGTTGCTGGGAGCGCCGTCATCCAACGTCCAGCCGCCGGTGGTGATCATTGGAACGCCTCCGAAAGATTTCAAACAGCGCGAACTGGGCTCGTTTGAAATCGAGAACTTGCCCCCGGGCACTTACACGGTATACGTCAATTTCAACTACTATGAACTAATGGAAGACACTGCAGAAGCGGAACGGGCCAGCGAGAAACCCGATTTAAAGGTCGCCACGTTCACAATCAAAGCCGGTGAACATGTCAAATTGGATGAGATCAAACTCGACCCGTTTGATTCGAAATCGAAAGACAAATCAAAGGAAGAGTTAAAGCGACTGCTCCGTCCTGTTGATAAGCCGCAAGAGTTTGAGCCGTAATATTTTCAATGCCAGTGACGCCGGTTCGACATCAAAATTTCCAACGGGTCTCAAATTCGTCGAAGCGAATTTATCACTCCTCCTTTATAGTAATATCTACCGATTTTTGTCCTACCCTAGTCCGTTCGATTTGTGCGGCCGCCCGGCCACGAGGGGCCGCTTTTTGATTTGTGAGGAGTTTCGGAATGGCTTTGCTCGACGATTTGAATGCTCTGGTTCTGGACGCGAAAACAGCGTTCGAAGCGACAACAGATGCGGCCACGCTGGAAGCGGCGCGCGTGGAGTTTTTGGGAACGCGCGGACGCTTGAAGCAGGTGCTTGGCCGGATGGGCGAAGTGCCCAAGGAACAGAAGCCAGTCGTCGGCAAGCGCGCGAACGAAGCAGGCGCGGAGATTCAAGCGTCCTTTGATG
>JBAXUS010000302.1:0-5707 GCA_037129555.1 Planctomycetota bacterium
CTCCATCGGCTGTTGAAATTCCTGCTGATTTGCAAAATCTTTTGAATGCTTGGCCGACGCTGCCTGAACACATCCGCGCCGCCATCATAGCGCTTGTCGGAACGGTCAAACCTTAGGCCGAATCACAATGCATGGTGCGGATTGCAAAGCAATCAACGAAGAAAACTGGCGGATTGATGACTGCTGACATTTAAGCGGGGCCTATTTTTCCCACGTCGCCTTTGATATAACACGACGGCAGTCGATGCCATCGCATTCCGGGAGACTTTTATGGAAAATGCAGTCAGTCCGCAGAACATACCCACCCCACCTTCCGCGCCGAAGACCAAGAAGAAGAAACGCCCGGAGCGCACCATCGTCGAAGATTTTGAAGCTCTTGCCAAGAAGGGCGACTTTGAAGGGTTGATAGACGGGTACGTTTCGGATTTGGGCTATCGCCTCACCTCCAAACAAAAGTCCGAACTCATTCGGCGGGCAATGAAAGCTCACGCCCATCGTTGGAACTCCTACGCCTAGGCCGCCCTCGCCCATGCAAGTCTGGGCCGACCACGATCCGAACAAGGGCGACTTTTTGAGATGAGAACCTGGACTAATTTTTAAATTTCGAGAAAATTTTTAGACAAAGAGTCTGGTCTGCGGCATCGAGACACTGAAAACTGAGACCATGGCAATGCTAACGACGCACGACAACTGGACGCAATGGCTTGAACAGCACGGTGAGCGTCTGGTGCTGTTAGCGCGCCAATATGGATGTGCGACGCATGAAGCTGAGGATGCGGTGCAGACCGCTTTCGTGCGGTTCTGGCAAGCCCGGGAGAGTGCGCTCGATCCCGTCGCGTTTCTTTACGGCTGTGTCAAGCATAGCGCTCTCGAACTCATGCGGGCTGAACGGCGCTTGAAGGCACGCGAGACGATCGCCGGAACGGATCGCGCATCCGGCGGACCGTTTCAATTTGAGCGGCGTCTGGAGAACGATGAGCGGCGCGCGGAATTGGAGCGGGGGTTGGGCTGTTTGCCGGTCGAGCAGCGCGAGGTTGTTTCACTGAAAATCTGGGGCGGACTGACATTCGTACAAATTGGTCAGGCGTTGAAGATTTCGCACGATACAGCGGCGTCGCGCTACCGGTACGCATTGCTCGCTCTACGCGCGCACATTTCGATGGAGACTGTCCGATGAAAACATTAGATTATGACGACGAGCTAAACGAATTGGAACGCGAACTCCAAGCGCTGATTCCTGTGGCGCCGTCCGCCGACTTGCAAGACCGAATTGAGCTAGAACTCCAAGCGCAAACCGAAGCCCCGAAGCGACGCCAGGCTGGGCACGGTTCGCGATGGCTGGCAGTCTGCGGCGGTTTGGGACTCGCGGCCTGCGTAACAATCATTCTATCACGATTTCCTGAAAGAACGCCGCCGAAGGCCGACGTGGCTACGCATCAGCGCGCCGCTCTGCCTTCCGAATGGCAGTACTATCAAGCTTGGGTCAGCTCTCCGGAAAAGCTGGACGCCCTGCTCGACGAACACGCCAGTGAACTTTTACAACGAAACAAAAAAGAAGACGAACCAACTCTTCGAAAACTATTGCAATGAGATCGACTTCATTCAAACCTTTTAAAGGATTCTCTCTCGTGAAATACACAACTCGGATCATGCTCTTCTGTCTTGCGGTTGCTTTCAGCGGCTCTGCCTATTCGGCCCAGATTGAGATGCCGCCCAACGCTGCGTTGCGATATTGGCAGGCGTTTTCGCTCATGGGCGAATTCTCGCCAGAAGATCATAAATTGATTGATCGGCCAGGAGAAGCGGCGCAGGGAGAACAACGGACACTTCTCGTCGAACGTCTGGCCCTGCCGCTGAAACTCTTGCATCTCGCCGCGAGTATTCCGCAGTGCGATTGGGGCACCGATTGGGACCAGAATGGTCCGGGAACGCTGATGCCGCATCTCAGCAAATCGCGCGAGCTGTCGCGCGCCGCGTGTCTTGCAGCGCGCGAGGAGTTCGATAAAGGGCATTTCGACGCGGGTATTCAATACGCGCTGGACATCCTAGCGTTGTCTCGAAATGTCGGCAAGGATGATGGGATGATCTCCAGACTTGTAGCCATCTCGATCGAGCAAATAGCCATCCAAACGATCTTGGCACCGGCGATTCCGCGCATGCACAAAAAGGATCTGGCGAAATTACAAAAAGCGCTCGATCAGTGTCCACCGGCTCCAAACTTGTCAACGGTCATACAGTCTGAACGCAAAATAGTGACGTGGAGCGAACGTCAAGTCGCGAGCGGTGGCCTCGCGGAATTGAAAAAACTCTTCGCTGGAACCGAAGCTACTCAAACGGATGCCGTGTCTACTCCGGAAATGTTCAAAGCGGCAATCACAGAAATGAACGCCTTATTTTCCGATTTAGAAAAGATCGTGGATGAGCCGTACAAGGACTTCCAAATATCCGCATTGGCATTGGAGAAAAGAGTAGCGACCGCCGGACCGCTGACTCGATTGTTTTTTCCGACGATTTCGCGGGTTCGAACAAGCGTGGAACGTGGAGCATGCAACATGGCGATGTTGCGTGCAGGAATTGTGATGCGATTGAATGGCGAAACCGATGCAGCAAACACCGTGGACCCGTACGGAACAGGGCCCTTCGGTTACAAGGCTACGCCGGACGGATTCGAATTTACGTCGGCGCTTTTGTTTACCGATGGAAAGCCGGTTAAGCTGGACTTTCATTCCGCGCCGATGCGGCCGGCAACAGCCGTCAAACCACCCAAACCTCCGGCAGAAAATCAGGGCGAATTCTAAGTTCATCGCGCAATACCAAACCACCCAGCGTGATCATTTGCTGCTGAGATTGAGATCACCGCTGCCGAAGATCGCTGGCAGGACATGCACATCCCCGCGAACAATCTCATCAACCCAACGAATCAAAAACGACTCACGAGTTGGAAGGGCGTCACCGCGATTCACCTCAAACCAAAAGCGGACGCGGACATCACCAAGGTTTTGTTTGCTCAATTCAAATGGGTGGAGGGGGAGAAAGTGAATGGGAAGTAGAACGATGCGGTGTAGGGTCAATAAGAATCTTTTTCAGTACGTTGGGTGTCGGACTTGCAACGCTGTATACGTCCGCAGAATCACGGCCCAAAGCGCGCTCAATCAGTACTCGATCAGGGAAATTAGTTGAATGAATGCAATCCGAAATGGTTCGTGCTCGTCTCCGTTATTACGGTGTCTCAAAGGCACTGTTGAACATAAAGGATCGCAGATGAAAATGTTGATTGCAGCTGCGTGCGTATTCGCATGCGTCGCCGGTTCGATTTTCGCGGCCGATGAACGGAAGCCGCAGAACATCGTCTTCATTCTCGCCGACGATCTCGGCTACATGGACATCGGCGCGTACAATCCGAAAACATTTTACGAGACGCCTCACATTGATTCACTCGCCACTCGCGGCATGCGTTTCACCCAGGGATATGCCGCGTGCTGTGTCTGTTCGCCCACGCGCGGAAGCATCCTGACCGGGAAGTATCCCCCGCGCTTTGGCGTGACCGATTTTATTCCCGGCATGCGCTCCGGCAAACTCAAGTCCGCTCCCAACGCCTTGCATCTTCCGTTGGAAGAAGTGACGCTCGCCGAGACACTGCGCGATGCCGGATACGCGACTTTTTTTGCAGGCAAATGGCACCTCGGCGGCGGTGAATTTTATCCCGGCGCGCAAGGCTTTCCCAAGGAATTGACCAACAGCGACCAAGGCAAGAAAGGCGGCGATCAATTCTGGTATCCTAAATCCGATACACCTCCCCCGCCCCATCAAGACGATCCCAAAACCACCGATCGCATTGTCAACGAAGCCGTCAAATTCATCGGCGCACACAAGGACAAACCGTTCTTCGCGTTTTTACCTTTCCTGGCTGTACACACGCCCATCGGCGCGCGCGCGGATCTCGTGGCCAAGTACAAGAAGAAAGCGGAGAGCGCACCCGCGATCGAGTGGGGAAAAGAGCGTGAGCGGCAGGTGCGGCTCGTACAAAATAATCCAATCTATGCGGCCATGATGGAGCAGCTCGACTCCGGTATCGGGCGCGTCCTTGACGCGCTGGAAAAGAACGGCCTGGCCGAAAAAACAATCATCGTCTTCATGTCCGACAACGGCGGCCTCTCAACCAGCGAAGGCCATCCGACGTCGAATGTTCCCTTGCGCGCCGGAAAAGGCTGGCCATACGAAGGCGGCGTCCGCGAACCGATGATCGTCGTCGCGCCCGGCGTCACAAAACCCGGCAGCATCTGCGACGTGCCGGTGATCAGCACCGACTACTACGCTTCGTTTCTTCAGCTCACCGGCCTGCCACCAAAACCCGAGCAGCATCGAGACAGCGTGAGTTTCGTGCCGTTGCTCAAAGGCGAAGCGACATCACGCGACAAACCCCTCTTCTGGCATTACCCGCATTACGGAAACCAGGGCGGCGCACCGTACGGAGCCATACGCGACGGCGATTGGAAACTCATCGAGTGGTACGAAGACGGCGCGCTCGAACTCTACAACATCCCGCAGGACATCAGCGAAAAGAACAACCTCGCCGCAAAAGAACCCGATCGCACGAAGGAGTTGCACGCAAAACTCATCGCCTGGCGCAAAGAAGTCGGAGCACTCATGCCAACGCCTAACGAAAACGCCAAGTAGTCCCACTCCCCTTATAACCCAAGAATGGCGAACACCGAACAAACGGCCCCTGAAGCAACGTGAACGTAACTGACAAACTCTAAGGAATAACACAATGAGAACTTACATACTCACCATACTCGTCGCTGGTTTTATTGCGATTGGCGTCTCCGCCACCAGCGCGGACGCGAAGCCGCTCAAAGTCTTCATCCTGTCGGGCCAGTCCAACATGGAGGGGCATGCGATGATCAGTACCTTTGACTACATCGGCAAGGATCCGCTGACGGCACCCATCCTCAAGGAAATGCGCAATCCCGATGGAACTCCACGGGTATGTGACAAGGTCTGGATGTCCTATTTGACCGGCCCTTATGATGGCAGTGCGAATGGCGAGGGTCTGGGCAAGTTGACCGCCGGCTTTGGCGAACGTGGAAGTCAACCCACGAAGATAAGTAGTAAGATCGGTCCCGAGTTCACCTTCGGAATCTATATGGAGAAAGAGCTGAAGCAGCCCATTCTGATTATCAAGACCGCTTGGGGCGGTAGGTCACTCAACACCGAATTCCGTTCGCCGAGCGCTGGACAATACAAGCTGCCCAAGGAGATCCAGGACGTGTGGGACAAACATCCCCAGGGTGCCCACGGGGTTCCCAAACTCGAGGATCGGAAAGCGTGGCAGGATAAAAAGGATGCCGCCTCAGGTGTGTTTTACCGAATGATGATCGACCATGTTAAAAAGGTGCTGGCAGACCCCAAGCGGGTTTGTCCGGAATATGACGAGAAAGCTGGCTTTGAACTGGCTGGCTTTGTCTGGCTTCAGGGTTTCAACGACCTGGTGGATGGGACTACTTATCCCAATGGGAACTATGATGAATACTCGCGCCTGTTGGCACACTTCATCCGCGATGTGCGCAAAGACCTGTCAGCTCCGAAGATGCCATTCGTGATCGGCGTGCTGGGTGTTGACGGTGATAAGAATGTGAATTTCCGCAAAGCCATGGCTGCACCGGCCGACATGCCCGAGTTCAAGGGCAATGTGGTTGCCGTTGAT
>JBAXUS010000303.1:0-5671 GCA_037129555.1 Planctomycetota bacterium
CGTCCGCCCTCTCCCTCAAGGGGAGAGGGAACGGCAACTGCAAGTCCGGTGATGCACCCATTTCCCTGGCGGTGCGCTTTTTTCGCTACTTCACGCTCCACTTGTCGGTTATCTTTTCTGACGTCTTTCGATGCGTTCGCCCACACCATTAATAAGAGGATCGTCGATGCAGGCCTTCTCGCATGCCACTCGCGCAAATCTCTCCCGCGTTCTGCCCACCGTACTCTCCTGTTTCGTTGTATTAACGTGCGCAACACATCTTCGCGCCGCCCAAACGAATCCTGTACACGTCCTTAAATTGTGGGGTACCGAACCCTCGCCGGAAACAGTGCGCGGTCACGCCTTGATCAACGCAGGTGACCTGTCGGGCGCGGACGCGATTTTCAACGCCATATTAAAATCGAATCCCAACGACATCGGCGCTCTACAAGGTGCCGCCATGCTGGCCGGTGCGCGCAATGAATTTCAGAAGTCGCTCGAATTTCGCTGCAAAGCCATCGTCGCAGGCGGGCAATCGCCGCTCGCTGAATTGGCCGTCGAAGACGCTTTCAATGTCGCAGCATTCAGCAAAGACCCCGCGCCTTTTTTGAATTTGCTCAACGACACCCAAAAACTCAGCCCGCACACCCGCGACATTCTCCGCGAATGTGTCGGCGATTGGCACATCCAACGTGGCAACTATTCCGAGGCCATCAACGTCACCGCGACGATCAAATTTATCGACAAATGGACACTGATCGGCCCGTTTGACAATCGCGACAAAGCCGGCTTCACGCAAGTTCAAGACCCCGAGAAGGACATCAATTTCGAGAAGTCCTGCGAAGGCCGCAACCGCCGCGTAACGTGGTCCGCGCTCGACACGCACGCCTATGACGGGCGCGTGATTCCATCCGAAATTTTTGAGCCGCACATTCACGTCAGCGCCTACGCCGTCACTCTCGTCAAATCCGAACGCGAACAGTCCGCTGTTCTCCGCGCCGGATGCGCGGGCGCACTCGCCGTCTGGGTCAACGGAGTCGCCGCCGGACGCGTCGATGAGTACAACGATTTCGGCCGCGACAAAGTCACCGCGCCCGTTGCTCTGCGCAAAGGCTGGAATCTAATCCTCGTCAAATCCGCCGTCGTCGAAGAAACGCAATGGGCATTCTCCGTCCGCTTGTGCGACCTTAAAGGAGGCGCGCTCGCCGGGATCACGTACGACAATTCGTCGAAAGCTCTGGCCGAATGGAAAGACGATAAATCCCCCGCACCGAAAGTCGATGACGCGCAATTTACAACCGCTGATCTCGGCATCGTCCGCGCGCTTTCTGTGCTCGTCAAAAATCATCCCGGCGATGCGTTTGCGCTGGCGCTGCTCGGCGGCGTGATGGACATGCGCAAGCTCAGCGAAAAAAACAATTCGTCAGGCGATAGTATTTCACCCGAGAAATTGCTGCGCAAAGCGATCTCACTCTCACCCAAAAATCCGATGTTCAAGATCGACCTCGCGTCGATTTCAGACGACAATAACGAAGCGCGTCTCGCAGCTGAAGCGGCATACGCGGCTCAGCCTGATTTGCCGTGCGCCCTCGAATCACTCGCCTATCTCGCCCACGAAAGCCACACGCACATCGCCGCTGAAGACTACGCGCGCAAGGCGTGGAACCTCTACGGTGTCGAACGATCCGGTATGTCCGCGCTGGTTCTTGCCGACGAAATCAGCGGCATCGACCGCTCCTTCTCAGGCGTTCAAAGCTCCGGCGGTTCGAGTGGCAAAAGCGAACGCGCTGAAGCCTGGCGCATTCTTTCCGCATTCACTCAGGCCCACCCCTATTTGGCTGAAGGCTGGATTCGCCGCGCGGAACTCGAAGACTCCCGAACACTACGCCGCGAGACGATTGAAAAAGCGATGCAATTCTGCGGCGGCAACGCGCGCATACGGCAGATTCGCGTCGAGGACTTGATCCGCCTCGGCAAAGACACCGACGCCGCCACGCTCTCCTCCGCAAGCCTCACAGCGCTGCCGTTTGACGCGAATCAAACACTCATCGCCGCCAATGAATTCCGGCGAGCGGGCGATGCGAAGCGCTCCGGACAACTCTTCGCCGTCGCACGCAACTGGGCACCGGAAAATCCCGACGTTCTCTCGGCGTTGGCCGAACATCAATTGCGCGAAGGCAAGACCGCTGAAGCCGCAGACCTTTTCAAGAAGGCGCTGACGGTCAAACCGAATGCGCCGCAAGTCAAAGATTACCTCGCGTTGCTCGACACCGGCGGTAGCGTGGATCGCCAGTTTTTTGCTCCGTACGACATCGCGCTCAAAGACCTCGCGCTGCCCAAAGCCGGTCAATTCAGCAAAGACAATATCGTCAAAATTCTGAATCAGGAAGTCATCCGCGTCAATCCGAACGGCAGCACCAGCCGCATGATTCATATCGTCGGAAAAGTGCTGCGACCGGCGGGAGTGCGCGATCTAAACCAGCACTACATCTATTACGAACCGGGGCGGCAGACCGTGGACATTCTGCGCGCGGCGGTGATCACACCCGACGGCCGCGAGCTCGCACGTGCCGTAATCAACGACCGCTCAACCAGCGCCGCGATGGGCGTCCAAACGCTCATCTACGACGAGCATCATCTCAAGCACGTGACCTTCAATAACCTCGAACCCGGCAGCATCATCGACTTCCAATACACGATCCGCGACTCCGGCGACAACATTTACGGCGACTACTTCTCGGACAGTTTCTATTTCAACGACGGTCACCCCTCGATGCGTTCGGAGTACGTCCTCGACTACCCGAAGACGCTCGCGGTCCAGACGCACACGCTCAATACCAAGACTCCATTGCAACGGCTCCAATCAAAGGACGCAAACCGCGAAGTGTTGAAATGGGAGACGAAGGAATTGCCCGGAGTCGAACATGAATTCGCGATGCCGCCGGTCGTCGATTCGCTGCCCCAAGTTCAAGTCTCGACGATGGCCTCGTGGCAGGAAGTCGGCACGTGGTTCTGGAATCTCGCCAAAGAACAAGTCGTCGTCAACGACGAGATGCGCAACGACATCAAAGAGATGACGAAGGATTGCAAAACGCAGACCGAAAAGCTGCAAGTGATTCACGATTGGGTGATCCGAAAAATTCGCTATCTCGGCATCGAATTCGGGCGCAACGGGTACAAGCCGCACAAAGCGACGGAGTCGTACAAAGCGCTTTACGGCGATTGCAAAGACACCGCGACGCTGATCACGGCGATGCTGAAGGTCGTCGATATTGACTGCAAACTCGTCCTGATCCGAACCGTCGATTCCGGCGCACTGGCCCCTGACACATTGCCGATGCCGAATCTTTACAATCATTGCATCGCGTACGTTCCGAGCGTGGATGGTAAAGATTATTGGATCGACGGCACGACGGATTTCTTCCGACTGGGCGAAGTGCCGTCGTCGGATCGCGGAGCGCTGGTCATGGTCGCGGGGCCGGAAGGCGGGAAATTCATGAAAATTCCGCAGAGCAAAGGCACCGATAATTTGATCGAGCAGAATTACGATGTGAAAGTCGCGAAGAATGGTTCCGCGACGTTGACCGTGCGCGACACGCGCAGCGGTCAGTTCGCGCCGATGTTGCGCGAGTCGATAGAGACGCCGGGTAAATTCAAAAGCGGTATGAAAGACCTTGCCGCGCGGCGCTTCAATGGTGCGGAACTGAAAAAGTTGGGTTCATCCGATCCGCTCAATCAGGGCCCAGCGTGGAGCGAAATGGAATTAGCGGTGCCGAATCTGGGATCACGCAGCGGCGACCGGTTGACGTTTCCATCCGTCTTCGAACCCGTCAACTTGACCGGACGCTACGCAACCGATGCACGGCGAACGCACGACATTGAACTCTACGTCCCATGGGCGCGAAAGACGGTGATCACCTACCACTTTGAACCCGGCCTGAAAATCGCGTCGCTGCCCGAGCCGCAGAAGATTGAGAACTCGTTCGGCGTCTACATCCGTACGCTAAAACAAAATGGTGACACGCTGATCATCGACGAATTCTTCGAAATGCCAACGACGCGCATCCCAGTCAAGGACTACGAAGCATTCAAAGCGTTCTGCCACAAAGTGGACGCGTTGATGGAACAGAAAGTGTTGCTCCAGACAAACTGAAGCCACGCGTTTCGTATTATTTTTACGAGCGCAACACGCGTAGAAAAGCAAGCGTGGCTTCGATGTCCTGGGGCAGCGCAGCCTCAAGGGTGATGCGCTCCGACGCGACTGAAAACGTCAGTCGCGCCGCGTGAAGCGGAAGACGATTCAACAGAATCGAGTCGCTCAGGCCACCGACATCGCGTTCTGTCAATACCGATCGTTTTCCATAGAGTGGATCAACTGCCAGCGGATGTCCGATGTGAGCGAGATGGACGCGGATGTGGTGCATGCGACCTTGATGCGGACGGGTTTCAACAAGCGAAAATGATCCGAACGATTCACGCGTTGTATACGCCGTCTGGCTCGAACGACCGGCCGGATGAACCGCACTGGTTTTAGGCACCGGCAGAGGTGGAAGGATCACGCCGGGATGCTGCGATTCATACCACCGCACCGCGTTGCGCAAACGCTCCGGCTTCCCGGTTTGGTGCTCTAAAATGGGCGCATCGATGATACCTGCTTGGGATGACGGCGTCCCATCGCACAGCGCCAGATACGTTTTTTCCGATTGCTCCCACGTGCGTTGAATCTCCGCCGCAAGTGATTTTGTTTCCGCAAAAACCAGCACCCCGCTGGCATCTTTATCGAGACGGTGCACAGGCGTGAGATCGCTCAAACCCGTCTGATCGATGAGCTCTTTCAACACCGAACCACCTGGCCCCGGAGCCGCATGCACCGCTAGACCAGGCGGCTTGTTGACGGCAATGACGCCGCCAGAGTGATAGAGAATTTGAAGGAGGCTCGGCATCGCGTTCAATTTTTCCTGGGATGCGTCAGCCGATCCCGCCATTTCTGCGGATGTTGGGCCGTGTGAAAGACGTAGTGAATGATGACTTTTTCCGCGTTAATTTCGTAGTAGATTTCAAATGGAAACCGGCGGACATGAGCACGTCGAAACGTATCAAACACCACTCGATTTGCCGTTGGATACCGCTTGATGCCCGAGACACACGCGTCAATGCGGCGCAGGAAATCTTCTCCAAGGCCGGTTCCGCGTTGTTCGTACCATTTAAACGCTTCGGCTATGTCATCATCAGCGTCAGACGTAAACAGAACGGATTCAATCATCTTGTCGGCGCGCTCTCGCCTTAACTTGTTCCCACGTTCGCCCTGATTCAGGATTCGCGTCGAAATGTTGTTTGCGCCGCGTGAGCTCGTTGCGGAGAGCATCTGAAACGGGCGGTACAGATTCTTCGGGGGTAATGCTGTCCCATAAGTCTTCAACGAGTTGAAGCTTTTCGGCGCGCCCAAGTTTGAAGATTGCTTCAAATTCAGTTCTCATGCATACAAAATAATCCCGCTGGCGCTGAAGTCAAGATAACAGGTTCAAAAAGTAAATTGTTCGCAGCCCTCAAAACCAAATATTTACTTTACTTCCCGAGACTTTTTCGGATTGTTAGTGTTACACCTGTCTGTGGTGTAGTTATATTTTGTTAAACAAGTGGAGTTATTGACTCGCGCACAGCCAAAGCGGCTATCTAAACTAATTAAGGAGTG
>JBAXUS010000304.1:0-5653 GCA_037129555.1 Planctomycetota bacterium
TTCCACTCCTTAATTAGTTTAGATAGCCGCTTTGGCTGTGCGCGAGTCAATAGTATCCAGAGTTGTCCGCCATCGTTGCGCGTGTTGATCTGAACTTTTTCTGGGCCGCGCTCGGTGTTCCATTGGCGCATCCAAACTTTTGATCCGGCCTCCTGATAACAATGTCCGACGCAGTTGGTCATGAAGACCGTGGTGTTCGGCCGCGCGATAACCGTGCCTCCCGTGGCTTTGCAGACCACCGTTCGTTTGGAAGATTTGACTTCGATGCCGAAACTGGGCCTGGGAGAAAAGACTTGCAGATGTTGAAAGAGCACCGTCTTGGAAGCCTGCGGATCGTCATCAACAATGAACTTTGCGAGATTTTCCGGGTACTTTGGATCGCCGCTGTCGCCGCCAAGAATCCGAACCAGCCCGATCCCGGTGATGCACCGGACCGAACCATGCACGCGGACATCCTGTTTCATGATGTACCAATTCGGATCGCCGCCTTTGCTCGGCAGGATGTAGACTGTGCTGGCACCCTTCCTGGCGGCTTCGTCAATGGCCTTCTGAAAAGCCGGTGCGTCGTCTTCCTTATCTCCAATCTTCGCGCCGAAATCATTCGCGCAGACCCAATCCTCGGGCTTGGAGGACATGGCGATTTCTGGTTCACGTTCAGGTTTCAGTTGCAGACCGTTGCTGGGGACGTTGTCGCCGAGAACCTTTGCAGGGCTGGAACTGTACTCCGCTACGTTGGGGCCAATGGCGTCGCCCGCTTCGATGCCGACGGTCGCGATGGCCGGCGAATATCCCGTTGTCGTCAACCTTGCGGCATACAACGTCCCCTTCTCCAGCTTGATCGCTGGGCCTTTGCCACCTGCCGGCGCTTCGAGATTGCAATCAACGAGCGTGAGGACGCCGTTTCCGCCGCTGTCAACGGCCAAGGGCGCATCGATGACATGAAGACCCTCGACAGCCAGCACCTGTCCGCGATGAAACAAACCCACCTCGCGCGCGCGAATTGTCACCCGCGAAAGCGTCTGCGCGTTCAGGATATGGGCGGTGCGAATGCCCATGACAAAGCCCTCGATTTCCACATCTTGAATCAGCAGGGGGCCATTCTGATCGTTGAATCCCAGATCAATGCCGCACACGCCGTTCCCGCGCACCCGAACCTGCTGCATGAGTCCGGTGTTGTTCGAATAAAACTTGATCCCGACCGCGCCCGCGTTTTTTCCGGTGTCGATCGTCAGATTGACAATCGTACGATCAAAAAAATCCGCATTCATCTTCGCACCATCGGGTCGTGCGAGACCTCGAATCGCTTCCAACGGTTTCTGTGGATCGCCGAAACCTGCGGCATCATCCGCCAATTTGATGATCGTCTTGTCGCGGTCTTGACCAAAAATCCAGGGGCCAACCATGGAGCCCTCATTGCCCTTGTCGGACTTCCGGAACACCAGCGTGTGTGAAATTCTGTACGTGCCGTTGGGCAGGTAGATGAAGAGGTTTTTACTGCCGCGCTCGATTGCGGTTTGCAATGCCTGCGTGTCATCCGCCACCCCGTCGCCGATCGCGCCACAGTCGCGTTTGACATCAATGAATGCGCGCGGATCATTCGGAAAGATAATTTCGCCCGCTGCTGCCACGGACATGAGCCATGCAAGTAAAAACGTCAACCTCATGATCATCGCCTCTCCCTGTTTGCTTCTGGGGGTCGAAATAACGTATCAATGGATTGACTCGTCTCAGCAGACTCGACGTCCTGCGAAGGCATTGAATGCAGGCTCCACCGCACAGTGAACGTGATGCGCTTGCCCTTGGCCATCGGAGAAACAGGCGAGAGCAATTCCAGTTCGAGGTAGTGCCGGTCGGCCTGGCCGAGATCGAAGAGTTCGACGGGAAAGCCCGACTCCTCCGGGCCGTCGGGGTATTTTCCGTCCGTTCGTTCGGTGCGCTGGAGCAGCACCACGCCATTGCGCACTGCCGCAATGGCCGCAACCGGCGCGTCCACGCCGATCTTGTACGCGCCACCGGTCGTGGGGATGACGCGAATCAAGGATGGTGTCACGTTGGTAATGTTTCCGACGGTTTTGCGGCTCCATTTATAGACGTTGTTTTTGTACACGCTGGCTTCACTGGTGGGCAGAAACACCGCATCGGGCGGCGGAATCTGCGTTACTGTCCAAGCTCCTGCGATGAGCGGCGTGTCGTCCATTTTTTCCAATGTTGTCGAGGTCACGAATTCTCCGCTGCCGTTGAACGAGAACTCGCGGATGATCCTGACGCCGCATTTCGACACGGGACTCGTCGTTTGTAAGCGCGGCGGATTGTCCAGCACCCGCGCCTCATGTCCGCTTTCCCACGATTCATCGGGCGGAAAAGGCCTTCCGATATATGCCGGCCACGTACTTTGCGGGGAAACCCATACCTTTTCGCCGCCGAAGTTCTTCCATCCGTTCATATCCACTTTATCCGCCGGCGCGATCCACAACCAATTCGCTCCGCCCACCGGGCCATACTGCATGACACGTCCCAGCGACGGAACCACCACGGCCTCAGTTTTGCCATCGCTCACCCGAAACGCTTCGCGGCCATCCGTGCGCTTGAGAGCGGCCACGGTTACCGCTGGCGCTTCTTCGGCGAAGGCAATGGAGCCCATTAAAAGCGCGAGGAGCAGCGCTGTTTTTACCATGCTGCAGAATACCCCGGTAATCGCTACCTGGTGAACTTTCGATAACGAACGAAAAAGAAAACCATTACAGACGACGCTCTGCTCTGAAAATCTCGTCTCACGACTTTCTCTAAAGCGTGTCGTCCGTCAGTTATTCTCGTTCGTGTGTTTCACGTCCGTCTCTACTTTCGGTGTCGGAGCACCGGCCTTCAAGAACCCTCGCGCAACCAGAAACTCATCCATAAGCGTAAATGTCAACTGGCGCCACGGCGGGCGGAAGTAGTACGTGTGGTTGCTACCGGGAGCGGTGTAAAGTTGCACCGAATTGCCCAGCGTTTTGGACTTGGCAAGGAATGCGCGCGCCTGTCCGACGAACGGGCATTCCGAGCCATAGAACAATAACGTCGGCACGGAATCGTTAGCCATGTGATCAATCGGCGAGAGCGCCATTTTGTCCGGAGCGGATAGTCTTTCCGCAGCGCGCTCGGCCTTCATGTCCAAAACGGCATCGAAGAGCACCAGCACATTTGGTTTGGCCGAAATCGTTGTGTTTTCATTGGCCGCGTTGCGTGGCTCACACAGCGCGGTAAACGCGGCCATCTGCCCGCCGGCGGAGCCACCCGACGCGCCAATCATGTTGGGATCGACACCCAATTCGGTACAGTGTGCGCGAAACCAGCGCACGGCACTGGTCGCGTCTTCGCCGCACGTCAGCGCGCCCTTGGGACGATACTCCGCCACGCCCGCCACCATTCCGCGCGAAGCCAGATATCGGGCCCACGGCACGAATTCGTTGTGATCCGCATGCGACCACGCGCCGCCGCAGAAGAACACTATTCCAGCCCGCGCGTCCGTGGCCTTCCAGCCTTCAGGATAGAACACCCACATATGCAGGGGCTGCGGATCAACCTGCTTGTATTCAATTGCTTTCATGTTCGCTGCGTCGCCGCCGATCCGCACGGGCGAGCCCCAAGGAGACGGTCGATTGCCTGCGCTGTTTCCACCTGGATTTTCGCCAGGACGCGTTTGTCGATTGGGAGGCCCGTCTCTCCCCGGCATTTCCGGACGCTGCGGCGCGTCGGCCTTGCGTTCGCCGATGCGCAGCTCGCCAGGTGTAGGCTCGTCCTTCTTCGGCGCAACAGGTTCCAGTGTCTTGGCCGTGGCGGTGCTCGTATCGTCCTTTTTTTCCGCCGCTGGAGCGGGAGTCTTGGATTCATTTTCTCGCGTGCCGGCGTCCTTCGTCGCGCCTGTCTTTTTTAAATGCTTGTCGAAAAACTCCCGGATGATTTTCAAATTGGCCGGCTGGCTGAACTCCGGGCCACCGTGTCCGGCGCGGATCTTGAGCAGCGTCGCTTCGGTGCCCTGTTTTTTCAACGCTTCGAGCAGCATCTCGCTCTGGCCAATCGGCACCATGTCGTCGTTGAGGCCGTGCATGATCAAGAACGGTGGGCACTCTTTGGTTATGTATTTGATCGGATTAGCGCGTTCGGTCTTTTCCTTGTTATCTTGAATCGGCCCGCCGATCAACATACTCTCCGGCGAGCGTGCGCCGTCGTGTTTGATCGGGCCGCGACCGTTGGATTGTTCGTTCATCTTCAGCAGATCGGTGGGGCCGAACAGATCGCAGACGGCTTGTACGCGATCGGAGACTTCCGCGTTGCCGCCAATGGGCTCGAACTCTTTCGAGCCACCCGACGTGCCGGTCAGCGCGGAGAGATGTCCGCCCGCCGATCCGCCCCACGTGCCGAAACAATCGGGATCAATTTTATACTTCGCGGCATTGGCGCGCAGCCAGCGCACAGCCGCTTTGCAGTCTTGAATCTGCGCGGGAAATTTTGCCTGGTCGCTGAGTCTGTAACTGATTACGGCGACCGCGTAGCCATCCTTGGTAAATGCAATCAACGGACTGCCGCCAGCCTTGTCTCCCATCGCCCAACCGCCGCCGTGAATGCAGATTAACAAAGGCAGCGGCGCGTCGATTTTCTCAGGCAGATACAAATCCAGTTTGTGCTTGCGGTCGCTGTCTCCCGCATAAGCCAGATCGCGTTCGACCTTCGCGCCTTCCGGCACTTGCGCCCCCCGAGGCCCGCCCTGGCCACCCGGCCCACCCGCTTGTCCCGCGTAAACCAACGGCAGTGCGAAAATCAGAATGGCCGCGATCACATAAAGTTCAATGCGCATTTTTCATCATCTCCTTTAACCCAATACGCTTTCAGCTGGTTGTGCTCTTTCCACGAGCTGACTCGACGGGAGCCGTCTTTTCAATCGTCTTCATATTTTCAATCATTCGGCTGACGAGGTGCTTGGCGTTGCGCACGTCGTCTTCGGAAAGTCCCGCCGCCAATACCGCGTTCAGCCGCTTGTTCATGCGCGCAAAGCGTTGCTCCAACGATTTGCCCAGCGCTGTCAAGCGGATGCGAACCGCCCGGCCATCCGACGGATCCGCCGCGCGCTTGACGATTCCGGCCTTCTCCATCTTGTCCAACATGCCCGTCAGAGTGGAATGCGAGAGCCGCGTAAATTGCGCGATCTCTTTGATGATCAGATTGTCTTTTTCATAGAGTGCTTGTAGGATCAGGCCCATTCCGGGGCGCAGATGCTCATCCAATTCCGCTTCGACCAGCGAGCGTTCAAGCAGCGCGAGAAAGTTGTAGTACACACGCGCCACGTAAAAGCTGAGCTCGTCCAGCCCGGCCAGTTGATTCCGCTCATCTGAAGCGCCATGGACTGCGGTCCGAGAGTTCTTTGCGTTTGGAGTTACCATGACAAATATGTCGCTACCGAAACAGTTTTTGCTGCAACAATTTTAGTTGACCGCGCTTTAATGCATTGCTAATATAGCACCATGCTTCCAGCGCAGCCTAATCAAAGTTTGATCTCCGGTCTCAATGTCCTTCAGGTCCTCGTCTCGGCGGGGCGACCGATTGGCAGCCGTGAACTTGCGACCATGCTTGAGATGGAACACACGCGCGTCAATCGGCTGCTGGGCACGCTCGCGTT
>JBAXUS010000305.1:0-5613 GCA_037129555.1 Planctomycetota bacterium
GCGACTTCGCTGCGGACTTCCGCGACGGTCTTTCCGGCCAGGGTGTTGAGCGTGAGTTGATTCACGCCGTGACGAACGGTGACGGCCATGTTTGGCCTCCTTAAAAATGGGAACGAAAATGCCGCCGCGCTACACAGCGCGGCAGAAAATTTAAAGATTTGCGCGCTGATATTGCGGGACGAACAGAGTCAATTACGCGGCGCACTTGGCGCGGCGCTTTTCCACGCGGCGGAATTCTGAGCGCAGCAGTTTCACGATTTCTTCGAGGGTCTCATCGACTCCGAATTCTTCTCCGACGCTGGCCTGCAACGACCGGTCGATCCCAGCGCTTTCTCGAACCAGATCGCAGATTTCGCCAAAGATCAAATCCCGCCGACGGGGCGAGATGCGGTTCAGGGCACGGACACTCATGATTGAATTCTCCCAAAAGAGGGCGGTCGAAAAAGACACCGACACGCCCCCAAAGCGCCGGTGCCAATTGATTGCAAGGCGCGCAAAGGAATAGTGCCGCATAGGCGGATTAGAAATCGAATGGGATTCAGGCAAGTTTGGATGGGAAGAGAGCAAGCCTTGCTCATAGTATTATACCGCAAAAACGACTGAAATTTAGCTGGGCCTGCGGGTTAAAAGCATGGCTGCGTT
This sequence comes from Planctomycetota bacterium, assembly GCA_037129555.1. Classification (GTDB taxonomy): domain Bacteria; phylum Planctomycetota; class SZUA-567; order H5-PLA8; family H5-PLA8; genus JANXLS01. Next base: position 643 of record JBAXUS010000305.1, read on the forward strand.
ACCAACGTGCGCTGCAACATCGAATTGAACGGCAGAGCGCGTGAATGAATCGCCATTTTCGGCGGATGGCGGATGTGGAGTGCTTCAATGACAAAATCCCCCGACGGCGAATGAAGCACATGAAGTTTTCAGCGAAATCTTCACTGGGGTTTGTTGTGGAGTAACGGCTGATATGTATCTCCGGGTCGTATTTCGATCTGACATTCGATTCGTGGCACCCGCCAAACGCTGTCGTAAATTGCCGGGAGCGAAATAGGCCCCGATGCGTGTCGGCAACGGCGTGACCAAATTCGTGACGGAGAACATCGGCGAGGCTGGTGTAGCTCCCCGTGAAAAAATCGTGCAGCTTTAAAAGTGAAACCCGTGGGATGCAGATTTCACCGTTGCCCCCGTACCTATGCCAGCCATATGCAATGCCAGCAGGCACAAGAATGATCGGTACATTTCTCAGTCGAGCGTCCCAAAGTCCATGGCTGCGCAACTCACCCGTAACCTTTAATAAGGCTCGATTGAGCCGCGCGGACGAAATGATGTGGACTGTGCGTTTTCCCATTTTGCGTCAGTCTTTTAACCCTCCGGAGATTTCACCGATGATCCAATGCTGCAGTGGGAATCGGTTCAACGCAAGGGTACTCATGATTGTTTCTCCGAAATAAGTGGCGGCTTGTGAATACACCGGCAGGCCCAAGTGCCGCGATGAACGAACGACGATCAAAACAAAAATGGCCGCTGCAGAATTCGCAGCGGCCATTGTCTTTTTGCGTGACTTAAAACGTCCTGAATGCAACGACCTGAGCATCGTATTATACCGCATTTTCGCGATTAATTTAGGGCTGCCATCGTCAGTCGTGCGCCAGCGATACGCAACGCCCGCCTGATCGTTGGGATACTCACGCCGAATCGCTTGGCCAACTTCGCCAGCGACTGCCCCTCCTCCGCGCGGACACGGGCAACCTGATCCGCATTCTCTTCGGACCAACATCGGTTGTCGGGCATCTGGAAATGATCCACCCAGAACCACTGCTCATCGAAGTCCGCAAACTGCTCCGGGTCTTCGATCCGTCGTGAGCCCGTGGACGATGCGGTGCCGAAATGCCCACCAGTATCCACATTCAATTTGACGCGCAAACGCGGTTTGATGCGTTGCACGCCCGAGTCCTGGGTTTCCTCAGAAGCGGCGGCGCGAACAGCGCTGCCGGTGACGTTTGACAGCACGAAATCCAAGCCCTCGAACACACCCAAACGACACGTGCGCATCACGACGCGGCGATCCGGAAATACTTCGATGCGATCGATGTGGCGCGACAGTTCGTGGTTCAACTGCGTCGGATTGCTTCCGGCCATGACTGTCGCGAGTTGCTGCAAACAGTCCAGCACGCGTTTCGGGTTCAATTCGCGTTTCACGATTTCCTTGAGGTTGTCGATCTGCGCCAGTTCACGCGCAATCAGTTCGCGGCGTTCAAACGCAGATTTCGACTGCTCCATCAGGACTCCGCGCATGGCCGTGGGAAGGTTGGGATCTCCAAACGACAACGTCCAACCTTTGATCTTGCTCTCGATGTCCTTCAGTTCCTGTTCGAGAGCCGGGCGTGCGTTGCTCTGCTTGGATTGCGCGAGTTCTTCCAGGCAGTTGTCGACTTCAGCGACGAGTTCGGGAAACCACGCAGGGATTTCGCCGGGTGTGCCGGGAGCGAGAAACAGGCGGTTGCGCAACGCACTCAAGACGGATTCACGCAGCCAATCCTCCGGACAGTACAACGGGTTGGTGCAGCTGCCGTGGTGATGGCTCGGACACATGTAGTACACAAAGCGCCGACCGCGTTTGCTCGTTCCGCCACCCTGATTCGGGCGCATTGATGCACCGCAGACGCCGCAGCGGACCAAGCCTGAGAGTGGGAATTTCAAGATCATTCCCGGCGCAAGCGCCTGGAATTGTTTGTTCGATTTGTTGCGACCTCGCAGGCGCTTGATACTCGCGCCGCGCTCGGAACGCACCGCGTTGACGCGATCCCATTGTTCCAGCGTGATCAGCGGTTCGCAGAAATCTTTCACGATGAAATGTTCTTCTGCCGCGTTGCGGACCGTGACTTTGCGGTCGTCGACAATATCCGTCGCCACGCGGCCAAACACCATCACGCCCTTGTAGATCGGGTTGGAAAGAATGCGGCCAATCGTGTCGGAATGGAAGCGGCGGGCGCGCGCCTGTTGGACTAAATCGCTACGCTTGTTGAGCGTTTGTGCGATGCGGTTTGAACCAAGGCCGAGCGTGTCGGCCATATCAAAAACTTCACGAACCACCGGTGCCCACTGCGGATCAGACACGAGGCGGCTGCCAATGATTTCGGTTCGACCGTCGCACTCGCGCGTCACACTTTCCAGCTTGTAGCCCATCGGCTTGGGACCGCCGGGCCAGTATTTCTGGCTGACAATATCGCGCTTCCCGCGCAGGACGTTGTGGGCTTTGACGTGGGCGTCTTGAGTCGCGCGGAAGCTTTCAACAAAGCCCAGTGCTTTGCCCGGCACCGATGTGGGATCGGTGAAATTGGAATCCGCTGTCAGCACCATCACGCCAAATTTCGTGAGCAGGTTCTGGCGGACATTGTCGACATCGCGCATGCGGCCAAAGCGCTCGAACGAATCGACAAGAATTGCGTCGGCACTCAATCGTCCGGATTTGATGTCGTCCATCATCTGCATGAACGACGGGCGATTGCTCATCTTGCGACCGCTGAGCCCATCGTCACGGAATTTTCCGCAAGGCACCCAGGAATAGCCGTTGCGCTTCAGCGTTCGTTCAATTTCATCGTACTGCTGATCGGGACTCCGGGGGTTCTGCTGGTCGCTCGACATTCTGCCATACATGACGTAACGTATTGGCTTAGTCGGATCGAACTTGGTTTGAATCATGTGTCTTCACCTCGTTCCAGGCGTTTGTCGTGAATCGCCAGCGCAATTTGGCGGGCGATAAACGACACGCTTTTTTTCCGTTGCAGGGAGCGCACCGATTCGGCGAGTTTCGCTTCGGCTTTTGGCGTCAGATCCTGAGGAAATCGGATCTCGCCATCGGCCACAAGCTTCGCTAATCGGGCGATCTCAGCTTCGGATTCTGAACCGCTGACGGGCATGAGAGCCTCCTTCTATGGAAGCGCTAGTCCGGACAGCAAGCAATGACCACCACTGCTCGTTGGCTAGGCATCCGCGCATCCTGAAAAATGAAAAAATACCGTCCGAATGGGACCGCTTTGAGACATATGACTCGCGGTTTCATAGGGGAAATGTTGAATTTTCGGATGTCACAACGGGGTCGTTTCGCAGTCGAAAAACGTAAATGAGCAGGACTATCGCTGAAAAACAGGTGTTTTATGGACGGGCATAGCAGACTACCCTAACATTATATTATACCGCAAAAACAGCCGAAATTTAGCTGTGCTAATGCATTAATAAACAAACGGCCTTCAACAATACAATAACATCTTATTATACCGCATTTCTCTCAGATATTTAGCTGCCTGCAGGTTGAATTTGCTGACGGAGGAACTTCATGGCCGGACGCAGTTCCAAAGCGGCGAGCAATTGCTGCCGTCGCGTCTCCGGGCGCGTGTGCGTGTACACAGCGGTCATACCCAGCGCCCCGTGGATACCTTCCGGCGAATGTCCCATGAGTTCATTGCGGATAAGAGGATCCACATTGGCGTCTTGTAGTGCTGTGGCGAACATGTGGCGCAGGATTTTGGGTTCGGTGAACTGCGGACAGCCGATCTTTTTCGTGACGCGCATAAATTCCATTCGAATCCGATCGGGTTCCACAATGCCGCAGTCACGCCAGATGGTCTGACATGCAGTCAGATGCCTGATTCGTGCCGCAGAAGTATCACCGTGCGTCTCTTGTTGGCTGATTCGGAGATTTAATTCGCTCAGCAGCGCTGGTTCTGAGAGACCAGCGAGGGGCGGCGTAATTCCGGTCGAAAATTTCCGCCGGAAAAAGAGCGTTCCTGACGAACTGGCGTTCATACGGCACAGAACGCCACACAATTCGGGCGCGAGGGGGATTTCGCGTTCGTTGCGTGTCTTCACTTGCCAGCCGAGCTTGGGGCGATTGTGGATTTTCAGCGTTTGACTGCTCGAATCGAAGTCAGTGAACATCAAGTGCGCCAGTTCGCCGGGCCGCATACCGGTCAACATCAGCGTCAAGAAGATCGGCAGTTGCCACGCATCGCATGCGGACAGAAATTCCAGTTCCTGTTCAGCGGTCAGGAGCGCTTTTGTGCGTTGATTCTCAATCGGAATCCTCGCGAGACCCATTTCGCTGAACGGATTGCCGGCATAGGGCGACAAATGCCGCCGTTTGCCTGCGTATGTGAAAAGCGCCCGGCATGTTTCGAGGATGAATTTGATTCCCTTGTCGAGCAAGGGCCGCCGCTCACTGTTCGCGTGGCCGTTGGGCGAGACTTTCAGCGCGCGCAGATACCCGGTAAACTCTTCCGCGTGAGTGACACGGAATTGGGATGCGTGGCGAATGGGTGTCACGGTCGAAACAAACGTCAGAAGATGCTCGGTCGCGGCCCGGTAGCGACGGATCGTCTGGATCGATGATCGCAGAACTTGCTCGTGCTGTTGTAGCCAGCGCAGTCGCAGGTTGGGGATTGAAATGTTTTCAAAGCTGAGCAGCGCTGGCGCGCCGATTTCGAGTTGAGCGTTGATCTGCGCAGCCATCTGCTTGGCAAGATCGTGATCGGCACCCACGCGTGGACGCCGGCGCAGACCGTTTTCGAAATAACACAGATACCAGATTTTGCTTCTCTGATACGCCTTGACTTTACCTACGCGGAAGGACGCCGACTTTTTAATTTTGCTCACGTGAGGGACTCCGTCAGAGTATCCCCCGCCACAAACCGCCACAAACACCGCCACAAATCGGCGGTTTGGCGGATCAATAATCCAGATAAACCTTGAATATATATTGAGTTATAT
>JBAXUS010000306.1:0-5599 GCA_037129555.1 Planctomycetota bacterium
CCATGCTTGAGATGGAACACACGCGCGTCAATCGGCTGCTGGGCACGCTCGCGTTTCTTGGGTTTGCCGAGAAGACGGCCCAGCGCAAATATCGCCCGGGACCGGGCGTTCACGTGCTTGCGGCTCAAAGCCTCAAAGGGTCGCGCCTGTTGACGGCGGCTCTTCCTGTGCTCAAAGAATTACGGGATCCGAAACTGACGGTGGCGTTGGGCGTGTTGTGGCAGGGTCAAGTCTGCTTCCTGTTTCATGCGCGCCCATGGCACACATTTGAAGAAGCGATTGGCCGGCACGCATTGTGGCCGGCCGAAAAGTCCAGCGCGGGGGTCGTGTTGCTCGCACATCGTCCGAGCGACGAAAATCTCGAAGGCATCGCGCGTGGAAATGGAACCTTGGCGATCAACTTTCAACGCATTCGAAAACAGGGTTACACTCAGATGGTCTTTCCAAACGGCCAAGTGTCGTTGGGAGTTCCCATTGGTTCGCCACCCATCGCGGCGCTCGCCGTCTCGTCCGCCGAATTCGCTGCCAAGGATATTCCGGTCGTCGTCAAGAAACTGAAAGACGCTGCGGCGCAGATTCAGGAACGAATGGAATCACCCGCTACAGATGAACCTGTTCCCGATATGGCCATCCTCGCCGGATTGGAGGAACTGTGAACGCGATGCGATGGATTCTCGTTGTTCTGATTGCAAGCGTCCCAATCGCGAATGCGTTTGATGCGCTTGCGCTCGACGGGCATCCCGACATTCGATACCGGCTCCATACTCCGAAAATTGAAGCGGGAAAGAAGTATCCGCTCGTGCTCTATTTGCACGGTTCCGGGACGAAGGGTTCCGACAACGAAAAGCCCATGCGCGAGCCGCTGGCCGCTTTTTTCGCCCGGGCGGAAACGCAAAAGGATTTCCCGTGCTTCGTTCTGGTTCCCCAGTGCACCGACGGCAAAGACGCTCTTGGCCGTCCGCACAATTGGGTGAACTGGAAAGGTCAGTCGGAGCTTCCGCCCGCTCAATGGACCGAGGCCGAAGACGAAGCCAGTGAGCAGCTGAAAAGGACGCTCGCGATTCTTGATGACGTTCTGCGTAATCCGGCCATCGATTCCCAGCGCGTTTACGTCTGTGGAGTGTCGATGGGCGGATCGGGCACGTGGTATTTGAGCTCGCGGCATGCGGAGAAGTTTTCGGCGGCTATCGCGATTTGCGGATTAAGTGAAACGCGTATGGCAAACAAACTCGCCGCTCTGCCGGTCTGGATTTTCCACGGGGAAAAAGACGCCACCGTTCCCGTCGCGCGTTCGCGTGAAATGGCCGAAGCGCTTAAGAAATTTAATGCGCCGGTACGGTTCACAGAATTTCCAGGCGCAGGACATGGCCTTGAAAGCCGCGTTATCGGAGAAGCCGGCCTCCTGAAATGGCTGTTCGCGCAGAAACATTCGAGTAAAGAAGCCCTGTCACCTGAAGCAAAACTCGACCCCAAACTGGTCGACTTTTTCGAGACCCGAGTGCGCCCCGTGCTGCTAGCACATTGTGTTGAGTGTCACGGCGAGAAGAAACATAAAGGTGGGTTGCGCTTGGATTCGCGCACCTCAGCATTCGCTGGTGGCGACATCGGCCCGGCGATCATGGCGGGCGATGCGGAGAAAAGTCCGCTCATCCGAGCCGTGCGGTATACCGACGAAGATTTGCAGATGCCGCCGAAACTAAAACTGCCTGACGCCGTCATCGCCGATCTCGTCGAGTGGGTCAAGCGTGGCGCTGTTTGGCCGGAAGACAAAGGCGCTCAGGCAGTGAGTGTCGGTGGCGAGATGCAGTTCAGCGACGCGATGAAGTCGCATTGGTCGTTTCAACCGATCAAGAAACCGGCAGTGCCGACACCCAAGAACGCGGAGTCTGCGCGCAATGAAATTGACCGCTTCATCCTCTCAAAACTTGACGCCGCGAAGCTTCAGCCCTCGCCAATTGCAGACAAGCGCACACTGGTTCGCCGCGTCACGTTCGACCTGATTGGCTTGCCGCCATCACCGGAAGAAGTCGCCGCGTTTGAAGCGGACACATCGCCCGATGCGTTTTCGAAAGTCACGAAGCGTTTGTTGGCCTCGCCTCATTATGGAGAGCGTTGGGGACGCCATTGGCTTGACGTGGCGCGCTACGCGGATTCAAACGGTTCGGAAGTTGATCACGCCATGGCCAACGCGTGGCGCTACCGCGACTATGTCGTGAGTGCGTTTAATGCGGACATGCCCTTCGATCAATTTGTGCGCGAACAAATCGCGGGTGACCTCCTGCCGAACGCGACAGGCAGCACCATGGCCGCGACCGGTTTTCTGATGCTCGGCCCCAAAGCGCTCGCCGACCTCGACAAGCCCAAATTGCTCGCTGACGTCATCGATGAACAGGTGGACACCACGTGCCGGGCGTTCATGGGCATGACGATGGGCTGCGCGCGCTGCCACGACCACAAATTCGATCCGCTCCCCACGGCGGATTACTATGCGCTGGCGGGAATTTTTCGTAGCACGCGCTCGATGGATATGTCCAAACGCGTTGCGACGTGGACCGAGCGTCCGCTTGGCGCGACGGATAACGATGCGCGTATTTCTGCATTGAATAAGCGCATTGCAGAGCTGCGTTCAGAACGCGACAAGTCGGGCAAAGAGAAGAAAAAGCCAGCGCTTGCAGCGAGCGCGAAATTCCTGCTGGTCGAAGCCGAGCACTTCACGCGCGGAAACGTGCGGGTGGAGACCGACAGTCTGGGCAAAGGAATCGGCGTGATCCGCACACGCATGGAATATCCGGATCACATCGAGTACGAATTCGAATTGCCCGAAGCCGGGGAGTACCAGCTCGAACTCCGTTATGCCGCGAAAGAAAAGCGAGCCACGCAATTGCTCATCAACGGCAACCTTGAAGACGAATCCGCCGCAGCCGAAGTGACCGGGGATTGGACCCCTGCGGCGCAACGCTGGTTCGTGCAGGGTGCCTATCAATTCAAGGCGGGAACGAACGTGCTCGCGTTTCATCGTGACGGTCCGGTGCCGATTTTCGACAAGTGGATTGTCGGGCGGGTCAGCGCGGAACCGCATTGGAAAAGTTTGGATCTGAAAAAAACGGCTGGCGTTAATAAACCAAACGACGATACAAACGCCAAACGCGTCAAAGAAATCGATGCGGCCATCGCTGTGGCGTCGGATGAACTCTCAAAGTTCCCCGTCGTCATGGCACCCTTCGACGGCCCTGTGGCTGACGCGCCGATTCTGGCCCGCGGCAGCGCGGCCTCGCCCGGAGCACGTGTGCCGCGCGGATTTTTGCGGATCGTCAAAGACGTCGATGTCCCGCGCCCCGGCCCAAGTCAAAGCGGACGGCTCGAGCTGGCTCAATGGCTCACGCATCCCAACAATCCGTTGACTGCGCGCGTGATTGTGAACCGCATCTGGCTCTGGCACTTCGGCGAGGGACTCGTGCGTTCGCCCGACAACTTCGGGCGGCGCGGAGAAACGCCTTCGCACCCGGAATTGCTCGATTGGCTGGCAACATGGTTTGTCGAAAATGGTGGGTCCGTGAAGAAACTTCATGAGCTGATCTGTTCGAGCGCAACGTATCAACAAGCCTCGCGAACCTCATCCGCAGCCGATCCAGAAAACCGATTGCTCGCACATTTCCCCCGGCGAAGACTGGATGCGGAGGCGCTCAGAGATGCCATGCTCGTTGTCTCCGGCCGACTTGATCGCAGCATCGGCGGATCGCTCATGACTGTGCTGGATCGCACTTACGCGAATGGCGGAAACGCACCTGCGGACATCGCCAAACAAATGCACTACGACACACCGCGCCGCTCGATTTATCTTCCGATCATCCGTAACGGGCTCCACGATTTCTTTGCCGTCTTCAACTACCCCGATCCCGGCATGCTCACCGGCAAGCGAGCGCAAACGACAGTCGCGCCGCAAGCGCTTTTCATGATGAACAGCCCGTTCGTGCTCGAACAATCAAAGCTGATCGCAGCCCGTATCCAAATGCTCGGAAAAGACGACCGCGAAAGGCTTCGCGCAGCGTATGAGCTAGCAGTCTCCCGCGTTCCAAGCGAACAGGAAATCGCCCGAGCGCTTGCATTCATTGATCGTGAAGAGTCTGAACTTCGGGCGGGCGGAGCGCCCAATTCGCGGCAGGTCGCATGGGCGCGTTTCTGTCATGCGCTGCTGGCGTCCAATGATTTTATTTACGTCCGATGATTGAAATTCGGGGAATCCAAAGATGAGCACGATCAATCCATCAGGATGCTGCAATTTCTCGCACCCCGTTTCACGCCGGGATGCGCTGCGACAATTCGGCGTCGGTTTCGGTGGGCTCGCGCTCGCTGGGTTGCTGGGACAACCCGCGCGCGCCGAGGGTGACGCGCTCCCGGCGAATCCGCTAGCGCCCAAAAAGCCCATGCTTCCCGCGAAGGCCAAGCGCATCATTTTCTTATTCATGCACGGCGGACCGTCGGCGGTTGACACGTTCGATTACAAACCCGCGCTCGCCGACCACGATGGCCAATCCGCGCCACGCCAGCCCAAGCTCACATTTGCCGCTGCCAATGGGCGCGAAGGCTCAAAGCTCTGGAAATCACCATGGAAGTTTACGCCCCGGGGCAAAAGTGGACACATGGTCAGTGAGTTGTTTCCACATCTCGGCGCTCAGGTGGACGAGATGTGTTTTCTGCATTCCTGCCACGGCACCGCGCCCGACCACGGCGCGGCGGTGCTCAAGATGAACACCGGAACGGAGGCGTTCGTCCGCCCGAGCATGGGTTCGTGGCTGCTCTACGGTTTGGGCACCGAGAACCAGAACCTTCCGGGTTTCATCACCATTACGCCCAGCGACACGCATGGCGGCGTACGCAATTACGGCTCGGCGTTTTTGCCGGCGGTTTATCAAGGCACTGCCCTGGGATCCGAGCACGCCAAAGCGCGCGACGCCAAATTCCGCTTTCTCGGCAAATCGAATGACGCGGCCCAACGTCGCGAACTCGATTTTCTGCGAGAGCTCAATCAGCGCTCGGCTGCTTCGGAACGCGACAGCGAACTTGAAGCGCGCATCAACAGCTATGAGCTCGCGTTCAAAATGCAAATGGCCGCGCCCGAGGTTCTCGACATTTCGCGCGAGAGCAAAGCCACGCAGGAACTCTACGGCATGAACGATCCCAAGACTGCGGAGTTCGGAACGAAGTGCCTGCTGGCACGACGCTTTGCCGAAGCAGGTGTGCGGTTCATTCAAGTCAGCACCGGCCTGGTCTGGGACCAGCACGGTGATCTCGTCAAGAAGCACACGGAGAACGCGTTTGCGAGCGACAAACCCGCTGCGGGATTGCTTCAGGATCTCAAGCAGCGCGGCATGCTCGACGACACGCTCGTCATCTGGGGCGGGGAATTTGGCCGCACTCCCACGCGCGAAGGCGGCAATGGCCGCGACCACAATCCGCACGGTTACACGATGTGGCTGGCGGGCGGCGGGGTGAAACCCGGACGAGTCGGAGCAACCGATGAACTCGGCTACTTCGCAGTCGAAAACAAAATCCACGTAAACGATCTACACGCCACGCTGCTTGCTCTGATGGGCCTCGA
>JBAXUS010000307.1:0-5573 GCA_037129555.1 Planctomycetota bacterium
CGCAGCACCCATTCCCAGAACCGTCGGTGGACGGGCAGCAGCGGATAATCAGAGACGAGGAAGTCGTTGTCCTCTGTGCGCGGGCCGATCTTCGTACCGTTGAGATGCCGCGACAATTCGCCGCTGCAACTGTTCAGAATGGTCTCGACGGCCTTCTTTTTGTCAGCCTTCTTTTCGAGCACCATCTTGCGGATGACGGCTTCAACATCGTTGTCGGCCAGTTCAATGGTCCGCTGAAATCGCGCCATCAGCTTCTGAAGCTGCGGCGTGCCGGAGAGTGCGGACTGGCCGGTCGCGACGAACAACAAACGCCCTCCAAATTTCTTGCTGCAGCTTTCGGTGACTTCCTGCACGCGGTACGTACGGTCGGCGGAGTCGCCGATGTACTGCTGAACTTCGTCGAGGACGATCAGCGTGCAGGGCAGTTTACCGTTGACGCCGATGGCCAGAATCATCGACTCGTGCATCTCATCGTCGGTGACTTCGGCTTTGTTCGGAAACTGAACCTTCAGCAGCGACTTCACTTCCGCCGCGCTGGTGGCGAACGTCGGCCGCTCCTTGAGAATCGCCTGGGCGAGCGTGTCAGAAACATACAGGTTGGCGAGTTCGCGGACGAAGTTCTTGCCGGCAGCCTCAACCTTGGATTTAACGCCGTCTAGCAGCCCTTCGTTTTTGAGGAAAAGGACGAATCGGGCTTTAGCGTATTCCTCCGGCAGCCCGGCTGATTTGAATACGATGGCGAGTAACGCCAGACGCACGCTGTCGCCTGCGCCTGATCCCAAAGTTCCAGCGGCAGTGTGCAGACCGCCGATGCGTTTGCCTTCGATCGACAAATTCTTCAGATGATCTTTGATGTCGGGAGACAGAACGGCGATGCCGCGCGCGGTGGCTTCGTCAGGAAACTTCAAATCCACCCACAGCGCTTGCAGCATTTTGACGAGATGCGATTTGCCGCTGCCGAAGAAGCCGCTGACCCAGACGGCGGGCTGCTCGGGCTTCTTCAGATTGTCGAGATAGCTCCGCAGAATGCGGTCGAGGCCCTTGGCGTACTGACCTTCGCAGACGAACGTTTCGAGTTCAAAACGCAGCTTCTTGTCTTCGTCTTCGTTGCGCTCGGACGTGACTTTGGCTACGCCGTCGTTCAGCAGCACAAGGTCGTTGGGGTCTTTGGTGAAAACGTCGCGGTTTTTCATCAGACCATCTCTCCATTATGAGCCGTGATCGGGACGGCGAGATAATTCCAGCCGTCGCGGGCGTCGAGCAAGCGGTAGTTGTTGTTTTCAAATTCACCGGGGAAGAAGACCATCAACCGCCCCCGAATGCTGGCTTCTACTTTCTTGATCAAATCTGAAACGAACAAAAAACCGAAGAGCGATCCCACGCCGAGAACCGCGACAACGGCGTTTGGATCGGCTTGAGCGGAAGTCAAACATGCCGTCAATTTGTCGGCGGTGTGCGCGCGGAATTCCGAGAGCGCGAGATCGAGATTTTCCGGGTCCGCGAAGTAGCTTTCACGGTACTCCTGAGCCGCCATCCATTCGGCGAACGAGCGCGTCAGGTCACACAGCACCCAGCCATGACCGTGCCGCTTTGTGGCGATTTCAAACTCACCGACTTTGGCGCGGAGCCTGCGCTCTTCGCTCTTTGAGTACACGGCAAACCATACGCGCTGCGGCCCGGCAATCCCGGTCTCCCACTTCAGCGACGCGAAGCGCTCGTAATTCTGAATGAGCTTTTCGATCTTATTCAACAGGCACCTCCGCCGGCGGGATCAAATCCGCCGGGAAACGCACTTCAACGGTCGAGCCTATGCCACGGTACGTCAGCCAACCCCGGCGTGACGCTTCGATGGCCATGTCTTTCAGCCGATCTTCTGGCGCGTCGAGCAGGCCGGTCCAAAACGTGTGAAACAGCATGTTGCCGCGAACGCCCGCGAGGTATCCCAACGCAAGCGCGAAGGCAGTGTTGGCGGGCGTGAGCTTTGGATGTGTTCTGAGCTTGTTGTATCTACCCCGCAGATGCCCGGACTGAGTCCACGATGAACAAGCATTCCTCGCAATTTTATTTTGAGTGGACGCATTGAACCGTGAATCGGCCACGACGCCGATCGCTTTGTCGATGTCACTGCTCCCGACAGCGACGCCTTCGGGAACGGAAAGAATCGCCGGCGCGGTCATACGCAACTGAGGATCACGAGCACACGCACACAGCAACGCGCACAACGGTCGGCCGTCCTTGTCTAAGTCCCAAAAATGCCGGAACAAACGAAACAACGGAACAGCGGGGTCGAGCGCGTAAAGCTCCCCCAAATGCTGCACCGCTTTTCGCCGGCCGGTGGACGCCTTCTTCGCCAGCACGTTGTCGTTCAAAATAGCCGCGACGTAGTCATTCCGTGTGCCGTTTGATGTGACTGTGCCGAACAGGACGGCAAGCTCCGCCAGTTTCATCGTCCGCGACGAATGCGTGCCTCGGCTGCCGGTGCGGAATCCAGCTGCGACCGGTAAAGCGTCTGGCGACACGACCAAGCCCGTACTGCCGGTATGAGTATCGGGCGACCGGCTCAGGTCTGTACGGGGTTGTCGGCTTCGGGTATTCACGGCTGACGCCTTCTTCGCAAAACCTCTGGCAGCAATGGGCGTTCTTCAGCCGCGAGTGTCTGAAGCGGTCTGATCCACCGAGCCGTGCACAAATTGAATGGGATAAGTTCAACACTGAAAATAACGTGAAGCTCCCAAATTGCTATGTCGGAAAGATAAACAATCCTCTGTCTTTACGGAAAGATCGAAACATAGGATCGTGCGGGTGGATCCGAAATGCGAATTTGCAGGATCGTGTTCGTCTACAAGTGATACCCACGACAGCTTAATTCAATGCTTTTTCGCGTCATAATACTATAAGCAATTGCCCTAGCTCTTGCGCGTTTCTCCCAATCGAAATCAATCCGATTCGGCACAGCGGCTAGGGTCGTTGTGCCTTCATTTTTGGAGGCCAGAAGCATGATTAAAATCTGCGCGAATCTCAGCAAGAAAGTGCCGCTGCCGGGCGTCGAGTACAGCTCCCAGCAGTATGGCGCGGCCATGGAAATCGAAGTCTCCGACGCCGACCAGCCGGAGATCATCCAGCAGCGCATTCGGGAACTGTATACGTTGCTGAGCACCACCATCGATGACCAGATCAGCGGCGCGGCGCAGCAGCCTGTCCAGGCCTTGCCCGCGCCCGCCCGCGCTCAACCGATTCAGTCCCAGCCCGTCCAGCAGCAGCGCAACGGTTACGCCACCGGTCGTAACCGCGTGGCCGCCGTCACGAACGGCAACGGGAATGGAAACGGTCGCCGGAGTGCAAACGCAACGGAAGCCCAGTGTCGGGCGATCTTCGCGATCTGTAAGAGCCAGGGCATCAACATGGCTGACGTTCTGGCCGACTTCAACGTGGCCGATGCGAAGGATCTGCACGTCAAAGATGCTTCGCGGCTGATCGACCAATTGAAGGCGCAGAACGGCAACGGCGCGACCGCGCATTGACGCGCTTCTAACGACGGCACGACGACCTTAATTCGAGGCCATTTTCACGTTACCATGATGTATGTCTTGAGACTTTTTAATCGGCCACCGCCGGTAAAGTCGTTCGAGCCAGCGCGCATCTTTCATGCGCCGGCTCGACCGGCGTACCCTCCACAAATCCGCCCCCATCCCCGTAGGCTCCCGCCTTCACTCCCGCCACCGCGCCTGGCACGAACGGCACCGGCTTCATCACGGAGACCGTCAATGATCACCGAACCAGTCGTCCAATCCTGCCCCACGTCCGACGAAATCGAAAGCCGCTTCAACGTCATTTGGCCGGAACTTCAGAGCCGTGCCGCCGCCATGTCCAGAAGGTACGCGCCCGACGATGAAGAGGCCGAAAGCGAAGCGCTGGCAAGCATGGCCGCGAATTTCATTTTGGCCGCCCGCCGGGGAAAGTGGTTGTCGCCGTCAATGTTGGCGCATTACGCGGCGATCCGGCTTCGCGTGGGTCGCACCCTGGTCGGCAATGCCGTGAATGACCCGTTGGGGGCGCTGTGTCGCATCCGCAACAAATCCACGGCCCTGACGTTTTCGCATCTCCAGGCGCTCAAGCGTGGACGGAATGAACCACCGGCAATGTCCAAACGCTTGACGGAAGCGTTGACCAGCAGCATTCGTGAAAATCCGGCGGAGTGTTGTGCGACGAAACTCGATTGGCAGACCTTCGTTGCGACTCAGCCCGAACGCATCCAACGCGTACTGACCGGCCTCGCCGAAGGCTACAGCCGGTTGGAAATGGCGAAGTTGATTGGCGTTTCTGCGTGCCGGATCACGCAACTGATGGATCGCGTTCGGCTGTCCCTGACTGAGTTCTTTGCCGACGCCGATCCCGAATACGCTCAGCCCGTAGCCATGTAAGCGAACACGAACCCAACCACACGATCCGCGAGCCGGTGAACCGCCCGCTTGCCGACGTGTGGGACATGATTCCCGACTGAAAGGAGGACCCGCTATGAGATGGAAAGCTATCGTAACGGTCGCAATTGCGGCACTTGTCACAGTGCTGAAAGAGCTTGATGACAACGGTCGCTAAAACCTGGGAGTCGGGCACGTCATAGTGTCCGGCTCCATATCTTTTTTTTCGTTTTATCCAGTGTGCCGTGCCGTCTCGGTCCCGTGTTGAACGGAGATGACACGCATAGTTCCCACGAGGTAGTAATGAAGAATCACAAGACTAAAAGGGGGCCGGAGCTACGGCCCCAAGGATACGAACACCGTGTCGCCGTGGCCATCGAAGCCCTGAGCTGTGCGCTCGCTGGCGCGCAATTGCTCGCGGCGTTCCTCACGGAGCAACTCGGGCCGGAATGGAAGACGCAGCGTCCAAAGATAAAGGACGCGACGCGGGAGTTTCGACGGGCGTGTCGCTGGCTGAAGGGTATCGACCGACACGTTTGACAACCGGCGAATCATTGTCTGGCCGGGTGCGGATTCGCGCACCCGGCACCCGCGCCCTCCTTTAGCTATTGGATACGCGAAGCCCGCGCAAAACGGTTCGCGGACGAGGAGCCGACCGTGTTGTGAACCCTTAACGAGTGTGTTGGGACATGGGCGTAGGACCTTGCGCGGACGTGCCGCCGACCTCGACGCGACACGTACCCCAAGGCATACAGTGGACCGACGAGAAGGCCACGCCGAGCCGACGCGACAGGTTACGATTGCCAACGAGACGGGTACGGAAACGAGCGCAGTACACCTCGGCGATGGGTTGCGATAGCCTTTGGCGTCCCCCGGTGGTGGACCTCATTCCGCCAATAAATTGTTTTGGAAACCTGAAAAGTTGATACTGAATGTGTGCCCCGGCGAAGCGAGACTACACATCCCAGCCAGCGTAAAACATACACTGCTTGCGCGGCCGGCCCGGTTTTCCGCCCTGGCCGAAATTGCCAAAGATACTGAAGCGAAGCATCTCCAGCGGCCCGGCTTCGACAGCCTCATCGAATTGTTCGGCAGCCCGACGTTTGCGTCGCGGACCACCGCCCTGAACGCCCACGATGGATTGAACCACCTGCC
>JBAXUS010000308.1:0-5513 GCA_037129555.1 Planctomycetota bacterium
CTCTCAGAAGTTCGATCCCAACAAACCATACCGCTACGTCAAATACGGCCGCATGTCATCGGACACGCAGAATGAGCGCAGCCCGGACCAGCAATTTGACGAGATTCAGCGCACGCTGGATCGCTTGAAGTACCCCTGGATTCTGAGTCAAATCTTTCGCGACGACGGTATTTCGGGGCGTTTCATCGCAAAACGTCCTAGCTTCAAAAGCATGATCGACGGAATCATGACCGGCCGACTGGACGTCAATCTCATCGTCGTCGATACGCTTGAGCGTTTCGGACGTATGAAAAATCTGGATTCGATTCGGCGCGAACTGGTGGAAACGTATGGTGTCCTGGTCGTCACCGCCGACACTGGATTTGCCGACCCGACCGGTTCCGCCGGTGAAGCGCTGGGTTTCATCGAGCATTGTCGCGCAACGCAGGATGGAAAGACAAAAGCGCACAACGTCCTGCGCGGCAAGCGCGACGTAGCCAAACTCAAGCGCTGGCCCGGCGGGCCATTTCCGCTTGGATACCGGCGGAAGCGCATCATCGAACTGCGCAAGGGCGAAGAGGAGTTCGTTGGCAGTCAATTGGTCCCCGATCCAGTGACAACGCCGTTGGTGCGCATGATGTTCGACCTCGCGCACAAGAAAGGCTGGGGCTCATGCCGCATTGCGAAGGAGCTGAATGGCAACGGCGAAATACCAGTGTGGTTCGCGCCCCTGGTCGACGAAGTCGAAGCCCATCTGAATGCGCTCCGTAAATCCCAGCAAACTGATACGCGGCCCATGTTGGAACGCGAACTCCAGGACATTCAAGCTCGTGTCGATGGCTGGAACCAGTCGCTCGCGAGTTCGACGTTGCCCATGCAAGTGCGGCGCCGCATCGAGGAAAGGTATGGCGAGGCGTTGGGGCGCAAGGCGCAGATCGAGTCCGAATTGGCGTCATTGGCGGGAGCAGAAGAAAGCGTCAAACAGAATCTCGATCCTAAACGTGTGATCGAACGCCTGCACAAACTGACTGAATTGATGGAGCGCAGCAACCCTACGGAACTGTTCCTTGCGTTGGCACAGCACATCGAACGCATCGAGATTTTCGCAGACCGCAAGGTCGTGATGCGCACCTGCCGCTTGGGTGCCTTCGAAGGTCTGGAGCACGTTCTTTCGTCGTCCACCGGGGTTGCCACCGCGGTGACCGCGCCGTCCGGCAACACGCAGAAAATCCGTCCACGAATCCTGGTTAAACGCCGGGATTTCGGAGCGACTCTGGGTTCGAGCATTGCGACCATGTGTAGCCGCCAAGCAGAAGACCCAGATCGCTTCGTCGGATTGGGCGCCACGACCCGCTTTAATATCCGGATCGAGCCGTGTTCGATCACCAGATCGATTTCGGCACCATCCGCCGTGCGCCAAAAAAAGAATTGAGCGTGGGGATGCCGCAGCTTCTCACCCCGAATGACGTCTTCAAGCACGAATGTCTCCCAAACCGAACGACGCGCGGGTGCTGGAACGGGCCATGAGCGACTTGGGTTCAAAAGTAGGCTGGCTCCTTGATCAAACTACGGAATCTGATGTGCTTCGTCCGCATGTCAAACGTCATGGGATGACCGGCGATCCCAATTGGTTGCCGTAAACTCATGTGGCGGATTTGTGGCGTGGGACAGAAATTCAACAGCAATTTGATTTCGGAAGCTTCATAGGGTAGTATCCGGTTTGTGAGCACGAAAAGACTGCTTCAGAGAATCCCTGCTTTTCATTTTTTCGAAGCGAATCGAAAATCAGAACTTTTTGATAGACAACAGTTTATCAGGTTTTAAGCACAATAGGGCAAAGTCCTTGTGGCGCTTTTTGTGGCGGTTTGTAGCACATGTATTCACTGACAATATGTGTATTGCAGGCCGCGCGAATTCGCCCGTCGCGATGCAGGAACTGTTGAGAATGACACGCATTACCTTGCCAGATGCTCTGGAAAAAAAGGGCGAAACGATCGCGACAAAAATGCGTTCACGATTTGCCTTTCCCTCGCACTTTCGCTTTGGATGATTTTCCTTTTTTCACAGGCAAAGGCTTCTTGGGAATCGAGCGCGGTGTGGCCACTTTTTTCGCGCCGGGTTTGGGTGGCTTGACCGGTTTCGCTTCGTCCTTTGCCAGATCGATGCCGAACACGTCCGCGATGCTGTCAACTTCCAGAGTGCGCTTCGATTTGGCCGGAGTCTTCGCGACGACTGCGGCAGCGGTTTCGACTCCGATTAATTCGGTGTGATCGACGCCGCGCAAGTGGAACAGCAGTTCGGGCTTTTCGTCCAATCGCGCGCCGATTCCGTATAGCGCCGCCGCCACATGTTTGCACATGTCGGCCCAGTCCGGGCACGAGCAATCCAGGTCAATTTCGGATGGCAGCGGAAACAATCCGTTGTCCCGGTCCGTCACCAGCGTCATCACTTCGTTGGACATTTTACCTTGCAAGAGTTCGAGCAGCGACCCCACCCCGCCCGCGCAACGCGCCTTCAGGTTCTTCCATTTGGCTTCGGGCAGTGTCTTGATTTTAACTTCAATGTCATACAGTTCCGAACCGCTGACTTTGGCCACGATCTTGCCTTTTTGAATTTCTAAGTGGCACACCGAACCGTTGCGGACATACGTGCGGCCGCGTGGCAGGCGGTTTTCATAATCGCTGAACTTCTCCAGATGCTCACACCACGCCTTGCCCCAAAACGTGCGTGCAATGGTGCGGCCTTCAACGCGCACGGGCTGGACATTGACGCCCTTCTTCTTGCTGAGTTTGTTCATTTCCACGAGCGCATTGGCCCGGCGTTTTGCGACGGGCACATAAGGCCGGTATCCGTATCCCCACATGACTCAATCCTCCGTGATGGTGTTGACGTCTAATCTCACCAGATCCAATAATTGTTTGTCGCTCATTTCAGTCACGAGCGTTGGGACGCCGCCTTCCAGAATTTCGCCTGCCAGTTTCGATTTGTCCCGGATCAACGCATCGATCTTTTCCTCAATCGTACCCTGGCACACGAATTTGTGGACGATGACATTTTTCTTCTGTCCAATGCGATAGGCACGGTCCGTGGCCTGGTTCTCGACGGCGGGATTCCACCAGCGGTCGAAATGAATCACCTGCGTTGCAGCGGTGAGATTCAATCCCGTGCCGCCGGCTTTTAAAGACAACACCAGAAACGGCGGGCCGTTCTCCGCCTGGAATTCGTCCACGATTTTCTTGCGCCGTTTTACGTCAGTTCCACCGTGCAGCACAAGCCCGTTGCGTCCGAAAATTCCCGCGAGAAACGCGGCCAGCGGCTCGGTCATTTCGCGGAACTGCGTGAAGATCAGCGCCCTTTCCTGACGCTCCGCCAGTTCCTCGCCGATCTCGCGCAAGCGCCGAAACTTGCCGCTCTCATCCGGATCATACGCTCCCGAACCAAGCCAATGCGCGGGATGATTGCAGATTTGCTTGAAGCGCAGAATGAACGCCAGCACCACGCCGCGCCGCTGAATCCCGTCGGAGCTATTCAATGCCTGCTCCAATTCGCCCACCGATTTCTCATACAACGCAGCCTGCTTTCGGCTGAGATTACAATACGCCTGCAACTCGATCTTGTCGGGCAAATCAGCGATGATCGATTTGTCTGATTTCAGCCGGCGCAAAATATACGGTGCCGCTAGTTTTCGCAACGGCGCATATTGCTCCGTCGCGCGTTGCTCCAGGCGTTTGACGAAATCGCCGAACGCCTTGACTGTTCCCAGCAAGCCGGGGCAGATGAAATCGAAGATCGACCACAGATCGCTCAAGCGGTTCTCGACCGGTGTGCCCGTCAGCGCGATGCGCGCGGACGACTTCAATTGCTTGACCGCTCGAGTCTGCCGCGCACCGGGATTCTTGATCGCCTGCGCCTCGTCCGCCACGACGAGAGACCAATCGATTTTGCTCAGCCATTCCAAACGAGCGACCATGCTGTAGGTCGTCAACACCACGTCCGCGCCCGACACGAATGCGTTCGGATCGTCGCCGGCTTTCTTAAAATCCGCTGCGGAAAGTTGCGACGGATGCGCAAAGCGGCACGACAGCGACGGTGCGAATTTATCGATTTCCGATTTCCAATTCGAGAGCAGCGACGCGGGAAGCACGAGCAGTGCGGGCGACGAGGCGTTTGCGCCGGAGCGTTGCTTGCGCAACAACAGCAGCGAAATCACCTGAATTGTTTTTCCCAGGCCCATGTCATCAGCCAGACAGGCACCCAATTTCAAACGCGTCAGCGCGTCAAGCCATTGGACGCCCATTTCCTGATACGGGCGCAGCGTGGCGCGCAAATCTTTCAGCGTAGCGATGCTGCCGGGCTGGCGCATGACTTTCAATTGCTCTTCGAGCCATTTTCCCGCATGAATTTCAGACCATGCCGCGCCATCGCCGCTGAACAAACCGTCCATTTTCGGATCCAGCGACGCGCCAGCCAACATGCGCATGCCCTGCAAAAACGAAATCCCGTCGCTCCCCGCTTCCGCTTCGACGGCTTTCCATTGTTCCAACGCATGCGTCAACTTTTCGCGATCGACTTCGACCCACTTTCCCTTTAACAGGACCAGTCCATCGGTACCGGCGAGAATGCTCTGCCATTCGTCATCCGACAAGGCCTCGCCTTCAAGCGTCATTTTGGCTTGGAAATCGAGCATCGAATCGACACCGAATCGAGACGATTTCGTATCGCCGATGGACACGCGCACGCGCGGCGGCCGTTTGCTCCACCAGTCCGGCACTCGCGCCAGCACACCGCTTTCCTCCAATACGGGAATGTCATGGAGTAGCCGATGCGCTTCTTTCGGCGACCAGCGCAACGGATGGAAAACTTCGCCCGAATCGACGAGCTCCCGCACCCATGCGCATTTTTCCGAAGCGCGCTGAACCGGCGTGAGCAGATTAATGAGCGTATTTTTGTTCTTCGCTCCGGCGTATTCTTCCAAAGCCTTGCCCAGCGGCAAATACTGAACACGCCGCCCGTCCAGCAACTTTGGCGCGTACGTCGCGAGAAACGCAAACGGACATTCGGCGTCTCGCTTGTTCTCCGCAAGATGGAAACAAACTCGCCCGACGCGCTGCCAGAGCGGACTGCGCCGACGCAACCACGCCGTCAATCCTCCTTTTTCCGCAGCGATTTCAGCGTGTGAATACGCATCGAGTTCAAGCCACAGTTTCGAAAGCGTTTCGACCGAAAGATACTCCGCACCTCGAAATGGAGGCGACGCTTCGGTCATGAAAGTCAATTCGTCCTGCGGCGGAGCGAGCGTTTCGATGCGGGCTTGAACCGATTCGGGAATGTGGCAAAGCGCGGTCAGGTAGCACTCCGCGAACCCTCCCCAGAATTTGAAGGCAGGCGGAAGTGGTGTTTTGTGCGTGTCAATCGATAACTGAAGGAGCAATTCGGAAGGATCTGTTGCGTATGCGCGCCGCAACGGCGCGGCCAGCGCTTCGGCCAATCCCGATCCCGCAGGATCGCCACTTTCAAGCAGCGCAAGATGACCG
>JBAXUS010000309.1:0-5484 GCA_037129555.1 Planctomycetota bacterium
CGCAGCTCAAAAAAAGAAAGGCGCGGAACGAGTCTCTTCTCCGCGCCTTTCTCTTTTCAAAAACGCCATTTACTTCCCAACAGTTCCATCGATTTTCAAGACGCCGCGACCCTTCGCCCCAGCAAACGGTCCACACTTCGCAGCGATGATTTCAATCACCACCGCATCCACTTCCACAGCGTAATCCGTCGTGATTTTAACATCCGCGCCGTCCACTTTGCCCGTGCTCTCGGCCTGACGCTTGGACATCAATTTTGTTTTCTTATCGGTCACAACCGCGATGATGTCCCACTTTCCATCATCGTCATTGTCGCCCAGCGAACGCCCGATTGCTTTTTCCGTCTCCGCGATTTGAGCTTTCAGCGCCGGGTCAAATGTTGCTGCGACCGGTATTCCTCCAATCGTCGTTGCGAAGTAATACGTGTCCGGCTTGAAGCGGTAGCCCATCAAATTGTCCGACAAAAACCCGATGCTTTTTCCTTTGAAAGCCGCCGGTTTTGAGAGATCAGCTTTCGTCTCCCACGTCATGCCTGCATACAATTTGGGCCACGCCGCATCGGCTTTTTCATGCAACATTTTCGCGAGCGCAACCTTCGCCTCTTCCGCACCGTTGGCAGCTGCTGCCTGGTCTGTGCTCTTCTTCTTCAAACGCTCTCGAATCGCAACGCCTTCCGGAGATTTCTCGCCCAATGCCAGCCGCACGTTCGATTCCAGATTGTCGAGCACATCCGTCTCTTTGACGCCAGCTTTTTCCGCGCCCTCAACGACAGCCGTGACGAACTTGAGCAGCTTCGCATATGTCGCATCTCGCTTCGTCTTCACACTGGCGATGATCGCTTTAATAGACGGGTCGGCCTGAACGGATTTGTAGTCCTCTTCTTCATTCAGCCCGGCAAGAAATTCGTCAGCCCGGGTCACATATTCGACCGAAAGCGGTGCGAGAAACTTCGACATCTTTTCGCTCTGTTGCTGACTGTATTGTGCCCACGTCGGCCCGGCGGTTTCCTTCTCGTATCCGCCCCAATCGTCCTTATAAAGGTCGATCTTGCGCTTCAATGTTTCGCTGACTTCTTTAATGCGATCTGCAAGAGCAATCTTCGTGAACTCCGCAGCAATCGTGTCGAGCTGCACCGAAATCACTTTTCCGTTTTCATCGTCAGCCGGCAACTGCTCTGTGATTCGTTTGCGAAGGCTTTCAATTGAACGGGTCAAGCGGTCAATCGAATTCGCTTTGCTGTTCGGTGCACCGTCCGGATCGAGAAGTTCCGGCTTGCGTTCGGCCCACTCTTTCTCAATTGAGGCGAGCGATTCTTTGATTTCTTCCGCGCGTTTTGCGCCCGCTTTTTTCGCATTCAGTCGCTTGAACGTCGCAAACTTTTTGGCAGCCACTTCGAGTTCCGCACCGATCACGATCTTCGCCTCGGCATTATTATTGACGTCATTAAACATCCGTTCCGCCGTAGACCATGTCGCGAGATTTCCGATCGATCCCTCCGCTTCGTCCATCGCGCGCGTCAGCATCCGCATGTATTTGGGCTTGTCACTCGCGTGAGCCTTCGCATTTATTTTTTCTTTCACCGCTTTGATCGCGGCAAGTACCGGCGCTTTAGCCGCCTCGGCCACGCCATCCAATTCCGCTTCCGCCAATTCAAGTTTTGAGTTCGCTTTTTCAATGTCGCTGGAATTCACCGAGTTCCCGCCAGCAATCTCCTCCGCCTCCTTCAAGTACCCTTTCGCGCCGTCAACATCCGCATATACGACCGTTGGGACAATCAGCACCAACGCCGCCAACAGCACCACCCTCATTGAAAGATGCATTCATGTTCTCCTGACTTAAAAGGTAAGACGTCTCGTGTTTAAAAACATAATTCTACCTCGCATTTACAGATGGTCAATAAGGCCAAAGTCTACTTAATTATTTTTTTAAAAAACACTTGAATGCAAGCCTCCGTTGCAGAATCGTTTCTGTCGGTTACACTCTCAAGCGCATTTTGTTTGTCTCGTTTCTTGCACACTGGTTTTGGATAACTTCATGAACATGCCCGCCACAAATCCCGTCACACAAGCCGCTGCGACCGGAGCGCTTTTTCGAACCGCCTTGTGCTTCGCGCTCTTGACGTTTGGAACGTTGGCGCTAGCCGCCGACGACACGAAAACCGAGACCAATGAGGCAGTGGCGAAGAAGAATTTCGCGACCGACTATGACGCAGGCGTCGCAGCCGTCACTGAAAAAAACTGGGTGCTTGCCCGGCAGAAAATGACGACAGCCTTGAAATCGCTGGGTGATTTCTCCGACGTCAAAAAATCCACGGCTCAAGTCCTCTTGCTTAAAGCCGAGCGTGCCCTCATTAAAGATGACGCCTTGTTCACTGCCAGCGAATTGATGCGACTGAAACAGTGGGTCGAAGCTGAAGAAGCGTTTCGCAAGGTCGTCGAAGTCAGTGGCGAAACCGAAACCATCCGCAAAAACGTCATAGCTTGCCGCGCAGGATTGGAAGCCGAAAACAATGATCTTCTCAGCGCTGGAGAACTTTTGAAAGATCGAAAGTGGAAGGAAGCCACCACAGCGTACAACAAGGCCTCTGACAAATTGGGCGGCATCCGCATGATCCGCGACGGTTTGACCTCGGCCCAATTGGGTGCCGAATCCGACGAACTCTTGAAAAAGGGTCCGCAGTATCTGAAAGATAAAAAATGGGAAGACGCTTTCAATGTTTACAAGCGCCTGACTCAAATTCTCGGCGAGACTGATGAAGTTAAAAAAGGCATCGCTGATGCTCAAGAAGGCTACAAGAAAGACCACGAAGGCGCAACGCCCCCCGCCGAACCCCTCGGCCCGAAACAGTAAGCCATCACACGTCGTCGAGCAGATGACCCATCTTCAGCTTCTTTGTCCGGAGGTATTTTTTGTTATAATCTCCGGGCAGAATCTGAATCGGTACGCGCTTGATCACTTCCAATCCATAGCCACTCAACCCGACAATTTTGCGCGGGTTGTTCGTTAATAAGTTGATTTTCGAAATGCCGAGATCAACGAGCATTTGCGCGCCCAAACCATAGCGCCGCAAATCCGGTTTGAATCCGAGCGCCGCGTTAGCTTGCACGGTGTCTTGGCCCTGCTCCTGCAATTCGTACGCGCGAAGTTTGTTGACCAGCCCAATCCCGCGCCCTTCCTGGCGCATGTACAAAATGACGCCGCGACCCTCTCGCGCAATCACCGCTTGAGCCGCTGCGAGTTGCTCGCCGCAATCGCACCGCATACTTCCCAACGCATCACCTGTCAAACACTCACTATGAACACGCACAAGGACCGACTCAGACTGCACACGTCCCGGACGAATGTCGCCCATGACCATCGCGAGGTGATGCTCTTCCTTGTCGCCCACCGCCGACTGATAACAGAATAATTTGAAGTCACCGAACCGAGTCGGCAATTGCACTTCCGCCACGCGCACAATCAGTCGCTCCGTCGAACGACGATACTCAATCAAATCCCGGATCGCACAAATCTTCAGCTTGAATTTCTTGGCAAATTTTTCGAGTTGCCCCAGCCGCGACATCGTCCCGTCGTCGTTCATGATCTCGCAGATGACCGCAGCCGGATTCATCCCGGCAAGCCGGCACAAATCCACACTGCCTTCTGTCTGACCAGCACGAACCAACACGCCACCTGTCTTCGCGCGCAACGGAAACATATGCCCAGGTCGCGATAAATCTTCCGGCCCACTCTTCGGATCAATCGCCGCCTGAATTGTCCGAGCGCGATCCGCCGCGCTGATCCCCGTCGTCACGCCTTTTCGCGCTTCGATCGAGACGGTAAACGCTGTCCCAAATCGAGCTGTGTTCGCCGACGTCTGCAACGGAAGCTGCAATAAATCACAGCGTTCTTCTGTCAGCGGTAAACAGATCAACCCACGGCCATGTTTCGCCATGAAATTGATTGACTCGGCGGTACACGTTTCCGCCGCGATGACAAGGTCGCCCTCATTCTCTCGATCTTCGTCATCAACGAGAATCAAGAACCGCCCCGCGCGCAACTCGGCCAGGGCTTCGGGAATCGTACAAAACGGAGAGGATGCAGCGGACTTCTTTTTGGTTTTAGGTTTCGATGCCATGGTGAGGATTATAATGGATGATCAAGGAGAATCCAGCAATCTGCCCTAACGTCTTGCGTTTCGACGTCATCTAGAGCCGCGCACGCCAGTAAGCGACAACATCGCGACCGTGCTCCTCGCCTTGCCCTCCCCATTTCACCGGATAGAATCAGCTCCAGTTTCGGTGGCAAGAATCAACTAGAAACTAGAAACGTTTGTTCAATGCGCATTCCTTTCGACCTCATCGCCGTCATCTTGTGCGCCGACCGAATCGGCGATTATCTCAGTCACAACGCGTGGGATTCCGCGCGTGTGCGCGAAGCGTTCTGGGTCTGGCCGATGTTTTGGCTCGCGTCTTGGTACTGCCACGATGTCGCCGCGCGCGTCACGGAACGGCGCACTGAACGCTACCGCGCGATGGCCGAAATCCCGGAAAAGACACTTCATCCCAACCAATATTTTTCGCGCTGCACTATCGTCGCGCAGGCGCTCTCTGTCCTATTTTTTGCAGCGGCGACATGGTATTTGAATTGGCCGATGGCGGTATCGTTTTGGCCGCGCTGGTTCGGGCTGCATGACGATGCGTCGCTCGCTGGATTCACGCTCGCCAAAAGCGTCGTCGTGGCGTCGTCGCTGATGGTCGGGCCATACCTCATCGCGATGGTGCTCTCATGGATTCCGCGCCGCCGACTCGCGTCGGGATCGCGCCGCTCGCAGATTCCACTGCTCACGTATTTAAGCTTCGAAGCGAAACTGACGTGGCTCCCGTTCTGCGTCTCCGTAGTCCTCGCAATCATCACGGACGTCGCGCAATTCCTGCCGTACAGTTACACCGCGTGGCTTGAAAAAGAACCCGCACAATCGCTGTTCATCATCGGCATGATGGCGCTCGCCGCGACCGTGATCATGCCACTCGCAGCAGTGACGCTTTGGGATTGCCACCCCATCCCGGATGGCGCGTTGAAATTAAAATTGGAAGAAGTCATCGCTCGTTCCGGAGTGAAAACGCGCGCAATTTTAATTTGGGGCGGACGCAACACCGGTCTTTTAAACGCAGCCGTGCTCGGAACGTGGTCAAGGTTCCGCTACGTGTTGATCAGCCCGATGCTCGCCGAAACGCTCAGCGTTGAAGAGACTGAAGCCGTCCTTGGCCACGAACTCGGCCACGCGCGTTACGGCCATCCGATTCTGTATCTCGCCGTTTACTTGAGCATCATGATGGCGGTCAGCGCGCTCTACGGAACGATCTCGCAAGGCTGGTCAGCATTCCCGCTGCTGCAAGTCGCTTTGATGATGACGCTACTGATCAGCTTCATTTATTTCTTCTTCGGAGCCGTCTCGCGCCAGTGCGAACGCGAGGCGGATTTGGCCAGCGCTGAATTAATCGGCA
>JBAXUS010000031.1:0-42345 GCA_037129555.1 Planctomycetota bacterium
GAACTTGACAAATCTCGAATCCGTCCTACATCGTCTTTATGCCAATTCCATTCGTCTACAGTTTCCGCAGTATCGCAGTGCGCAAAGGGTCATCGATGATGGCTGTGTTGGGCATTGCGTTGGTGGTTGTGGTGTTTACGGTGTTGCTGGCGTTGTCGGCGGGGTTTGAGCGGGCGGTGTCGGCGTCGGGGAGTTTGGATAATTTGATCGTGCTGCGCAAGGGCGCGGATGCGGAGTTGCAGAGCCAGGTTACGAAAGATACCGGCGATGTGTTGCGCGAATTGCCGATTGTCGCGACAGGTGAAGGCGGGAAGAAGCTGTTTCTGTCGGAGACGGTGATCATTCTTGTTCGGAAAAAGGCGGACGGGGGCGACACGAATGTGTCGGTGCGTGGGACGACTCCGAATGTGTTGGAAGTGCGGCGGGAAGTGAAATTGAAAGAAGGGCGTTGGTTTACGCCGGGGTCGGATGAGGCGGTGATCGGGCTGGCGTTGTCGCGGCGGTTGGAGGGGTTGACGCTGGGGCAGAGTATGCATGCCGGGCGGCGCGATTGGAAGATTGTGGGTGTCTTCGATGCGGGCGGGAGCGGGTTGGAATCGGAGATGTGGTTGGACTTGAACACGATGCAGGGCGTCTTCAATCGCGGCACGATTTATCAATCGTTTTTGTTTCAGGCGGCAGGGCGGGCGAAGGATGCTGAAGCGTCTTTGAAGAAGTCGATTGAAGACGATCCGCGACTTCAGTCGATTGAAGTGCAGGTCGAGAAAGCGTATTACGAAAAGCAGTCGAAATTGATGGCGGGTGTGATCAATAGTCTGGGTGGAATTCTGACGGTGATCATGGCAGTCGGCGGCGTCGTGGGTGCGATGAACACGATGTATGCGGCGGTGAGTCAGCGCAAGCGCGAGATCGGCTGTATGTTGGCGATGGGCTTTTCGCCGGAATCGATATGGATGGCGTTTATTCTGGAATCGCTGCTGTTGTCGTTGCTGGGATCGATTTTGGGGTGTGCGGCGTCGATGCTTTTTGATGGGATGCGGACGGGGACGACGAATTTCATGACGTTTTCGGAGACGGCGTTTGAGTTCCACGTCACGCCGGGGATTTTGATGGGCGCAACGTTTTTGGCGCTGTGCATGGGGTTCATCGGCGGGTTGCTTCCGGCGATTCAGGCGGCGCGGTTGAAGGTGGTTGAGGCGTTGAGGCGGAGTTGAAGTGAAATAGATTTTCTATTTCTTGGCACACGGGATTAATCAGCGTTTACCCCTCACCCCGCGAGACGGAACGGCTGTCTCGTCGGCCCTCTCCCTCAAGGGGAGAGGGGATAAACGGCTCGCTTTGCTCGCCGAAGTTGTGGCGTATTATTTTTTCGCTGTCTCATTATTTTCGCAGAACCACGCGTAGGTGCTTTGGATGCCGTCGCGCAGGTTTATTTTGGCTTTCCATCCCAGCGCATGAAGGCGAGAGACGTCGAGCAGTTTGCGTGGTGTTCCGTCGGGTTTGGTGGTGTCGAAGACTAGGTCTCCTTTATAGCCAGTGGTTTCGACGACGATCTGCGCGAGTTCTTTGATGGAGACGTCGTCGCCGACGCCAACGTTGACGATCTCGGGCGAATTGTAGGTCAGCATCAAATGGACGGAGGCGTCGGCGAGGTCGTCGACGTGGAGGAATTCGCGGCGGGGCGAGCCGGTGCCCCAGATCACGGCGGTGGGCGAATTCGCGAGTTTGGCTTCGTGGAATTTGCGGATGAGTGCTGGGAGGACGTGTGAGTTTTTGAGGTCGAAATTATCGCCGGGGCCGTAGAGGTTTGTGGGCATCAGCGAGATCGCGTTGAAGCCGTATTGTTTGCGGTAGGCTTGGGCGGTTTTGATGCCGGCGATTTTGGCGACGGCGTACCATTCATTTGTCGGTTCGAGCGGGCCGGTCAGAAGGTACTCTTCTTTCATGGGCTGCGGCGCGAGTTTCGGGTAGATGCAGGACGATCCGAGGACTTCGATTTTCTTCGCTCCGTTGCGGTAGGCGGCGTCGATGATGAAGGTTTGGATTAGCAGATTCTCGCGAATGAAATCGGCGCCGTAGATGTCGTTGGCGTGGATGCCGCCGACTTTGGCTGCGGCGAGGAAGACGTAGTCGGGTTTCTCGTGTTCGAAGAATGCGTTGACGGCGGCCTGGCTGCAGAGGTCCAATTCCTGGCGAGTTTTGACGACCAGGTTATCGAAGCCGCGTGCTTTGAGATTGCGAATGATAGCGGAGCCGACTAAACCGCGATGGCCGGCTATGTAGATTTTGCTGCTGGGTTGCATCATGACTCCGAATTAAAGAGACTAGTTAAGCGTGTACGAACGATTCTTGGTTGATCCGCGCCTACCCCTCACCCCGCGAGCCGAACGGCAGGCTCGTCGGCCCTCTCCTTCAAGGGGAGAGGGGAACGGCGACGGCTCGCTGCGCTCGCGTGGGGGACGGACATCATTATTAAAATCCTAGACTTATTTTGATGGCATTTTGTCGCTGCGCAAGAGACCGCCCCACACGTCGTCGTAATCATAACCATTACCGGGTAGTGCGCCGGGGAGGGATTGGCCGCTGGCGATGTATTTGGAACCGTTGCGTTCGGCGGAGTAGGTGAATCGGACTCCGACGAAGCGGTCCCACCAATGGGATTTGACGCCGTAGGTGTGCCAGACGCGTTGGATTTCGCGCATGCCGACGGTGTTGAGTTGGGTCGAAGTCTTGGCGGTTTCGTGTTGACGGAAGCAGCCGAGGAAGCGGTTGAGGCGCTTGAATTTTCCGTTGAGCATGAAGCGCGCGAAGAGATCGTAGTCCATCGCGAATTGGAATTCGGGGTTGATGTTTCCGACTTTTTCGAAGATACGGCGACGCCAGAAACATGTCTCCTGCGGGATCAAATCCCAGCGCATCATGCGGTAGTTGCTGTGTTCGGGGAGGATCCAGTACCACATCATTTTGTTGCGCGAATCGACGGTGCAGCGGTGGCTGTAGACGACGTCGACGTCGGGATTGTCGGCGAAGAAATCGGCGACAGTTTGCAGCGCTCCGGGGGCGAGCATATCGTCGCTATTCAGGTAGCCCATGTAGTCACCGGTGGAGCGTGCGAAGCCCCGGCAAATTGCGTCGGCCTGGCCTTTGTCTTTTTCGGAGACGTAATAGGCGAAGCGGTCGAGGTAGGGTTCGAGGACTTTTTGAGTGCCGTCTTTCGAGCCGCCGTCCATGACGATGTATTCGAGGTTGGGGTAGCGCTGGAGGAGGACGCTACGCGCGGTCATTCCGACGTACTGCGCTTGATTGTATGACGGCGTGACGATCGTGAAACGGGGATAGGTCATGATGGAGAGTAATTTATCCGATGGCGGAGATGAGACAAATTCAAAACGATTGTAGAGCCGGGGTGTAGGAAATTTTCTGGCAGTTGAACAACCCGCGATTTACGATGAGGGATGCAGTGGCGCCGGTGACTCAAATTGCGTGAGGCCAGAGCGAGGTACCGATCATGTCTTCCACCGAACCGATCTACGAATCAACGAATAAAATTGACCGCGACCATGGGCGCTTCCGGCAGATTGTGCGCGGGAAGATCAAGAAGGATCTGCGGAAATATATGACGCAGGGCGAATTGATCGGCAAAAAAGGCAAGGATCTGGTTTCGATTCCTCTGCCTGAAATCGATCTGCCGCATTTTCGTTTTGGAAAAAATCAAGGCGGCGTCGCCAGCGGTGAAGGCGAGCCGGGCGATCCTGTCGGCGGGCAGCCGTCGGACGAGGATGGGAACGGCGAGCCGGGCGACCAGCCGGGTGAGCACGTGCTGGAAGTCGATCTGTCGATGGATGAACTGGCGAAGATTCTTGGAGAAGAATTGGCGTTGCCGAACATCCAGCCGAAGGGCAAGCGGACGATCATGGCGGAGAAGGAACGCTACAGTTCGATTCGCCGCCAAGGGCCGGAATCGCTGAAGCATTTCAAGCGGACGTTTGTCAAAGCGCTGCGCCGTCAGATTTCGATGGGCGATTACAATCCTGATAATCCGATCATCATTCCGATCAAAGCGGACAAGGTCTACAAGAGCTGGCAGATCACGCATGTTCCGGAATCGAACGCGGTGATTTTTTACATGATGGACGTATCGGGCTCGATGGGCGACGAGCAGAAGGAGCTCGTGCGGACAACGGCGTTCTGGATCGACACGTGGTTACGCAGCCAGTACAAGACGATGGAGAGCCGTTACATCACGCACGACGCGGCGGCTCGCGAGGTCGATCAGGAGACGTTTTATAAAACGCGCGAATCGGGTGGGACGGCGATCTCGACGGCGTACCGGTTGTGTGCGGACATCATCAAGGAAAGCTACTCGCCCCAGGATTGGAACATCTACACATTCCATTTTTCGGATGGCGACAATTTGTTGAGCGACAACGAAGTCTGCTTCAAGATTCTGCGCGATGAAGTGCTGCCGAGCGTGAATCTTTTTTGTTATGGGCAGGTGCGAAGTTTGTATGGGTCGGGGGAGTTCAAACGGAAGTTGGACGAGGCGATGGATGTCGAGAATTTGTTGACGGCGGACATCAAGAGCAAGGATGAGATTTACGACGCGATCAAGATGTTTTTGGGGAAGGGGAAGTAGGAGATGATTGCTAATACGGTCCAGGAATCCCGAGCGCCGTACGGTGTGAAGACGCCGCTCCGTACCGAACAGGCAGAGCGGCGCGTGGTGCTTCACGGGGTTTCGTGGGAGACGTATAAGGCGCTGAGCCGCGACATTGGGGATTCGCGGTCGTGCAGGCTGGCTTTTGATTCAGGAGCTCTGGAGATTATGTCGCCACTCATTCCACATGAAAATTCACAATTGAGTATTGGGCGGATTGTGCTCATGCTGGCGGAGGAAATCGGCATTCCTTGTTGTGCGTTGGGTGCTCTGACATGCGAATGTGAAGTCCAAGGCAAAGCGATTGAACCGGATGGATGCTTTTACATCCAGAATTTGCACCGAGTCAAAGGGCTGAAAAAATTGGATTTCACTATTCACCCGGCACCGGATTTGATGGTCGAAGTTGATATGAACACAAATTCAATGAGCAAGCTGGCGATTTGCGCCGCGCTCGGTGTTCCGGAGCATTGGCGGTTCGACGGCGAGAAACTTGAAATAAGGCTCTTAAAGGGTGGTCAGTATTTTGAATCAAACGTGAGCTTGGCGTTTCCTGAAATTCTGTTCGCGCATAAAATTACTGACTTCATTCCGAGCGGAATTGACGACTCGACGTCGTTCAACCATAAATTTCGAACGTGGATACGTAGCGAATTGCGAAAGCAAAAGGCTTCGAAATCTGCTCCAAAAAAGTCTCGCAAAAAGTCTGTTTGATTGATTCAAGCACACGTTAGGATCAAGCAGTAAACGTATTTTTAAAAACTTATGGAACACCTCATGTCAGATCCGAATGCGAATAAAGAGAAGTGGGCGGCTAAGAATCAGGGGCAGGTGTTGCATCCGGATCAAGTCGCTGCGGCACATGTTGAGAAACCGCGCTTGCCGCCGGGGCAGCATATTCCGAAGGGGTGGCCTCGGCTGGATCTGGGGTTTGTGCCGAATGTGTACAAGCCGCGCTGGACGTTAAAGGTGTCGGGGTTGGTGGACCGGCCGCAGTCGTTTGATTGGGAGCAGTTCAGTGCGTTGCCTCAGCATGAGCAAGTTTGCGATATGCACTGCGTCACGACGTGGAGCACGTTTGACAACAAAACGGCAGGCGTGAAGTTTTCGGATTTTGCGTCGCATGTCGGTGTGCAAGCGGACGCGAAATTTGTGTTCTTCACGAGCTATGACGGGTATACGACGAACCTCGATTTGGAATGTTGCATGGACGACGATGTCCAGATCATGCATTCGTGGAACGATGCTCCGTTGGATTCTGAACACGGCGGGCCGGTGCGGATTTTGGTGCCAAAGCGTTACCTTTGGAAGAGCGCGAAGTGGATTAAAGAGATCGCGTTTTTGGCTGAGGACCAACTCGGTTATTGGGAAGTGCGCGGGTATCACAATCACGCGTGTCCGTGGGAAGAGGAGCGCTTTTCGTGAACGATGCGGTCACTGAAGAATTGCTCGCGCTCAACCAGCGGTTGTTGAACAGCATCACCGAACACGATTGGCTGACGTATGCTGAATTGTGCGACCCCACGTTGACGGCGTTTGAGCCGGAGGCTGAGGGGCAGTTGGTCGAGGGGCTGGATTTTCACGCGTATTATTTCAAGTTGCCGAAGTCGTCGGCTTCGCGCCATGCCACGATGGCATCGCCGAACGCTCGCGTGATGGGTGATGTGGCGGTTGTGGCGTATACGCGACTGATTCAGAAGCTCGACGCCGACGGTCGTCCGGTGACGGCGAGCTTTAATGAGACGCGGGTGTGGCAGCGCTTAAATGGGGCGTGGCGGCATGTGCATTTTCATCGGTCGAATGCGTGATAAGGCGAGGAGCAGGGTACTGCTCCTCGGCACCCAAGTGGCTGCGGCGTTTAGTGTTTCGTTTCTTTGCTTGCTGCGGCTTCGAGCGGGAGATCGCCGCAGCTGAGTTTTCGTTTAAACAATTCAAGTGTCATATCGTAGCAAATTTTGGCGAGCGCGGGGTCGTAGCGCGGGCCTTCGTCGCGCATGAAGGCGTGGGCTCCATTGAATTCGTGCCACGTGAAGTTGAGCTTCGCGTCTTCCATCGCTTTGTGAATCAGCACGCGGCCTTCGAGCGGGACGTGCGGGTCCTGGCGGCCCCAGATCATGAGCATTTCGCATTTCACATCACTCATGCGGTCGAGCGTGTTGTCGCTCATGCCTTTGCCGAGGGAGCGCTTGTGGATGTCGGTGGCGTAGAAGCAGACACCGGCCAAGGCTTCGGGATTCATGCAGGCTCGGAAGGCGAGGTGGCCACCGATGCAGATGCCGATCACGCCGATTTTGCCTGTGCAGTGCGGATCGGTTTTCAGATAGGCGAGGACGGCTCGGGCGTCTTCGTCATAGGAGTCGATGGTCTTCGTGATCTTGTCGGAATTGCCTCGGTCAGCGCCGGCAGTGTCGTAGGCCAAGACGCAGCCGGGCGTCTCCATGTCGTGAAAGATTTCGGGGACGGCGACGACGAAGCCTTGTCCGGCGAGAAATGCGGCGGTGCGGCGGATGGGGCCTGTGACTTGGAAGATTTCTGAGAAGAGGAGCAGGCCCGGATAGGTTCCCGGAGCGACGGGACGGAAGAGGTGTGTGCGCATCGGACCGGTGGAGGTAGGTAAATCAACGAATTCGCCGTCTTTGATGATCATGAAACGCTCCGATGAAAGATGGGTGATGGACGTGCAAGATCGTAGCGGAAGGATGGGATTGTGCTACTGCGAACGGCTTTCTTAACCGCGAATTTACGCGAATTTTCGCGAAAACGGCAAGGACACGATAAGGGATGAAGGATGAGGGCACTGGCACGCGTGAGAGCTTGGTTGACTGGGGAACTATTTAGGATTCTCGTGTTCTCTTTTCGGAGACGTGTGCTAAAATTTATTGGAATTTGGATGTTGCGTTTGGTCTCACGTTTTTTGGAGAAGGTCAACTACTATGCCATTGGTCAGCGAAGCTCAGGTCTTGCAGGCGCTCAAGGCTGTAAATGATCCGGATTTGAACCGCGATATTGTGTCGCTGGGATTTGTCAAAAATATCAAGATATGCGATGGCAACGTCGCGTTCGATGTGGAATTGACGACGCCGGCGTGTCCTGTCAAAGAGTTGCTGAAGCAGCAGGCTCATGACGTGGTCAAGGCGTTGCCGTTGGTCACGAATGTTGAAGTCAAAATGACGGCTCAGACGCGCGGTCGGCCGGTGGGTTCGGCGGACGTGTTGAAGGGCGTCAAGAATGTCATCGCCATCGCGTCCGGCAAGGGCGGGGTGGGGAAGTCCACGGCGACGACAAACTTGGCTCTGTCGCTTGCGGCGACGGGTGCGAAAGTTGGGATTCTGGATGCGGATGTGTATGGGCCGAGTGTTCCGGGGATGTTGGGGATTACGGAACGGCCTCGCGTCAACGACGAAGGCAAGGCGATTCCGCCGGAAGCGTATGGCGTGAAGGTCATGTCGGTTGGGATGATGATGGGCGACAACGATCCAGGGATTTGGCGTGGACCGATTGTCAGCCGGATTTTGCAGCAGTTCCTCGGCGCGGTTGAATGGGGCGAGTTGGATTATTTGTTGATGGATCTTCCGCCCGGTACCGGAGACGTGCAATTGACGCTGACTCAATCCGCTCCGATCAATGGAGCGGTGATTGTCACGACGCCTCAAGACGTGGCGTTGCGCATCGCTCGCAAGGGCTTGCGGATGTTCCAGCAGGTGAATGTTCCGATTCTCGGAATCATTGAGAACATGTCGGGATTTGTGTGTTCAAGCTGCGGCGCTGTGCATGATATTTTCAAACGGGGTGGCGGCGAAATGGCGGCGGCGGATATGGCGGTGCCGTTGTTGGGAACGATCCCGTTGGATCCACTAATGGTGCAGGCTGGCGATCTTGGGAAGCCGTTGGTGGCGCTGGATAAAAATAGCCCCGGCGCGTTGGCGTTTGAAGCCGTAGCCAAGCGCGTTGCGGCTCAGATTTCGATTGTGAATTACAACGAAAGCATGGTCAAGAACCGTCCGAAAGAGATGCATCTGCACGATCAAGATCCACCGAAGATCGTCTGGGACGACGGTGCGATTCTGGTTTACAACGCATTCGAGTTGCGGATGGCGTGTCCGTGCGCGGCGTGTCGCGACGAAATGACGGGCGTCAAGACGTTGCGCGAGGAGGACGTGCCGAAGGATGTGAAGGTGCTCGAAACACGGCCTGTTGGACGGTATGGGCAGAATCCTGTGTTCAGCGACGGACATGCGAGCGGGATTTATGTGAATGACTTGCTGAGAAATCTCGGGAAGTAGGCCTGCAATCAGGAGCGGCGGCTACTTCGCCGCTCCGACTCAAACGACTTCTCAGGGAAGCTCGGTCATGCGTGTTGTATTTTGCTATTTCGTTCTGTGTGCGGTCTTCTCGTCTTTTGCTGCGGACGATACCCGCTCCAACACGCCCCCCGCAGTCAAGCGTGTCAATTACAATGATCCGCCACGGGAGTATGTCAATGCTGGATCACTTGAGTGGAATATTTATCTCGAAAAGCAGCTTTTCGACGACTCGCCAAGCCTCATGCTTCAAGCCAAAGCGCGCCTCGAAAAAAAGCTGACCGAAGCTTTGAAAAAACTACCCGAATCTGCTCGTGAACGCTTGAAGAAAATCGATATTTTTTTGATGTACGGTCCTAAAGCGAAGAATGGCGGTCGCGACAACGGGTTCGAGTATTTTCAGAAGATCGCGTCGAAGCATAACCCACTGATTGATCCGCGCTGGAACGGAAATATCGTCGTATATTCGGCGGAGAACTTTGTGAGCTTGTCGGAGCTATGGGCGCTGAAAGCACCGGTCCATGAATTTGCTCACGCGTATCACTTACAGCAGTGGCCTGAGAAACAGCCGGATATTTTCGGGGCGTGGAAAAGCGCGATGAATTTGGGGTTGTATTTTGGTGTGAAAGATCGGAAGGGCAAGACGATTGACAAGGCGTATGCGTCGGTGAATCAATTGGAGTATTTCGCCGAATTGACGTGCATGTACTTCGTGGAATGCGACTACCACCCGGCGAATCGATCGGAATTGAACGCGTATGATCCGGAGGGGTTGGCGATGATTGAGAAGATGTGGGGCATTAGTGCCTCGAAGAATCCTCTTATCAAAATCAAATTGAGCCAAATCGACGGGATTACAAAGGGGGGAAATCTGAGCCCCATGCCGCCAAAAGACGTGGCAGAAAAATATAATCAAGCAGTCGTGCAAGTAGCACATCGTGGAATTTCTGGTACAGGATTCTTGATCAACTCAGACGGTTTAATCTCAACTTGCGCACACGTTCTTCCCAGCCATGGAAACACCGTATCTGTCCAAATTCAAAATAACGGTAAGTCTGTCCCGTTTGAAGCTCAAATAATCATGCGGGACGAAAGTTTGGATCTTGCGCTAATAAAAGCACCCGTGACTTTTCAATGCAAGTACATTCGTTTTGAGGCCAATCGCGCGCTACAAATGGGAGAAGAAGTTACAGTCATTGGCAATCCCGCATTGGGTAGCGAAATCTTATCTAATACGATGACACAGGGTATTGTATCGAATCCATCACGTACATTGAATGGCTCAACGTATATCCAAATCACTGCCGCCGTCAATCCTGGCACCAGTGGTGGGCCACTATTTAATAGCTATGGTAACGTTATCGGTTTAGTGACGATTAAGGGGAATATCGAAGCCGCTGGTTTCGCTATTCCCGTCGAACGTATCAAAGCCTTCATTGAGCGTTGCTGCGAAACCGGAAAATAGCGAATGAGATCTATTGCTGCTTGAAGATTTTCAAACACGCACGGTGCTTGGAAAAACGCGATGAATTTGGGGTTGTACTTTGGTGTGAAAGACCGGAAGGGTAAGACGATTGACAAGGCGTATGCGTCGGTGAATCAATTGGAATATTTTGCGGAATTGACGTGCATGTACTTCGTGGAATGCGACTACCATCCAGTGAATCGGGTGGAATTGAACGTTTATGATCCGGACGGGTTGGCGATGATTGAGAAGATGTGGGGCATTAAGAAGTGAGGGATTCGTCAGAACGGTGAGCATGGAAAATGCTTGAAATCGGTGTGGCAATTATTAAGATTTTGCTTAAATAGTCATTTTCAATGAGCATCGTGGAAAAAATAATGATGACACGTTTCACAGCGACTTTTGTACTGGCACTCGTGATGGTAGTGGATGTGTGGGCCGAAGAAAAGCCTGCTCCTAAAGATATTCCCACTGAAGCGCCCAAGAAGAAAAGCGACGCACCAGCTGATGAAGCTAGCAAGAAGGTTTTTGACGCGGATTACGATGCAGGACTGGTCGCGCTCAATGATAAGAACTGGCCGCTCGTGAAATCGAAAATGGGCAGTGCATTGAAAGCGTTGGGCGAGGCGAATGACGCGCGCAAATCGACGGCGCAGATTCTCTTGAATAAAGCAGAGCGGCTCTTGATTAAGGATGATGCGTTGTTCACCGCAGGCGAATTGGTACGCTTGAAGCAATGGACCGAAGCGGAAGAAGCGTACCGCAAAGTCGTGGATGTCAACGGTGAAACAGAGACGCTTCGCACGAGCATCATGGCGTGTCGGGCTGGCATCGAAGGTGAAAACGAAGGGCTGAAAAAAGCAGGCGAGTTGTTGAAGGAACGAAAGTGGAAGGACGCGATTGATGCGTTCAATAAAGTCTCCGACAAACTCGGCGGCATTCGAATTATTCGAGATGGAATTAATAGCGCGAATCTTGGGATTGAATCTGACGAGTTGACCAAAAAGGGTGCGGCGTTTCTGAAAGATAAGAAGTGGGACGACGCTTTCAACGTATATAAACGCCTGTTGCAAATTGTGGGTGAGACGGACGACGTGCGGAAAGGCATTGCGGCGTCACAGGCTGGATATGCGGAAGATCACAAAGCGACTGGATCGTCAGAGTCCTTGTTGAAATAAAGCATCGTATTTTGAACGCCGGATTTGATTCAAAGAGTGCTCAAAGACTCAAAGACGCCCGGCGCATTCGCTGGATTGACGCGCCGCCCGTTGTTTCGTATATTAATGTTTAATGAAAACACAATCAAAACATGCCCTCATCACGCACATACGATCCGCGTGTGCGCTGGCGTTTTCCGTGGCGCTGGCTGTCAGCACCGCGCGCGCTGAGGAAGCGCCGAAAGCCATCGACAAAGCTGTCGATATCACCGTTGCATTCTTCACTCATCTAAAAGCGGAGATTGCAAACGGGCGGACGCATTATCTGTTCTTTGCGCTGATCGCGACGATCGCGTTGCTGCGCATGGCAAAGTCTGGCGGTGTTCAACGCGTTCGTGGGATCGTGTTGATTTATCTCAGCCACGTCATCGTCGTGCCTATCGCCGGACTGTTCGCGGCGTACCAATCCGCGCTCTACATTGATGCGCAATTCCTGTCCATTTTCTTTGCGATACTTGCTGCAATTTTTATGGCGGAGACGCTGATCTTTGATCTGTTTCTGCCGTGGTTTCATTTCCGTGCGCCGCGGCTGCTTCGTGATCTTGTGCTGGCCGGAGCGTCATTCGTCGCCGTGATCTACGCGCTGCGTGCCGTGAATACGAAGCTGGAGAATGTATTCGCGACTTCCGCCATTCTTTCCGCCGTGATCGGTTTTTCGATGCAGGACACACTCGGCAACATCATGGGCGGTCTGTCGCTGACGCTTGACAATTCCATCGCCGTCGGGGACTGGATCAAAGTCAACGATCCGACCACACCGATCAACGGACGAGTCGTCATGATTCGCTGGCGCTACACGGCCGTCGAAACGCGCAATTGGGAAACGATCATTGTTCCGAATTCGATCCTCATGAAGGGCCAAGTTCTCGTCTTGGGACGACGCAGCGACAAGCCGCAGCAGTGGCGGCGTTGGGTTTACTTCAACGTCGATTTTCGATTCGCGCCGTCGAAAGTCATTGAGGTCGTCGAGCATGAACTGCGTTCCGGACCGATCGAACGCGTCGCTGCCGATCCGCAGATCAATTGCATCTGTACTGAATTGGGCGAAAG
Source organism: Planctomycetota bacterium (assembly GCA_037129555.1). GTDB lineage: Bacteria > Planctomycetota > SZUA-567 > H5-PLA8 > H5-PLA8 > JANXLS01. The sequence continues at coordinate 12,691 of JBAXUS010000031.1, forward strand.
TTCCGCGCGCTACGGCGTCCGGTATTGGCTCACTGATATCGCCACCGACGACCCGACGGATAGTTCCGTTCGCTGCCGGATTTATGTCGCACTCAAACGCGCCGGCATTCCGCTTTCCATCCCGGCGCAATCGATCGTTACCACCCGCGACGAGTCTGCCGAAAGGCGTGGGCAGTTGGAACCGAAGAATCTCAGCAAACGCCAGCAGGCGCTCGCTGGCGTTGATCTCTTCAAACACATGACCGACGCGGAGCGCCTCGGACTTGCGAACACGCTGGTTTATTCGCCGTTTACAAAAAATGAAATCCTGACCAAGCAAGGCGCGACCGCGCATTGGCTCTACATCATCATGTCCGGCGTCGTGTCGGTTCGCGTGACGCTTGAAGGTAAGACCGACGACGTTGAAGTCGCGCAAATCGGCAGCGGACATTTTTTCGGCGAGATGTCGTTAATGACGGGCGAAACGCGGTCGGCCACTGTGATCGCGCTGACGGATGTCGAATGCTATCGCTTGGACAAAGCCGCATTCCAAACGATCATCACCGAGCGCCCGGAGCTGGCGGAGGAAATCGCCGTGATTCTCGCCCAGCGCAAGGTGGGACTCGAAGCGGCCAGAACGGGACGTTCAAGCGGCCCAAAGACCGAGAGCATGGAGTCCATCACACAGCACGTCTTGAGCGACATCAAGCGCTTCTTTGGACTTGAGGATTTCAGCGCATAATCGCTATCATCGTGAGAATACAACTCCGTTTAAAACAATGATCGCCGGCGAAGTGCTCAGTATGTTCGAAGGTATACCGTTCAGTGTGATCGAGAATTTCGAAAACTGTTCCGCCGCTACGCCGTTCGTGAGCTTCAACGTAATCTTGAGTTTGTCCTTCACCGTAAGTGCAGCCCCCTTCGCGTCGAGTGTGAAATGCTGGGTGAATCCGCCGATGTCGATGACACAGACTTTGTCCAGCGGCACGAAATTGGGCGGGATTTGTAGCGTGCCGGTCATTGTCAGAGTCTTCTTCGTTGTAGAGATTTTCACAACCGGTTTGACGATGGCAATCGCTGCCGGAGCGAACGAGAAGCCGCCCGGTGCGCTGGCCGGATTCGTCGTGGATGTTCCCGCCGCCGTCTCGATCACATCACTGTAGCCATCGCCGTCCGAGTCCGTTTCTCCGACCAACGTCCCCGAACCCGCGCCGGGATTGCCGCCGACCAGTGGATTGATCGTCACCAAAATCGTCGCTTCCGTCGTCGCATTCGCGCTGCTGGTCACGACGATCTTTGCCGTAAAAGTGCCAGTGTGAGGATACACATGGCTGACCGACGCGCCCGTCCCAGTGGATCCATCCCCGAAGTCCCAGGCATACGTCAGGGGCAGCGGATTCGTCGCGGCTCCGTTGAATTGAATGAGCGCGCCAACGAGTGCTGGGTTCGGTGCCGCCGACGGAGTACTGCTGAAAATCGGCGCTACGGGCGTCACGGTGATTGTCACAGTTTTCGCATCGTCCGGTGCGATGCCATTGCTGGCTGTCAGAACAACATCCGTACTCCCAATCGATGTGGGCGTCCCGGAAATAATGTTGCCGACCAAGCTCAATCCTGTCGGCAACGGTGCTGCCGTGTACGTCGCTGCGGGTATGCCAGTTGATTGAATCGTATAGCTGAACACTTTTCCTACGGAGCCTGTCGCAGTCAGTGTGCTGGTAATGACAGGCGATTGATTAATAGTAATTACCAATGTCTTCTGATCATTCGGTAGAATACCATTGCTAGCAGTCAGCGTAACATTCGTGATACTACCAATTGTTGGTGTCCCCAAGATTTTGTTTCCAACCAACGTAAGCCCCGCAGGTAGCGTACCCGTCGTAAACGTCGATGCTGGCGATCCCAGTGCTTGCAGTGTGTAGCTAAATGCTTGCCCTACTTGCCCCGTTGCAACCAGACTGCTAACAATTGTCGGGGCCTGATTGATTGTAATAGCCAAATTCTTTGTATCGGTACCAACACTATTAGTGGCAGTTAGCGTTACATTTGTGACTCCAACAGAAGTAGGCGTCCCGAATATATACCCCAGACTATAAGTCAACCCATCCGGAAGCGGCGAAGCTGTATACGTTGCGCCAGGAAACCCGTTTGCTGTAATCTGGTAGCTAAACGTTTGCGCGACAACACCAGTTGTCGTCAGTGCCGAAGTAATCGACGGAGCTGCATCCGCAGAGGAGAGACCGACTAATGTCGTGGACGATCCCGACACACTTGACGCTGTCAGTTTGAACACATAGACATCTGCAACATCAGGCGTGAACGTTGGGTTGCGAATCGTTGTCGACGAAAGCACGGCTGTTGAATTCGCAGGCTTGCGATAAATACTCCAATTCCAAGAGGTAGCTGTTTGCGGCGCAGTATCCAATTGTCGCGCCACGCCAATAGATCCGGATGTTGAATCAATTATCGCGGCGTCTGTTATCGTCGGCTTGCCCACGCGAATGGTCTGATTACCTGAATCCACAACATAGAAATTCCCACTGGCATCCAAAGCAATCCCACTCGGATTGTAGAATCGCGCAGACGTCCCTGTACCATTCAAACTCCCGACGGCAAGTGGTGAACCAGCTAGAGTCGTCACATCATTTGCAGGTGTAATGAATCGGATTGTCTGGTTCCCGAAATCAGCAACATAGATGTTTCCAGCGGCATCGACTTTAATACCATAGGGTAGATAGAAATAGGCAGCAGTCCCATTGCCATCAGCGCTGCCATTTATCCCTGCATGACCCGCAACAGTTGTCACCACACCGCCGGGAGCAATCTTACGTATCGTATGATTATATTGATCCGTAACATATACATTATTGGACGTGTCTGTTGCCAAACCGCTGGGCACATAAAAGCTCGCCGCCGGACCCGTTCCATTCGCGCTCCCTACGACACCTGACGTCCCAGCATACGTGCTCACTAAACCTGCGGGTGATATTTTGCGAATCGTGTAATTACCAGAATCAGCGACATAAACATTGTTTAATGAATCTATCGCTACGCCCAGCGGATAATTAAACTTCGCAGCCGTGCCCGTTCCATCTGCGCTACCCAATGTTCCAGCCGTCCCAGCGAACGTCGTAACAACTCCAGCAGGCGTAATCTTGCGAATCGTATGATTATAATAATCTGCAACAAATACATTGCCTGTACTGTCTAATGCCAATCCTTGAGGATAGTCAAATAGGGCATTCGTTCCAGTTCCGTCCAACGTTCCAAAGGTACCTGCTAATCCAGCTAAGGTGCTCACAACACCTGCAGGTGTCACTTTTCGGATCGCATGATTAGCAGTATCCGATACATAAAAGTTGCCCGCAGTATCGGTCGCGATCCCTTGTGGATAATAGAAATACGCTGACGTGCCGCTGCCATTCGCCGAACCGATTGTCGAAGGCGCTCCCGCTACAGTGCTGACCACCGCTGCCGATGTAATCTTTCGAATCGTATTATTGCCGGAATCAGAAACGTATAGATTGCCGAAAGAATCTCCGGCAATGTCACTGGGATAGCTAAACGTAGCCACTATTCCAGCGCCATCCGTGCCGCCGAAAAACGCTGTGCCTGCAAACGTTGTCACCACATTCGTCGATGTAATTTTTCGGATCACTAGATTATTACTGTCAGCAACATAGATCGTGCCTCCGTTATCAACATGCAGTCCACTGGGATAATAAAACGTTGCTGCCGTCCCTGTCCCGTTTGCATAGCCCAAGGTCCCGGCTTTGCCAGCCACCGTTGTTACCACTCCCGCCGCAGTGATTTTACGAATTGCATGATTGAAACAATCTGCAACGTACACAGTGCCACTGGTATCAACACTCAGTCCTTGAGGACTGTTGAATTTTGCCGCCGTCCCCGTAGCATCGGTTGTGCCGCTCGTTCCGGCTGTCCCGGCTAACGTCGTGACCACGCCTGCTGCTGTAATTTTTCGTATCGTATGATTCGTCGAATCGCCGACGTAGACAGTGCCTGCTGAATCAACCGCGATCCCGATCGGGTAATTAAATCGCGCTGTACTTCCTGTTCCATCTGTCGTCCCGGTGAGACCAGCACTCCCAGCCAGTGTTGTCACGACGCCCGAGGGTGTGATTTTTCGAATCGTGTGATTATAAGTGTCGGCGACGTAGACATTGTTGGTCGAATCCGTCGCGATGCCGTAGGGCAAATAAAATCCCGCCGTCGCGCCCGCACCGTCGGCGTATCCAATGTATCCTGACAACCCGGCGAGCGTCGTCACAACTCCGCCCGACGACACCACGCGAATCGTGTGATTCGACGTGTCCGCGACATACACATTTCCGTTCGATCCGACAGCTACAGCATTTGGCCCAAAAAATCGCGCTGCAGTTCCGTTGGCATCATCCGGCCCCGTATTACCGCCAGGCCCGGCAAAATTACTGATCGAATAGGAGGCCGCACTTGCAGTCGCAGGAACAGCAACCCGTGCCAAGCACAATACGGTCAGTAGTGTAAGAATCCCGAAACGGGCTCGGGGCAACGAGCGATAAAGAATCGTCATGACGAATTCGTGTTCCATTAACAAGATGAGTAAAACCGTAACCGGAACCCTCCGCGCATAACAGACTGTCCCGGTTCACATTCTAAGTGTCTCGGCAGGCCAAAGCGTTATCAAAAAAATGATAAAAATACGTGCAGGAATGAATGAAGATTCCGTTTCAGAACAACCTAAAAAAACTCAATGAAAAATACGCTCGGACTTGGAGCCGCTGGCGTATTCCAGTACAGTTATAATGCCATCTCACCGCATCACTCGAATCGAACAGGAACCGCTGCTTATGACCTCCCCAGCCACTGAATCCTACGGACTCTGGAATAGTCCGCTCAAGCCCAAAAGTCTTGCCTTGGGGCAACGACTTGGCGACGCGCTCTGGGACACTGACGGTCAAACGCTCGTTTGGCTGGAAGGTCGGGGCGACCGCGGCACACTTGTCGCCTCGCGCCTTGATGGCAATGCTCCGTGCGATCTCACCGATGACCAATCCGTCCGCGCACGTGTCGGCTACGGCGGTGGCGATTTCACCGTCGCCCATGGCAGCGTTTATTTCTGTTCCGGCGGCCAACTCTTCCGCCGCAGTCTCGCGTCGGGCAGCGCTCGCGCGCTCACGCCGCCATTTGGAAACGCCGCGTCCCCCGTCGTCTCGCCCTGCGGAAAATTCGTCGTCTACGTCTATTCGCATGACCGCCGTGATGGCCTCGCCATCGTTGATACCGAAGGTCTTCACTGGCCCAAAAAAATCGCCGAAGGTCATGACTTTTACATGCAGCCAACGTGGGGCCGCGACGGGAAAAGTCTCGCCTGGATTGCGTGGGACCATCCCAACATGCCCTGGGACGGCTCCGAATTGTACGTCGCCAATGTCGTCACGCACGATGGCGATTTGCCCAGTCTGAAAGATAGTCGAGGCGTTGCAGGAGCGACCGACATTGCTACACTTCAGCCCGAATATTCACCTGACGGCAACTGGCTCTCGTTCCTCAGCGACGAAGGCGGCTGGCACAATCTTTATCTGTACGATTTGAAACAGGAAACGATTCGCTGTCTCACCGACGAACGCGCCGCGCAACTAGGCGAACCCGGTTGGGTGCAGGGCCTCCGTACTTACGGCTGGACGCACGATTCCAAACACATCATTTACCAGCGCAATGAACGCGGCGTGACACATCTTCACCGCATCGAAATCGCGTCTGGCGTTTCCGTGCCGCTTGAGAGCATTGATGGGTGCACACATGTCTCGCAACTCGCGATTAATCCGGTTGATCACCGCGTCGCCTGCGCTGCATCCTCAGGGACACAACCCGGGCGCATCGTTGTTAAAAATCTCGATACGTCAGCGCCTGCCGTCATCGTCAAACGCGCGACCAGTGAAAGCATCGCCCCCGCCGCGTTCATCGCACCGCGCCCCATTTCCTGGCACGGTCTTGACGGCGTCGAAATTCACGGACTGCTGTACTCAACGAAACGCGACGGCGCGACGGGATTGCCTCCGGCGATCATCAAAGTTCACGGCGGTCCAACCGCTCAAGCCCGCGCGGCGTATAGCGCTGAGATCCAATTCCTGGCGACGCGCGGCTACACGGTCCTTGATTTGAATTATCGCGGGAGCACTGGATACGGTCGCGAATATATGAACGCTTTGCGCGGAAATTGGGGCATTCATGACGTGAATGATTCCGTCAGTGCAGCGAAGCATCTCGCGGATCTCCGCCTCGCCGACTCCAAACGTCTCGTCATCATGGGTGGCAGCGCCGGTGGGTTTACGGTGCTGCAAACGCTCGTCACGCATCCGGGTCTGTTCAAAGTTGGCGTGAATTTGTACGGCGTTTCAAACCAATTCGCCTTGGCAATGGAGACTCACAAATTCGAAGAGCGCTACACCGATTCGCTGATTGGCCCTCTGCCTGAATCCAGTGCGCTGTATCACGAGCGCTCTCCCGCTTTCTTTGCAGACCGCATTGTTGATCCCATCGCGATCTTCCAAGGCGAGATCGATGAAGTCGTCCCGAAGAACCAATCCGACGCGATTGTCGCCTCACTCACATCGCGCGGAATTCCGCACGAATACCATGTCTTTGCTGGAGAAGGACACGGGTGGCGCAAACCCGAAACCATCGAGGCTTACTTCAGCGCTCTCGAAAAATTCCTCAAGCGCCACGTGCTCTTCGCCTAGAAAAAAAGTAGGACGGGCTTGTAGCCCGTCCATCTATCCGAAATCAATTTAAAAGGGACGGGCTGTAAGCCCGTCCTACTTTACTTCTTCTCTTCCGTCACAAAATACTTCGCGTGAAACTGAAACCCTTTCACGCCGACCAATTCGTACACCTTTTTCGTATCATGCCCGACGCCGTCCAACTCGGTGTAGCCATGCGGAATCTTCAATTCATCCAGCACCGCGTGCATGTGTTGGTTGCGTTTCAAATGCTGATCCTTCGAACCCAACGTCAATTCAATCGGCAACGTCGCACGAATTTTATCCGCATTTGTTTTCACAAACGCCCACGCGGACGTGTCGTCAAATTGCTTGATGTCATCGTTATGCATCTCTTTGAAAACCGCTGGCAACTCCTTCTTCAACTCCACACCATTGGCCAACCCGGCGCCGTATCCGATCACCGATCCGAACATCTCCGGGAATTTGAACGCGATCAACAACGCGCCCTGTCCGCCTTTCGAAAAACCTTCAATCGCCCGCCCGTTTTTAGATGCAATTGTTCGGTACGTCGCGTCGATGTGCGGAATCAACTCCTTCACAATCACCGATTGGCCCATGATCTTTCCATCAACTGAATCGACGTACCCGCTGTTCTTCCCGGCCATCGCGTGAACATAAATCACGGGCGGAACGGTCCCGGCTTTGATCGCTTTATCGAGCATGTCATCAATAAAAAAATTCCCGTTCTCCGTGCCGCCGCGCCCGTGCAAAAAGTAGATGACCGGATAGCGCTTCGTCGTCTCTTTCTCGTAGCCCGGCGGCAGATAAATACAGTACCCGACATCGACGTTCATTGACGCGCTCTTGAACGTCAGATGCTGAATTCCCGGAGGCAATTTTGCCGGGACATTATTCCAATTTTCAGCGCGCGCAAATGACATCAAGCCGACGCAAAAAAGTACTGCAACCCAATGAGCAAACCGCATGTTTCTGTCTCCCAAGATCAGTGACCACTTCGAAAAAATAATACGAACTTTTAGCCCGTGTGAATACCCCGAGATGCATTAATTTTTGTGACCCGAAAACGCAATAACCATCATTATAAAAAAGTACACTCCCCCGACAAGAAACAGTAATGTCCAATCTGCGATTGCCACAACCAGCGCCCGCCAAAATGTTGTCGGCAGCATGCGCCAGAATACAAACACTGAATAAACAAACCCCGCGTAAATCACCGCCCACTCGATCGACACACCATACTTAAACGAATCCGCGCGCGGGATGTAATTCAAATACAAAATGCACGCGTATCCAAGCGCTGCGATCACGCCGAACGTCGCCAGATTAATGATTGTACTGCGCATAAAACTGAGCGACGGTAGAGCCTTCGCAGGATCGGTTCCATATACCGTCCCGTTCAGTGCCCAAACCACAATTTTCAAACACACCGTGCACGTCACGATGCCCAACACCACTAATGCAACAATGTAAAGATTTGCCTGAAGAGTAGTCATCGGTCGTTTTCCCATGTTGAAAGAAACCAGAATTCGCGAGCGAGTCCATGTTAGATTCGAAAAAATGTAGTCATCGATTTTACAATCAATTTACACATTTGCTTGTTTACATTCCAGCAAACCGATGACAATCAATTCCGAGTTTTAAACTCGTGCCCCGGAGTGACCGACATGCTTGCACATCCCAACGTTGTACTGACCGCTTGTCTCCTTCTATCTGTACTCGTCCGAGCCAGCGATGATCCTTTGCGACAGTGGGGCCAGTGGCGAGGGCCTCTCAGCTCTGGAGTCGCGCCGTTTGCTGATCCGCCGACTGAATGGAGCGATACTAAAAACATCCGCTGGAAATCCGAACTTCCGGGTAAAGGGCACTCGTCCCCCGTCGTCTGGGGCGACCGTATTTTTATTACGACGGCTGTTGCTGTTGGCGAACCGATGCCTCCGCCCGTCGGCATTCGTCCCGGGGCACATGACAACGTCAACACCGTTACACGCCAGGAATATCGCGTCATCGCCTTCGACCGCCGCGACGGAAAAATCCTCTGGAACACGCTCGCTCTCAACGATGTCCCGCACGAAACCGCGCACCAATCCGCAAGCTTCGCGTCCGATTCTCCGGTCACTGATGGCGTTCACGTTTACGCTTTTTTCGGTTCGGCCGGACTGTTCTGCCTCGACATGAATGGCGCATTAAAATGGAAAGCCGACTTCGGAAAAAAGCACACGCTCCACGGACACGGTGAAGGCAACTCGCCTGCGCTCGAAGGTGATTTGCTACTCATTAATTGGGACCACGAAGGCCCTTCGTTTCTCGTTGCGCTGGACAAAATCACCGGAAAAGAACGCTGGCGCGCCGAGCGCGATGAAGTCACGTCGTGGTCCACTCCGCAGGTCGTTGACGTAGACGGTAAGAAGCAGGTCGTCGTCAGCGCCACGCACCGCATTCGAGGCTACGACCTCGAATCCGGTAAAGTAGTCTGGGAGTGCGCTGGGATGTCCACCAACGTTGTCGCTTCGCCTGTTGCCGCTAACGGCATTTTGTACGCCGGAAGCAGCTACGAAAAACGCGCGATGCTCGCACTCAAACTCAGCGGCGCAACCGGCGATCTCACGGGTACCGATCGCGTCCTCTGGTCACGCAACCGCGACACGCCTTACGTCCCATCGCCACTGCTTTACGACGACAAACTCTATTTTCTGAAACACTATCAAGGCTGGCTTTTCTGCCTGAACGGGCCGACCGGCGCGACCATTTTCGGCCCACTGAAATTGCCGAACATCTATGCAATCTACGCGTCTCCCGTCGCTGCCGCCGGACGCGTTTACATTGTCTCGCGCGAAGGCATCACGACCGTCATCAAGCACGGAGCGCCCGAAATTCTCGCAACCAACACACTCGATGACGTCTTCAGCGCCACGCCAGCCCTCGTTGGAAAAGAGCTCTTTTTGCGTGGCGAAAAATTTCTCTATTGCATCGCGAATCCGGAAAAGTAGAGCCGCTATCGTTTCGCTTCGCGCGCATGTTTCACAATATGCCCGGCTTCTGGCAGAATTATTTTCTCCATCGCCAGCCGGCACGCTTTCGGACTGCCCGGCAAACAGAACACGACCTTGTCCTTCATCACGCCTGCTGTCGCTCGTGAGAGCAAGCACGCCATCCCAACTTCTTCATGACTCAGCATCGTGAACATGACGCCGAACGCAGTCAACTCGCGGTCAAACAATGTCCGTGCCGCATCAATCGTCACATCCATCGGGCTGATTCCTGTCCCGCCGGTCGTGACAATAATGTCCACATCCGAGCGATCACGCAGTTCTCCCAACGCCGCCGAAATCGTCGCCACGTCATCTTTCAACACCTCGTACCAGACAATCGTGTGCCCGGCGGCGGCGAGTGTTTCGGCGATATATTTTCCACCGAGATCATTCTCTTTCGTGCGCGTGGTTGAGAGCGTCATCACCGCCGCACGAAGCAATTTCGGCGCGGACTGGCGGTGTTGTGAAACGGAATCAGGGGGTGGTGTGCAAGGAGTTGTCATACGCGTTTTTTACAGCGAAATTACCGCTGGCGAAAGTGAAAGAATACACTCGTCATCCCGCCTCGGTCCTCTAAAATATCTAAAGGCACGGGCAAGCGAAAACCTTCGCATCGCAATTTTGAACTAGGGTGGGGAAGAGGTCCAACGCATGAGCACTGACGTGGGTGATCGCAAGTTGAACGAATCATACGACGCCTGCCGTCGTGTGTTCGTACTCACGTCACTGCTTAAACCGCGCTGTAAATACGCCTGCGAAAAATACGATAAAGTCTCCGCCTGGTCCGTCGGTCAGCACATCGAACACACACTTGCCGTCAATGCAAAAGCTGTTCTGATTTTGTCCAGTGACCGCTTCGCCACCGACCCCGGAAAAGTCGTCCCAGCCAGCGAGCGCGTTTTGAACATGTTGGAGTCCGGAATCATTCCGCGCGGAGTTGCAAAAGCGCCCGAATCCGTCCTGCCGAAGATGACGAATTTTGTGGACTTGTCCGACGACGTTGAACGCAACACAAATCTTGTTGAGGGCCTCACTGTCATCCACCGCCAAATCGCAAGCGATGACGAACTCTACGCGCACCCCAGCCTCGGCGGCCTGACCAAAATGCAGTGGCTTCGCTTCCTTGAAATCCACATCGAACATCACCAGAAAATTATCGCCGACATCATCGGTCATCACGCGATCTAGTGGTCCGCCAACGCCATCTCCGCCCCGGAAAACGCGCGCGCTGTTCCAAACGCCGCGCCAATGCTCACGACATTCGCAGCTCGTTCTTGCCCACTTAAGAGCAAGCATTCAACCAGCCCAACCCGCGCCGGGTTTGCAGTCGCCAGCAACGCAGCACCGCCGGGCAATCGCTGCGTAATCGCCTGCGTGTCCCGGAAAGAAATCTCAGAAGCCGACGACACAATCGCCGCTTGAATGCACTCCGCCGAATCCACATCAAACGAACGGATAGCTGCATCAAACGCAAGTTGCGACGAACTTGTTTTAACGCCCGGAGCGACACGTGCGACATGCGGGACCGACGCATAGACCGCGCGATGTAATCCGCGCAACGCCATCACATGCGGCGCACGTTCATGCTCGGATGTGAGCGCACCGGCAAAACATTCCGCGACAGCAGCCAATCGCTCCGCTGCAATTTTCCGAACGCGTTTCACCGCGATTCCAGCCGACACATTTTCCATCCCGGGATTCAACGCGCATACAAACGGAACGGACTGCGACAACCGTTTCAGTTCGTGTTCCATGCTGTCCGAATCCACTTCGCCATTCGGAGAAAACGGTTCGATCACCAACGCGAAGACAGCGATGTCGAAGTCCGTCAGTGCGTAGCTCATCGCTTCAAGCAATCGCATCGCGACCGGATCACTCAATTCGCCGCATAAAATCGCAGCATCACGTCCGCGCGAAAGACGTTCCAACGCCGCGCTGTTTTCATCGATGCTCTGTGCAATGCTTCGAGCTGCGAAAGGCCCGTCGCTCATTTTGAGAAATAATTTGCGCTCGAGGCCGGTGGCGATCAATTCCGCCGAATCAATATGCGCGGCACTCCACACAGCCGCCGATTCCTCGCCGTCCTCATCCCCCAAGCGTGCCGCTAAGCACCCCAGAGATCCCGCGCCAACGACCAGCGCGCGCGAATAATCTTGTGTAAACAGTGTGCTCATAGTTCCAAAACCACCGCCCAAAAATCTAAACACACTTTGCACTGCAACACCCGAAACCCGAAACTCGAAACAATGCCGTTACAATGACGCTGCAATCCGTTTAAACCGCTCCGCCCATTTAGCAATGACCGTCGATCCCGAACGTCGCTTTGTCCGAGCACGTCCCTCGGCTCCCAGCGCTATCAAGCCCGCCAGTGAACACGCCGAGCAATCACTCAATTCATCCGGCAATGTTGTGCCTTCCTGCAAATCCCAACGCGGCACACCGAGACGCGCAGGCATCCCGCCAAAGCGTTTTGACATCCACTCGGACATCCCGCGAATCCGTGCGCCTCCGCCGGTTAGCACAATTCCGCCTGCGTGCACGGATGAAAACCCCGGCAATCCTTCTCGAAGTGAGCGAGCTGACGGTGCGAGCAATTCTTCGAGCGTCATTGACAATTCGCGCGTCTCGATTCGGACTACGCTGAGACCATCGACTGCGCTGACTTCAACCATCGAGGGCAGTGCCGAGAGGCTTGCTTCACTCAACGCGCCATGACTGCAAATCAATCGTTCCGCCGTCGCGGGTGCAATCCGGAAACGCCGCGCCGCAGCAAGCGCAACGGCTTCCATTCCGCAGCCTTGAGTCTGTACGCCAGCCATCGCGCGCCCGGACGAAGATGTCGCCGGTTCGCCAGTTGCGACGTGAACTTGACGCAAACGTCCCGCTTCCCAAAGCGCTCCGCGAAACGCGCCTGCGCCTAAATCCAAAACCGCCGCGCCCACGTGTCGTTCATCAATAGACAGTGCTCCCAGCGAGCACGACATCGGTTCCAGCGAAACCGCTTCAATCCCAACGCCCGTCGCCCGAACCGCTTTCAACACTGAGTCCATGCGGTCAACAGGAGCCGAAAGAAACGACGATTGAAGGTCTAGCCTATCACCGCTCAAGCCTTCCGGATTTTCGATGCCCTGCAAATCGCCCATACTGTACGGCCCGTCGAAACGGTGAATCGCCCGGCGTCCCGTCGGCTGGTCAAACGGTATCCCTTTTTTGAGTCGCACAATGTCGTCGGCGGTGACACTGCGCCGTTCTGGGTCCAATGCAATCGCAGCTTTCGCGATGGACAATTTCACATCGCCTGACAAGCCGACAACCACTGAGCGAACATCGGCCTCCGCGCGATCCGCCGCTGCTGCGATGGCGATGCGGATCGTCTCCGTTGCTCGGGCGAGATCGACGATTTCTCCGCCGCGAATGCCGTAACTCGCGACCGTTTCAATCGCCGCGATCATGGGTCGAGCCCCACCGACATCGGCGACGGCGCATGCCACTTGGGCGCTACCCACGTCGAGCGCGACGAGCAAACTAGGCTCATGTGAATCCGGTGCGTTTGAATTTCGGTTGTTTCGATTGCGCATGATGTCCGTAGCCAAGTCTTGTTTCGGTTCAATTAAGTTAAGATGATCTGTACACGTTTACGGTTGTGTCCGGCCTGAGACAGGAGGTGTCGAAAATTCCTGTGTGCCTGCCATTGCGCGGAGCTTCACCGGCGGATTGGCAATGTACAATTTGATGTAGTCGAGCAACGCTGGATTCCACTCGGTCAAACGCCGACGTAACCCGTCCGCTTTTTCATGAGTGCGCGGCTCATCGATCGGCGGATCGTCCGTGAACGCGCCCCACATAATCATCGGCCCGCGGTCTGTCGCCACACGCCACATGCCGTCTTTGAGTTCAACACTTGTCACACGCAAATTGCCCGGCGATTTGGCGAGCGTGTCGCGAACAATGGCAAACAAATCCAGCGCATCCACAACCGTCTTTTCGCTGGCCCGCTGTCCGGGTGCTGGATTTTTTTGAGCAACACCGATCAGCGTCGGAAGTTCGCGCGCGCCGGGAGTATCGGTCGGTAAATTTAAGCCGAAGCCTTGACGGTCCAGCACCGCGCCTTGGCTTAATTTCGCGACGGGCTTTCGATAATCGAGTTCCAATTCCATCTGAGCCGGATAACGCAACTTCACTTCGCGGACACGTTCGACCCACGAATTTCGCTCGCAAGCAAGAGCTAGTTTTCGGCTCAATCCAGCTTCGAACACAGAATGGTTTTTTACAGCGGCGGTGCCCTCGGCTTTCAATTGCGCAAGATCGGTTTTTGAAATCCACAGTGGGGCTTGATTGGTCTTGAACGCCGCAATCACCGATTTTTCCGTGAGCAACGCTTTCGCTGACGATTCAAACTCCCCGGATTCGCCGTTGAGCGGGCGCCACAGAAGGAATGAAATTCCGGCGTAGACGACGATCAAGATCGTCAACGGAATGAGCGGACGAAGAAACATACCGACCGTTTCAACCGCTGACCGTGCAAAACCTGGCGCGCTTGGACCGTCTGCGACCCGCGCGTTCTTCTTTTTGTTTGAATCTGAATCGTTGCTTCGTGCCATGCCGTCCCTTTCGCTGAATCCCGCATTCTTTATTCGGCATTTTTGAGTGCCGGCTAAAGACGAGAGCGGCGGCTTTTCTGCCGCCGCGATCAAATTTGGTTTCGATAAAGGAGCGATCAAGTCGCTACATGACGGATTCGAGAACGGGCTTTACGGCGTTCCGCATCGCGCGTTCGACTGCCAATCGCAGCAGTCCTTCGCATAATTCAGCAAAATTGACGCCAACTGCTTTCGCTGCGCGGGGCAACAAACTGTGCGACGTCATGCCAGGAATCGTGTTCACTTCAAGGACCCACAACATGCCGTTTTCATCGAGGATCATATCCGTTCGAGACACGTCCCGGCATCCCAGCGCTCGGTGCGCCGTGAGTCCCAGCGCCCGAGCCCGAGCTGCTGTGTCGGGGTCGAGTTCGGCTGGGCATACGATGTTCGTGCGATCGTCCGTATACTTCGCGTGATAGTCGTAGAATTCGCCGGGCACTTTCAACTCTGCCACCGGCAATGCCTCTTCGCCAATCACGCCGACTGTTAATTCGCGTCCTTTGATAAATCGCTCAATCAAAACGCAGTCGCCGTATTCAGCCGCTTTTCGCAACGCATCTGCGATCTGCTCGCGTTCACGGACAATGCTTACACCCAAACTCGACCCGCCCGTCGCTGGCTTGATGACGAGCGGTGGATTCAAATCGTTCAACTTTTCGACAGCGGATTCAAGCACCATCTGCGGCATATCGATCGACATCCATGCCGGTGTTCGGACGCAATGCCGTTCGAATGCCTGCTTGGCGAGGACCTTGTCAAACGCGCGCGATGACGCATCGATCCCGCTGCCCGTATAGGGAATATCGGCGTCTTCGAGAATGCTTTGAATACGTCCGTCTTCGCCGAATTCACCATGCAATGCAAGCAGTGCGACGTCAATGCCGAGTGCGCGCGCGTCCCGGACATTGAAGGATCCATCGAGTAACACGCGCTGAACCTGATGCCCCGCACCTTCCAGAGCCTTCGCCGCGTTTTCGCCGGACTCGATAGACACCTCGCGTTCGGACGAGGGGCCGCCGTACAAAACGCCGATTGAGAGGCTCTTTAAGCTGTCGTGATTCGATGACTTGAGCATGTGAATTCCTTTATGCAACCGCGTTCAATTCGCCTGCTGAAAAACCCCACGCCTCAACTTCCAAGTGCAATTCCACAGATCGTTCTTTCAATGCGCGTGTCCGGATTACCCGGATTAATTGAACGAGATCGTTCGCCGTCGCACCCTGTTCGCAAATTAGAAAATTCGCGTGCTTCATCGACACCGACGCACCACCTACACGTGCGCCTTTGAGACCCAATTCATCAATCAAGCGACCTGCCGGAGGGACTCCGAGAATCTTCGGATTTTTAAACACACATCCCGCCGAACGAGCGTTCATCGGTTGCGTCCTGCATTTTTCTGTAAGGATGTCGCTGAGCGCCTGCTGACTTTTCTCCGCATCGCCCGCGCTTAATTCCAATTCGCATTCCATCACAATCCGCCCGCCGAGTGCCGAATTGCGATACGTGAATCCGCAGTCACGAACATCGAAACGAAAGGGCGATCCGTCGCGCTCAAATCCTGCGACGTGACGAACGCTCGTTCCTATTTCGCCGTGCTTGCCGCCGGCATTCATCCGCAGCGCCGCGCCTACAGTTCCAGGCACTCCCTGCAAACATTCGAGTCCGGAAAGTCCGTGCGAAACACTCCACTTCACTAATCCCGGCAAACTGTGTCCCGCTCCCACGCGAACACGTAAACCATCGCAATCAACGTTCCCAAAACCTGGCTTCGGCAAGCGCAGCACCAATCCGCGCACACCTGAATCCGAGACGAGTAAATTCGTTCCATGTCCCAGCCAACGAACGTTGATCCGTTCGTCATGCGCGCGGCGCAACAAAGCACCGAGCTTTTCCGCGTCGGTGGGTTCTGCGAAAAATTCAGCTGGGCCGCCGACTTTGTACGTCGTCATCGGGCCGAGCGGAACGTTCTGCCGAACAATGGATTCAAAGCCGCGATGCCAAGTCATTGGATACCTTTGTCACGTCGCCTGCGCCTTGAGTCACAATCGTGTCGCCCTTGCGGCACCATTTTAAAATTGCTGAGATTGCTTTCTCCGAATCGTCGAATGCCCGGACGTTCGTGTGCCCTGCCGCGCGAATGGCTTCGAGCAGTGTGCGGTGCGAGACACCTTCAATGGGTGTTTCGCTGGCGGCGTAAATCGGAAGCAAGAAGACTGCGTCTGCATCGGCAAACGACGTCGCGAATTGGCTCATCAATGTCGCCGTGCGCGTGTATCGGTGCGGCTGAAAAAGCACGCCCAGGCGTTTTTTCGTGGACGATCGCGCGGCCTTCAGTGTCAGTGCGATTTCAGTCGGATGATGTCCGTAATCATCGACGATGCGGATCGATGCGTCTTTCTTGATTTCAAATCGGCGGCCCACGCGCAACATGCTGCCCAGCGCGCTTCGGATGCTGGCCTCATCGACTCCGACATGCCACGCAGCGGCAATGGCTCCGAGCGCGTTCAAGACATTGTGCCGTCCCGGCATCGGAAGCTGAATATCCTGCCACACGCCGAACGGTCCGAGCGCATCGAAACTCCAGCCCATGCCATCATCCTGTAATTTTAGATTGATTCCGCGCAGCGTATTGTGTGAGTCAAAGCCGTAGCTCAAAACGGGGCGGCGGCAGTAGACGCTTGCCATCGCCATCGCTCGGCGGACGCGCACATCATCTGCGCATCCGATCAATGCGGAGAACGGATCAGACACATCGGTCGCACTCATGAAGTGGGTCAGTGCGCTTTGAATGTTGTCCACACTACCGTAATTTTCAAGATGATCGTTATCGATGTTCGTCAGGACCGTGATGCTTGGAATAATTTCCTGAAGCTTGTTGTCCGACTCATCTGTTTCGATCACGAATTCATCGCCCTGCCCGATGCGTACATTGCTGTTGAGTCCCGGGGCGATGCCGCCGACGAGGACCGACGGATCGCGTCCGGCTGTGATTAAAATCTGTGCGATCATCGATGTCGTAGTCGTCTTGCCGTGCGCTCCCGTGACGCAAATTGCGCGCGTTCCGAGCGCGAGTTGTCCCAGCATATTCATGCGCGAGCGCACGACTTTGTTGTCGCTTCGAGCGCGGACAATTTCCGGATGATCATTGCCGATGGCCGCTGTGTGAACGATTTCATCGCAACCGTGAACATGGTCCGGTGAGTGGCCTGCATCGACGTGAATTTGTTTGGCTTTCAAGCGGTCGGTGCAGGTGTTCGAGGAGCAATCGCAGCCGCTGACAATCCCGCCGCGCGCCGCGCAGAGTTCCATCAACGCACTGACGCCGATGCCGCCAGCGCCCATAAAGTGGATGCGCCGCCCGGCGAAATCAACGCTGGCACGTCGTCGCGTCGCCGCACTGGATTTGTTCCAAAGCGTGGTCAGGACGGGCGACGGCGTCAGTACCGGTCCGCGATAGCGCTCCGACTCCAGCAGCACAGGGTGTTCGATTAGGACATCAAATTCAGTGGTCATGTAAGCCTCGGTGTTTCAAATGCGTGTTCTAAGCGACTCGTGCAACGGGTTGCATTCTGGCATGTGTGCTTTGTTGGAGCGACGTCGTGTCCGGAGCCAGCGTCGCCGTCCCATTCGCGAGTTCAATCAATCGATCCACGATGTCGCGCGCGGCAGTTGGAACCGCCAGAGCGTGAGCAGCGATGGACATTTTCTTTCGGCGCTCCGGTTGCAACACTGCGTCCGCAACACGCTGAGCCAGGCGATCAATTTCAACATCCTTTTGAAGAAGCATCCAGCCCGCGCCGCGCTCGCTGTAAATCTTTGCGTTTTCAACTTGGTGATTGTCGGCCGCGTAAGGATATGGAATCAAAATTGACGGCAGTGCGAACGCTGAAATTTCTGCGAGTGTCGTCGCTCCGGCGCGTGCGAGCACCGCGTCGGCTTGGATGTACAAATCTTCCATCGCCTCAACGAAGCCGACAACGCTTCCACGAATGTTATTGACCGCAAATGCTTCCTTGCAGCGCTCTTCATCTTCGCGCCCGGAGACTAAAATGATGCGGATGCCAGGGACCGCTTGCTTGAGTCGCGGCCATGCCTTGATCGCAATGTCGTTGAGCGCCTTTGCGCCCTGGGAACCACCGACGACGAGAAGCGTCGGTTCAGCTGGTGTCTCGCGAATTTGTGTATTGCGCTGGGCCGAGACATTTGCGGCGTCGAGAACTTTTTTGCGCAGCGGATTTCCAGTGTGCTTGACGCGCAAGGGTCGGGAAAAGTGTTTTGTGGCTTCCGGAAATTGAGCTCCGATTTCATCTGAGAACGGCGTGAGTGAGCGATTCGTTCGGCTGGGAATCACGTTTTGTTCGAGAATCATGCGCGGAATTTCGACGCCCCATGCAGCGAGCACTGGAAGAGCTGATGCATAGCCACCGAGACCGACAACTGCGTCGGGGTTGAAATTCAACAGAGCGCGGCGCGCATGCAAATAACCTTTGCATCCGAGCCAAAGCTTTTTGGGACCAGTGAGACTGAAGAAGCCGCCCTTGATTGAGGGCAGCAATTCGTACCGGTAGCCGTGCAGCGGCAGCATGCGTTCTTCAATACCGCCGCGCGCGCCCATAAAGAGCACGGAATGATCCGGCCCGCGCGCGAGCAATTCCTCGGCAAGCGCGATCCCCGGAAAAAAATGTCCACCCGTGCCACCGCCAGCAATCACTAATTTCATCGATGTGTTCCCCCGCCTCACCGCGCGACCCGCCATCCATTTCAAAACTCACGACGTGAAATGAAATTCATTTCCGCGCGGTTCTTACTCGATGGGAGCCGTCAACTGTTTCTTTATCGGCATTTTTCAGGGGGGAAGTTCACACGGAATATGCAAAATGCGTCGGACCGTGCTGATTTTTTTGATGGTCTAATTCATCTAGAAATAAATTACGAAACGGGGTTGGGAATCAGGCGCGTCGTACCCTTCTTTCGAGGCGTTGCCCCGGCATCGCGTTGTACCGCATCGCTGGGAGGATGGGCCGCGACATTGAGCAGCAAGCCGACGGACGCGAGTAGAAATATCAGCGACGATCCGCCATAGCTGATGAATGGAAGCGCGATACCTTTTGTTGGCATGGAACGTGTGACGACTGCGATATTAATCGCGGCTTGAAGTCCGGTACAGAGTGTGACGCCGAGTGCGATTAACGTTCCGAGCATATCCGGTGCCCGGCGAGCGACGCGCCAGCCTTGAATGACGAATAGCATAAACAATGCGACGACGGTCAACGTTCCAACGAGCCCGAGTTCTTCACCGATTGAGGCGAAAATAAAATCGTTATGTGCTTCGGGAAGGAAGAGCAATTTACAGTGTCCCTGCCCGAGACCCGCGCCGGTTGCGCCGCCGCTTCCCAGCGCGATCAATGCTTGAACAATTTGATACGCGGCCCCGCGCTCATCCATCGAGCCGCTCATGAAGTCCTCAATACGCGAGCGGATGTAGCCAAGTTTTGTATAGGCGAGTAACGCTGTTAGAGGTAATGCGATCAAAAATGCCGGGATCGCGTACGTCAATCGAATCCCGCCAACGAAGAGCATGGCGCAGAAAACAGACGCCATCAATCCCGCCGAACCCATGTCGGGTTCAATGGCGGTCAGCACAACCGCACTCCCGGCAATGACGACGGCTGGGAGAAATCCGCGCGTAAATGTGCCGATACCATCGCGCGTTTGGACGATCCAGCCGGCGAGTCCCGCGATCATCAATGGCTTGGCGGCTTCAGAAGGTTGAAACGTGAGCGACGCGCCCAACTTGATCCAGCGACGCGAGCCATTGATGCACGCGCCGACGCCAGGAATAAAAACGGCTGCGAGCAACACCAGCGCTGTGAGGATGAACCACTTCCAATGCCGGGCGAGGCGGTGGTAGTCATAGATACTCGATACGGCGAGAGCAATACACCCCAAGATGAGGTAGATAGCGTGGTGTTCGAGATAGTACGTAGGCGTACCTTTTGATTTTTCGGCCATGACGAAGCTGGAGCTATAGACCATGACCATGCCGATGGACAGCAACGCTCCGGTGACGATCAGCAGTGTGCGGCGGGCACCATCCATCGCGGGAATCCTATCTAATCCGAAGTGCGGCTACTGTGAAAACGGCGAGCAACACGGAGACGATGAAAAAGCGGGCCACAATTTTCGGTTCGGACCAGCCGACTTTTTCGAAGTGATGATGCAGCGGCGAAATCAAAAACACGCGCTTCTTGAAGACTTTGAACGAGAAGACTTGGATGATGACCGAGAGCGCCTCGACCACAAAGACGCCGCCGATGACAACCAGCAACAATTCCTGCTTGACGCACAGCGCGATCAATCCGAGCAATCCGCCCAACGGAAGCGAGCCGGTATCACCCATGAATACTTCGGCGGGATGCGAGTTGAACCAGAGGAAGCCCATACACGCGCCGGCAAGTGAAGCGCACACGATCGCCAATTCTTGAGCGCCCGGAACGCGTGGCATGTTGAGGTGCGCAGCGATTGTGGCGTGTCCGGCGAAATAGGCGATCAGGCCGAACGCGACGACGGACGAAATGAAACAGAGCGTGGCTAAGCCGTCGAGGCCGTCAGTCAAATTCACGGCGTTTGACGTGCCGGATGTCACGAACATCGCCCAGAGCGGGTAGAGCATTCCGAGCGCAATGGCGTGTGATGGATCGATAAATGGAATGACGAGCTTGGTTGCAATTTTATCGTCGCCATATAAATAGAGCGCGGCACCCACGCCGCCGCCGATGAGCATTTGATAAAAGATCTTCTCTTTCTTCGAGAGACCGTCGCGTTTGTTTTCGGTGAGTTTGATGTAATCGTCATAGAGGCCGACGAGCATCAGCGCGATCATGGTGAAGATGCAGAGCGTGACAAACAAGACATCGAATCGGCACCACATGACGATCCCGAAGAGCGCGGAGGCCATCAGAATTGTGCCGCCCATCGTCGGCGTGTCTTTCTTTGAATTGTGGAGTTTGGCGAGAAACTCACTGTCTTTCTTGGCGGTGTTTTCGTTGATTTTCTTGCGCTTCAACCAAGCGATTGCGCGCGGACCGAAGGCGACGCAGATCAGGAATGATGATACCAATGCAAACGCGGCGCGAAAGCAGACGGAGCGGAAGACGTCGAGCGCGGACCAATGAGACGACAGTAGATGCAAGTAATACAGCACGCGCCGATCCCCCCCGGGAGCTGGAAATGTTTGTGTTGCGTACTATTTCATCGGCAGGTTTGAGCGCTGGGTCAAGAGAAATCGCGGCTCAATTCAGCCGCGATTTCTGATTGGGCTCAAATTTCTAGGCCCGGAGGATTTTTAGGAGTGCATCGACGCTGCGCTCGAGTTGAATTCCGTGCGAGCCTTTGATCAAAACGGCGTCGCCGGGACGGAGCATGCGACCTAGTACGAACGCGGCTTCTTCGGGTGTTTCGAATTCGTTTAAAGCGAACGCATCGTGACCATTTTTGATGGCCGATACACCAATCTTGCACGCGAGTTGCCCGACAACGGTGAGGTTATTGAGATCCAATTGTGCGATCGAGGCACCGAGTTCCTGGTGCTGTTGTTCGGATTGCTCGCCAAGTTCGAGCATGCCTCCGGCGATCACAAAGCGGCGGTTGGCCTGGAGCGTTTGGAGTGTTTTAAGAGCTGCCTTGAAGCTGGCTGGATTGGCGTTGTAGGCGTCGTCGATCAGTGTCACGCCGCCTGCACGATGGACCGAGAAACGGCGCGCGGTGCCTTCAAATGTCCCGACGAAAACGGCAGCTTCTTCAAGGCTCACGCCTGCGGCCAACGCGGCTCCGATGGCTGCGAGGGCGTTCGAGACTTGATGCAGTCCCGGGACGCGCAATGAACAATGGGCGAAAGAACCGGCGAATTCAACGCAGAAACGCGGGAGTCCCATGTCGTCGATCTGAACATTCGTCGCCCGAACATCAGCGGCGGGTGACAGGCCGAATGACATGACGCGAGCTTTGGAGAGGCCCTTCCAGAATTCAAAGTGCGTGTCGTCCGCGTTGAGAATTGCGGTGTCCGATTGTGTTTGGAATTTCAGGATCGCGGCTTTTTCTTTTGCCACATTTTCGACAGTTCCGAACGCTTCAAGATGCGATTCTGCAGCGCACGTAATCACGGCGATGTTGGGTCGTGCGGTTAACGTGAGCGCTTCGATTTCGCCGGGATGGTTTGTGCCTAATTCGAGAACGGATGCGCCTGCGTCTGGCGGTGTTTCAAGAATCGTCTTCGATAATCCGATTTCGTTATTGAAGCTGCCCGGCGCTTTGTGAATTTTGTGCGAGGGCAGCGCTGCGCAGAGAATGTGCGACAGCATGTCTTTTGTCGTGCTCTTTCCGACAGAACCGGTCACGCCAAGCCAGAGGCATGTTGACAATTTTGTGCGATGCGCGGCGGCGAGATTGAGATACGCGGCTCGGGCGTCATCAACCAAAATGGCTCCGGCGTATTCCGGAATTCCTTCCAACGCAGTTTCGCGATCCACGAGCACAGCCGATGCGCCGAATCGTTCAACAGCTTCGCGCGCGAAGAGATTGCCGTCGAAACGCTCACCGCGCAGCGCAACATACAAGCCGCCGGGGACGGGTGAGCGGGTGTCGGTGAAATGCCCTTTGACGACGAGTTCTTTGCCGCCGCGAAGAAGCTTTCCGTTGGCAGAGGTGGCGAGTGTTTCGAAGGTTTCTTGGATCACGCGTATCGATTCCGATTTGGGCTGAATTGAAGTAATGACGATTAACTGAAACGAGTTTTTAGAGCTGCGAGTGCTTCTTCGACGTCAGAAAAGTGGCGCTTTTCTTTGCCGAAGATTTGATAATTTTCGTGGCCTTTCCCGGCGATCAGAACGACGTCGTCCGCGCGGGCTTCGTTGATCGCCATCGCGATGGCTTTCGCTCGGTCAGGCTCGACAATGAATTTTCCAGGCGATTTGATCCCCGAGCAAATTTCGTCAAGAATGGCGTTCGGATCTTCAGTGCGCGGATTGTCGCTCGTGATGACTCCAAGGTCTGCCATGTCTTCGACAGCGCGGCCCATCTTCGGGCGCTTGGAGCGGTCTCGATCTCCGCCGCATCCGAAGACCGTAATCACTCTCGACGGCTTCACTTCGCGCAAGGCTTTCATGACGCTCCGAAGCGCATCTTCGGTGTGTGCGTAATCCACGAACACGCGGAAGGGCAGGGCGCGACCTACCTGCGGAAACTCGACCGGTTCGAGCCGCCCCGGAACACCTTTAAAAGATTCGAGTGCCGCGAGAGCGTCATCAAATTTTGCTCCGAGAATGATGGCTGCGGCCAAGGCACCGAGAGCGTTTTGGACGTTATGCGCACCAGCGGACTGAATGTGAATTTCGCGATTGCCCCAGGGCGATTCGAGGCCGAACGACGTACCGTGAATGGACATGTGGCGGATCGTCGCGGCAAGTTCGGCGTTCAATCCAAACGGCGAGGTGTTTCCGCCGCGAATGGTGAAACCCATTACGCGCGCATGAGTGTTGTTCGCGAAGTAGTCCGCGTTGGGATCGTCGAGATTCAAAATTGCGGTTGAATCCGGGAGTAGATTGCGGAAGAGCGTGGCTTTTGCGTCGCGATAGTCGGCCATCGTGCGATGGTAGTCGAGATGGTCTTGCGTCAAGTTGGTGAAGATCGCGGCGTCGAAATGAATCCCGGCGACACGATGCTGGCAGAGCGAGTGACTCGATGTTTCCATGAACGCCGAGTCGCAGCCGGAGTCGGCCATCGTGCGAAGATAGCGGTGGAGGTCGAGCGATTCGGGCGTGGTCAGCGGCGCAGGAATCACTTCTGATCCGAGGTCGTATTCTATTGTTCCCAGCATGCCACATTGCCGACTGCTGTGATTCAGAATGTGGCGGACGAGGTAGGCGGACGTGGTTTTTCCATTCGTGCCGGTGACGGCTCCGAGGCGCATGCGCAGATCGGCGTGGCCGTAAAATGCCCGAGCGGCTTTGGCGAGCGCGAGGCGTGCATCGCTGCAGACGAGTTGCGGCAATTCAATCTGAGGGTCTTCATGTTCACATAGAATCGCGGCGGCTCCGCGCTGTGCGGCTTGTTTTGAAAATTGAGCACCGTCGATTTTCACTCCGGGCAATGCAGCGAAAAGATCGCCGAGCCGGACGCTGCGCGAGTCGCACGTGATGCCGGTGATGTCAACGGCGCGGCGCGTGTTCACATTCTGAACCAGCCGGGCTGACGCGGAGACGGCGAGCGTTTCGAGTTTCATGATACGGTTCCTCTTTTACGGCTAATCGTTCTTGCCACGCGGGCCCTGAGCTTTGATCGCCTTCTCTTGTTCATCGGCACTTCTTGGTGCAACATTAAGGACCGTCAGACCTTTTCGGAGCATTTCGCGGACGGCGGGGCAGGCGACCGTGCCGCCGTAATAGCCTCGACCCTTGCGCGGTTCGTCGACGGTGACGAGGCAGACGAGGCGTGGATTTTCGACGGGCGCGAAGCCGCAGAACGATCCGATGTAGAGCGTGCTGCTGTACGTTTTCGTAGCGGGATCGATCTTTTTGGTCGTGCCTGTTTTCCCGCCAACGGACCATTCAGGCATGAATGCCTTCGTGCCCGTTCCTCCGGGCAAAACGACTTTCTGCAAAATCTCGCGCATCTCGCGGCTGGTCTTTTCGCTGAGAACTTTTCGAACGGATTGAGGCTTGAGCGAGTAGATTTCGTCGCCTTTTTCGTTTGCAACGCGCTGCACAATCTTGGGACGATACAGCGTTCCTCCATTGACAACGGCACTGTATGCCGTGATCAATTGGAGTGGTGTCACGCCGATTTCGTGGCCCATCGCGACGGAGTAGAGACTGTCGTGCGACCACTTTTCTCGCGCTCGAACCATCCCTTTTGATTCGCCGGGAAAGCCGATGCCGGTCGGGTCGCCGAAACCGAAATCGTGGACGATGTCGTACATGGCTTGGAACCCGAAGCGTTGACAAATCTTCGCTGCTCCAATGTTGCTGGACTTCGCGATCACGTCATCGTAGCTCAACGTTCCCAGCGCGTGAGAATCGTGAAGTGTGCGTTGAGGCAAGCGCCACGCTCCGTTTTCGCAGAAGATCATTTCGCTGCGCCGCCATAAATTACGTTCGAGCGCCATAGCGGCGAAGATCGTTTTGAATGTTGAGCCCGGTTCGTAGATGTCGGTGAGCGGACGGCAGCGACGGTTTTCGATGGGCGCTTCGGACGGTTTGTTCAAGTCGTAATCCGGCGTGGCGGCGAGCGCGAGGACGGCTCCGGTGTTCGGATCCATCAATATCAGCGTTGCGGATTTCGGATCGAATTCGTCGTGAACCTGGATGAGTTGCTCTTCGGCGAATTGCTGGAGTTTTGCGTCGATCGTCAACGTCACTGCGCAACCATCGCGTGGCGGGTGGGCGCTGTCGGCCAGAATATCGCCGTTAAATGCGATCAAGCGACGGGCAGCGTCGCGATAGAACATGAGACTGCCGGCCTCGCCTCGCAACAATTTGTCGAGACTTTTTTCAAGTCCTTCCTGACCGCCGTCCATTCCGGCGAAACCGAGCAAGTGGCTGAGCATCCGGCCCTGCGGATAGGTTCGGACGTATGTTTCTTCGAAGCCGATTCCTCGGATTTTCAGAGCGCGGATTTTCTCGGACTGATCAATCTCCATGTTGCGCGCGAGGTACACGATGCGGCTGTCGTCGCGATTGATTTGAGCGTACACGGCGTCGGGTGTCGATCCGAGCAACGGCGCGAGAAGCTTCGCGTTGGCTTCGCGGTCGTTGAGAATACGCAGGTCGGCGATGATGGTTTCGCGGCGGTCGTTCAGGACCAGCGGCAGACCGTCTTTGTCGAGGATCGGCCCTCGAATCGCGGCGGGATGCTGGGTTTCAAAGCTTTGAAGTACGCCCTTACGTTTCCAATAGTCGTGCTGGCCGATCTGAAGATACACGAGTCGCGCGGAGAGACCTGCGAACATCAGCAGAATTACGGCGAAAATAAATCCGCTTTTTATGCGCGCGGCAGGACCGGCGTCGCGCGATTTGGACCAGCTTTGGCAGTGACTGTGTTTGCACGCACTCGACGACGCTGCGGCCGGCGGATCGATCAGAACGGGGCCGGGGCGGGGTGCGTTTACGGCGGGTGTCGGATTAGAAATCAATGGAGGTGGAGCGTCAGTCACAGTCGCCATTACGGGCGCTCCTGAAGTGGCATGGTGGGCAACGTTGGGACGGCGGGCGCAAGTGGCGCGTGGCGGTTGCCGCTCGATGAATTTGTTTTTGTGTTCTGCTGCTGTGGGATGACCGCTGTGGCCGCTCCCGCTGGAATGGGTGCGAGTGGCAGGCGCAGTTGCGTGGCTTTTTCCATCATCGCTTTGGGCGATTGGAGCGACAGATGTTCGTTCTTACAGAGCTTGATGTCAGCCTGTGTGCTGCGGATTTCTTTTTCGACGGTGGCGATTTGGTAACACAACGAGACTTGTCGTTGGCCCTCGCGGACGGACACCAGACCCGCTGCGGCGATGCCGCCCAAGAGAATTAAGTGTCGTCCGTTTAGCACGCGTTTCGCCCCGAGAATCAAGAGTTGTTTGGGCCTGCGGGGTGGACGCGTTCGGAGAGGAAAACGGAGGGCGGCGTGTGCGGCCTTCAGTCTTCGTCTTCGCTGTCGTCGCGTTCCTTCGCGTACTTCTGGCCTTTGCGCTGGGATGCGGTTTTTTGAATGGCCCGCATAATTGCGCTCCGGCTGCGCGGATTGGATTCCTCCTCTTCCGCGCCGGGCCGGACAAATTTTTCACCTTGATTGAATCGGCAAGTTGCGCTCAAAGCTTTAAAGGCAAGTTTGACTCGGCGATCTTCGAGCGAGTGAAAAGCGATGACGGCGAAGGTTCCATCGGTCGCGAGTAGTTCGGGGGCATCACGCAGTAGGTCGTCAAGAACGTCGAGTTCACGGTTCACTGCGATGCGCAACGCTTGGAATGTTTTTGTGGCCGGATGAACGCGACGATGGCCGGGCAAACGCAGCGCTTTGCGGACGAGTTCGGCGAGTTTGCCAGTCGTGTCGACTGGATTTGTTTCTCGTATTTCAACGATGGCTCGTGCGATGCGCCGGGATTTGTGTTCGTCGCCGTATTGAAACAAAATGTCTGCGATTTCCTCAGCGTCGGCTTCGCGCAAAATATCGGCAGCGGTGCGCGGCTGGCTTCGGTCCATGCGCATGTCCAGCGGTTCGTCCGCACGAAAACTGAAACCGCGCGACATGTCGTCGAACTGCATTGAGGAGACGCCGATGTCCGCAAGAATCGCGTTGGGTGGCGGAACGTTGAGGTCGTGAAGAATCGCGGGGAGGCGGCTGAAATTCGAATGGACGAGATGGAGCGTGACGGAAAATTTTTCGGCGAGCGGTTCTAGCCGTGCGCGGGCGATGGCGATGGCTGAGGTGTCGGCGTCGATGCCGACGAGAATTCCGCCGGGTCCAAGGCGCTCGATCAAGGCGGCGCTGTGTCCGCCGGCTCCGAGGGTCGCGTCCACTGCGCACTGACCCGGTTGCGGGTTGAGCGTGGCGAGCGCCTCCTTTAAGAGGACACTGGCATGGGGTGGCTGGGGCGGCACCGGAGTGCTTAGCGAGTCGGGCGTGTGGGGCAAAGTCATGGAGTTGTTCCCGGGCAGGCGATGCGAACGCGTCGGTCGAGAATGCGTTCGTCACGACACGTCCCGAGCAACTGCTTGACTAGCTGCCGACCGCAACCATCGCTGAGACCTTGGATTCCTTCTTGGTGGACTTTCGCGTCGCGCCTAGGAGGACTTCCATATAAGGGGACAATTCGATCTTGGCGTATTCCGCGCCCAACTTGCGGACATTCTCCAAGCGTTCGACCAACAACTCCACATCATCGCTCATTTCTAATCGCATGGCACTATACTCCCCTGAAGTTTGTAAACGGCTGCTGACAAAATCAAAACTGGAACGATCAGAACTCGAAACACTCATGATCCGCCCTCCTTCTATTCACGGCGAAAGCCGCGCCCTACTCCGAACATACTGCATTGACTTACTGGTCTAAAATGGCTTCCATCGCCTTCAACATCTCTTCGGACATTTCTGTAGGCTTTAGCTTCTCTTGTTCGGCGGTGTAATCAGCGGTTGTCCAGAGATTGACGTATTCGTGAACGGCGACGAATGTCACATCATTGCTCTCGCCCTTCAACTTCGCCGCGAACTCTTTCCCAACCACAAACCGTCCTTGTGTGTCGTACTCAACTGCGACGGCTTTTGCGACCATGGCGTGAGCCGTATTTTTTCCTAAGTTATTTGCTTGAAACCGCGGGTCTTTTTTTGTATCCTCAACGAGTTGGTTGAAAGCCTTTTTTGTGTAAAGTTGCCAGTACTGTTTTCCCGCACGTGGAAACAACATCAAATGTCCTTCATCACCTTCTTCAACAGCCTTCTTAATTGCCTTCGGCAGCGTCACCTGGTTCGTGCCCGTCGCGAGCTTTGCTGTGTGCGTTCCGAAAAAGCGAACCGGCTCTTTCGACTTGGCGGTCGATTGAAGGGTGACGTTGACTATGCCGTCCACTTCGTTCGCCATGATTGCTCTGCTTTACCCAGACTGACGTTGGTTTTGCTTTTTGGCTCTTTACTTCACTAATCCATGCTAAGGAGTTTACCTCATGGATGAAGAATGTAAAGAGGGAAATCGCAACGATTAGTGAAATTTCGCTCGGTTTAGTACGATCGCAAAATGTCTATTGGTTGTGTGTATTAATTGAACCAGTACAGCCTATTGTGGTTAAGGTGATGTTAGTCCGATAATATATCGAAAACGTCAGTAAAAATTAAAAATAATTTCTGTGGGCTTGCCGATTTTAAATCCGATATGAATCATCCTGTCGTCGTTTTTTGGGACGCGAATCGGGTTCGCTTTGGATCACTATAAGGATGCGGAGCGGCGCGCGGTTCGTAGTTGCTGCTAAACGAAACTAAAAACGAAAGTCGTATTTTACCGCTTACTTACGTGCGCGGCTCTTGATTCGTTAGAAAGAGATTGACTTTTGAGATTTGGATTCGTTGTAGTATATGGGAATTAAATTGTCTGAAGCAGGCTGGATAGCACAAGGTGATTATGTGGTAGGCTTCATACCACTATAGGTAGTGGGTGAAGACTGGACGACACCGTACACATGTGCATGTTTGGGAGCGGTAATGGCGATTTGCGGCTGGAATTGAGTATCGAGCACC
>JBAXUS010000310.1:0-5479 GCA_037129555.1 Planctomycetota bacterium
GTGATTGTGTGGAAATGGGTATGTAATTTATGCCGCCCCTTTTGGGGCTGAAACTATCATTTTGCGGTGTATACGCGGATATGTTCTTCGTCCATTATAGGTAACCCGACATGAATCAGCGACCTTTATCACGCCGAACGATGCTCCGAGGACTTGGGGCGGCGTTGGCTGTTCCGTGGCTTGAAGCGCTTGTGCCGTCGGCGCGGGCTGATGAGCGCTTGTCGGCGCCGCCGTTGCGGTCTGTTTTTCTTTTTATGCCTAACGGGGTGAATCCCAACAATTTTACGCCGAAGAAGATTCTCGATGCGTCCGGCAAGGCGACCGAGAATTTTGAACTGTCGCCGATGCTTCAGCCGCTCGCGAAAGTTAAAGACGACATTCTGTTGCTTGAGAATTTGTTCCACGCAAAGACCGCCGGACGCAACGGGCATTGGCCGAAAGTTCCGGCGTTTTTGCATGGCGGATTCGTTGTCCGAACGTCGGGGCGGGACTTGGATGTCGGTGGTACGTCGCTCGATCAGGTCATGGCTCAGCACCACGGCGACCGCACACCGCTGCCCAGTTTGGAGCTCGGCGTCGATCCGGCGCGGTCGGGGATTGATAATGTCGGCGGCGGGTTCACGCGCATTTACGGCTCGCATATTGCGTGGCGTGATCCGCATACGCCGGTTCCGAAAGAGATCATTCCGCAGCTTGCGTTTGATCGGCTGTTCCGCTCGGCGTCCGCCGCGCCTGTGGTATCGGGGTTCAATCCGAATCAGCCTGCGGTGATTCAATCGCTGCAACGCGATGACACGAGTGTGCTCGATTTGGTCCTCGATGACGCGAAGTCGCTGAAGCGCAAAGTCAGCGCGAACGACAGCGTGAAACTCGATGAGTATCTGGAATCTGTGCGCTCGGTGGAGCGGCGGATTGAGAACACGTTGAAGCCGCAGAAGCGCTGGATTAATGCGGGGCGGTTTGATCTCCCCCGCCCCGGCCCGGGCATTCCGCAGACGCACGAAGAACATCTGCGGACGATGCTCGATATTCTTGTGCTGGCACTGTGGACGGACTCGACGCGCATTGCAACGTTCATGCTGGGCGAAGCGCAATCAGGGCGCGGATTCAATTTCCTCGATGGCGTGACAGGCTCGTGGCACGGGCTTTCGCATCATCGCGAGGAGCCGAAAACGCTCGCACAATTCGAGAAAATTTCGACGTGGCACATCTCGCAATACGCGTACTTCCTCGAACGACTGAAGTCGCTCGATGAAGGCGGCACGTCGCTGCTCGACAACAGCCAGGTGCTTTTCGGAGCGACAATTCGAAACAGCAACGCGCACGACAACAAGGATCTACCGCTGATTCTGGCTGGCAAAGCTCAGGGCAAAATTCGTCCGGGGCGACGCCTGACCAGCGCGAAGGAAACGCCGCTGAATAATCTGTATGTGACGCTGCTGAAGAACGTCGGAATTGACGTTCCGAAATTTGGGGACAGTACAGGAGCGTTGCAGGGACTGGCGTAATATCTATAGCCGATACACTCGCTTGGCATTTTCGCGCCACAGTTTCTGCCGCGCTTTCTCCGTCCATGACGCCGTCAATTCATCGACGACTTCGACCCAACGTGTATAAGGAGCCGCCAGCAATAATACCGGCCAGTCGCCTCCGAACATGACGCGGTCCTCGCCGAATACATTCAGCACGTGTTCTATATACGGTCGCACATCATCAATGCCCCATGTCTTATGATCTGCCTCAGTCAAGACACCGCTGATTTTAATAACTGTATTGGGCAGCGCAGCCATTGCTTTGATTTGATCGCGCCACGGATCGAGTACATGTTCTTTGATATTTGGTTTGGCAATATGATCAATAACGAATTGAGTCTTCGGACATTTCTTGACTAATTCAACCGTCGGCCCTAATTGTTTATAATTCACGCACACATCACAACTCAATCCATACTCAGGTAATAATTGAGTGCCCGCAATAAAGTCAGGCTTCAGACAAAACTCAGGGTCTTTCTCGCCTTGTGTAATGCGCCGAATACCTTTAATCAGAGGTCCTAAATCCGTTAAGGCTTTCAAATACGAACGAACTTTCAATCCATATTCCGTAGGAGCCGCCGCCACTATGCCCTTTAATCGCGGCTCCATCCGCGCCAATTGACCTGCAGCCCAACGCGCTTCATAGTAGGCATAATGCGGTTCGACACCTGTCTCCAGATAAACAAAGCCGCTGACATCCGTGCTACCAATATGCTGTTTATAATCTGGCGGCAGATATTTTTTATCCAGAATTGGATTACCATCAATCCACGTCATCCGAACGTTTTCAGGATCCCACATATGGACATGTGAATCAATAATCGAGAATTTAGGCATGTTACTAATCCTTTATAATAATAAAGAGTTAAACAACTCGTACCGAATTCACCGGAGGCAGTGCATCCGCAATCAGCTCCCAGTTCACACCTTCGTCTTCACTTCCAAACACCTGACCGCCATTCGTACCGAAATATAACCCGCATGGCGTTACCTGGTCAATCGCAAACGCGTCGCGCAGAATGCCATTGTAATTCGTCGTCGGTAGTCCCTTGCGTAACGGTGACCAACTCGCCCCAGCATCGCGCGTCTCATAGACGGCAAGCGCCCCATTGTCCGGCGCTCGGAATCCGTCACCCTTCAATGGTATCACATACGCTCGCTCGCGGTCGCGAGGATGTGCGGCCAGCGGAAATCCGAACGTATACGGCTGGTTGTTCTGAATGCTCTCCCACGCTCCGACCCCGTCCCGACGAAAGAGCCCCATATGATTCTGCTGGTAAACCCGCTGTGTCACGCCCGGAGCCGAAGGAGCAAACGCGATCTTGTGAACGCACGTCCCAACGGTATTCGATCCCGCCGACGAACCGCTCGGATCAAATACGTTCGGAAGGCCTCTGTTTTCCAGTGACCAATTTACCCCACCATCAAACGTCTCGAAGACGCCGACTGACGAAATCCCAACAAGCAAGTGCTGTGAATGTTCTGGATCGACAATAATCGAATGCAAACATAATCCGCCATTACCGGGCTGCCAATCTTTACGCGATGGATGCTTCGTCAATCCTTCGACTTCACTCCACGTTTTACCGTGATCCTCGCTCTTAAAAAGCGCTGCTGGCGTCACTCCCGCGTACATCACACCTGGCTGATCCAACCCGCCCGGTACGATCTGCCAAATCGCCTCGACCGCCAGTCCTGCGCTTTCCGCAAAACGCGGCTGTTTTTCTGAGTCCAACCAAGTCGCTCCAAAATCACGGCTATACCAAATTCCCGGCCCCCAATGCGCTTCATTGCGCCCTGAAAAAAGCGTTGTCCCGTCTCGTGCATCCGCGCTCGCACAATAGATTGGCTGACCCAACAAATGCGGTGCCGAAACCGCCCATCGTCCGGACTCGTTCGTTGCGATAAAAAGCCCGCGCCGCGTACCCAGAAGCAACGTCTTTGTCATGCTGAAATCCTCGCACGTTTTGGAGCAACTAAAAGAATGTGAGTCGCATATACTCTACACCGTTTTCAAACGCGGCGAGTTT
Organism: Planctomycetota bacterium; assembly: GCA_037129555.1. Lineage (GTDB taxonomy): Bacteria > Planctomycetota > SZUA-567 > H5-PLA8 > H5-PLA8 > JANXLS01. The sequence goes on from JBAXUS010000310.1 coordinate 3,563, forward strand.
ATATCATGACAACACCGTGAGAGTAAGCAAGCCAGCTGAAGCTGGCTGGAGTTTGTATAGCTCTCGACCACCACCACCTGAAGGTGGCGGCAAGCAACGACAAAGATGACTCTCAATGTCACAATAAGACTACGTAGTCACAACGAGATGCTCTCTGCAATCCGGCTCAATGACATTTAAAAGTTGATCAACCAGATTCGGATATTTTGCAACGAATTGAACACAACAAAACGTTCGTTCCTGTGGCGCATTTTTCGGTCGCACCCATGCCGACACAAGCGCCGCACGTAGCGCTTTTGCATCACCACTTTTATCCAGCGCTGCGCCGGTTTTCTCCGCGACACGTGCGAGTTCGTACGCAAATTTCTCGCGCAGTTTCTCAAGCATCGGGTCCACCCCCGCTCCGGCCTGCACGATCTCCGCTCGCATCGCGTCGAACTCAGACAGTATCGCGTTCGAATGCGCCGCAATCTTTCCCGCCATCGCGCCACCCGCCGTCGCGCGACGCACTAATTCTTCTTTGCTTAGAAACAGATCGAGTGGCGCTTCCGACAGCCCCAATTTTCGAATCGCTTTCTCGGCCGCAGCATCAATCAACGTCAGCGACGCGCGCGGAACAATCACCGGCCACACCGCGCCATAGTGCTCATGCACCGTTCGAAGCTGCGCCCAATACGCCATCTCTCCCGGCCCCAACACCGCCGCCACGACTGGAAAAATCGTCTGCTGAATCACGGGTCTCAGCGGAGCCGACGGTGTGAATAATTCCGGTGACTTTCGAATCTGCTCAAGCAATTCGCCCTGGGGCAACACGCGCTCCGATTCGCCTCGAATTCGAAACTGCCGCTCACCGATTTCATTCGTCTCAACCTGAATCGAACCGCGCAGCGCTCCGCGTTTCTCTGCCATAAAAAAGTGCGGAGCGGAGCGCAGCTTCTCTGAAAATCCAGGCTCATACGCACAGGTCCGCATCGTCACGCCGGCTTCTTGTATCAGCCGAGAAACAATGTCGTAGTCCTCTACATTTCGAGCCAGCATCGCGCCACTGAATTGACGCAAATCACTCGACCTCGCCACGACCAGCCCTGCCGTGCCCAGCCACTTCAGCAGCAATTTTGCAAACGCCGTTTCGAAACTAGCCGACGCGTAAAGACTCAACACCTCAGCCGCGCCATCGCTTCCTAAAAATGCTTCGAGCTCCAAGCGCAACGCATGGATGGATTCCTCGCTCTGCGACAAAAACAAGTCACTCGCTGAGCGTCCCTTCTCGGCTTCGTTTAATGGAGCGGCCACACGCGCCACTGCCCCATCGTCGCGCAAAAAATAAGCATGATCAATCTCGCCAAAATCGTGATCATCGCCCGCGACCCAAAACACCGGCACGAACCGCGCCGCCCCCGCCGCCTCATTCTCATACTGCCGTGCGAGCTTCACCGCCGTCAGCGCCTTATGCAACGTCAGCAACGGTCCACCCAAAAATCCGCCCTGCTGCCCCGTCGCAACAACATATGTATTCGCATCGGCCAACAACCGCGCTGCCGCCAGTGATTCTTCAGGCGCTCCCAACTCGCGCCCGGATGCTTCAAGCGCCGACGCTACGTGAGCGCGCGGATATGTTTTCGTAGAACACTCTGCGATCACATCGCGCCATGTTCGCGCTGGGAAGAACTGCATCGCGCACGGCACCCCATGCGCGAAATCGCTCATCAGTGCCCCGCCGAATCCAGCCACAGCATACGGTACCCGGCACGTCGATCCTGCTTCAATTTTTGTCGAGAGTGTTTCCATACGATCATCTTATCGGTGGGCGGGTGATGATCAAATTGGGAAAAATGGTTACAAAAAAACGAGCCTCATCAGCGCGTTTTTTTAAGGTCCCAGTCGGAGTCGAACCGACGTATAATGGTTTTGCAAACC
>JBAXUS010000311.1:0-5321 GCA_037129555.1 Planctomycetota bacterium
AGCGTCCGCCGCGTCGGAAACTATCGCGGCTTCAGCATTGCCGTCCGTCAAATCGATGGCCGTAATACAATCTGTTTCGCGCCCGACGACAAGCAACGCAGCCTCATCGCCATCTTCACGACCGATGACGCTTACGACGCCTACGTCAACGAACTCCCCGACACCATGACCGACTCCATGTTCCAAGTCAAAATGCCCGGCCCCGATCTCTTCGCCAACCTCCAACAACAACCCGCCGATGGCCTCGTCTTCAATTGCTGCGGACCTACGCAACCTGTCGCTTTTGCGTTCGGATTATGCAGTGTGATTGTGGATGAATTGAATGTCGTTAGATAGAGCGCAATATCGATAGAACTAAGGCATTGCAGTAATGGTCCATTGTTTCTGCATCGAGAACGAAATGGATTCAGAACTCATCATATCGCCGGTGTCACCCCTCCCTTACACTTGAATCCGCGCCCCACTCCACTTATTATTCCTCCCATGGAAATCAACCCGCGCCTCAAAGCTATTTTGACGATTGTCTTCATCGTCGGTGTCTTCGCGTATTCACGTTACCATGGGGGTAACGCGCCGCTGCCAACCCTCCCAGCCTCCAACCCGACGACGCAAACGGGCACGACGACCGACGCGTCCGATGTCAAGAAGCCCGACATCGCTCCGCGCGAAACGCCGTTTACACCCAAGCCGCCGGTCGCGCAACCGACTCCCAACGTGCCGGTGTCACCAGCGCCGCGCATTGAACCTGAGCAACCGAAACCGCAACCTCAAACGCGTACCACACAACCTCAACCACGCGACGACGACAAAGCTCCGATCCGCGATTTGGACCAGGACGAACGCCGCCACGGTCACACGCTGGCGCGTCACGTCGGTCGGACCGATCAACAATTGATCGACCGTCTCGCCGCCGAATCCGTCAGCAGCGCCTCAACATGGAGCGACAAACAAACCGCCGAGCGCACCATCGGCAGCGCCTTGGTTATCAATAAGGGAGCTATCGACGCGTGGACCAAAAAAGGCCGCGTGCGTGAAAATCTCGCATTTGATTATTTCGGAAATAACAAAATCGAAATCGGACGCAGCGTGCGCCGAGGCGCGACAAAATCAGTCCCTTGCTACAATGCGAAAATCGTCCTGAAGGCCGACGGCGATTCGTTCTACGTGCTCACCGCCTACCCGGAATCTCGATGAAAAAAAAGTTTTCGAAACGTGATTACGCGACCCTCTCTGCATTCGTCCGGGCCTATTTGCATGAGGACTACGTCGTCGAACACGCCACGCCCGAAGCGGCCCTCGATGCCTTCCGCGCAGTCGCCGCACCTGAAAAAGTCGCTGCATTGGCCACAGAACTGACCGCGTTTCTCGCAGCCATCGAGTCCGTTCCGTTCACGCAGGCGCAAAATTGGTGGACGCATGAACTCGGTTCCGCGTGGTTCCCGTCGGATAAAAAACAGCTCATCGCGCTACAGCAACGCCTGTCACAAAAATGAAAATGAAGTATCAACACGATTGAATAATTCGGCGCGCGAATACGAACGAATCTCAATGAGGTATCTATGAATTCCCCCACAGCCGACGCCGAACCGCTCTCCACCCCCACTATCAAAATCGCGCCCCAACAAGCCATCGTGTGGGCGTTGTTTTTATTCTCGGGCATCTGCGGACTCATTTACGAAGTCCTGTGGTGCCGCCATCTCGGCCTCCTGTTCGGCAACACAGTGGAAAGCATGTCCGCCGTGCTGACCGCGTTCATGTCTGGCCTCGCGCTCGGAAGCTACGTCGGCGGCCGCATCTGCCACCGTCTCAAACGCCCGATGATGGCCTACGGAATCCTCGAACTCGCGATTGGAATTTACTGCGCATTCCTCCCGTGGGCGTTCAGCGCTGAAAGCCCCATTATTCCGTTTTATCGCCACCTTTATGGCGAAACCGGCGGCAGCACCGGCTTGAGCATCGCGCGCTTTTCGATCTCGTTTGTGCTCCTATTAATCCCCACAACATTCATGGGCGCGACGCTCCCCGTGCTCTCGCAATACCTCGTCCGCTCGCGAGCCTTCCTCGGAAAAACAGTCGGCGCGCTCTACGCCATCAACACGCTTGGAGCCGTGCTCGGAGCCGCATTGACCGGCTTCGTTCTGCTGCCCGTTCTCGGAAAAGCCAATTCAAATTGGATCGCTGTCGTCACCAACATTGTCCTCGGAACGCTGGCCATTGTGTTCGGAATGAACGCCGCTGCACCGACAGCGATGGAATCTGAATCGAACGAAAACGTCCCGGCATCAAGCACTGAATCCAACACAACTCAGAGTCTCACCAGCAACGGCCAGCCTCCTATTTCACCACTCGCTTTGAAGCTCTCAATTCTGACCTTCGGCATCACCGGCTTCGCCGCATTGACGACCCAAATCGGCTGGAACCACGCGCTCAGTTTAGCGATGGGTAGCTCGACGTACGTCTTCAGTCTGATCGTCTCCGTCTTCATTCTAGGCCTGAGCTTCGGCGGCATGTGGGGCGCGCGCGCAGCCGAGCGCACCAACGACCCGCTCGCGCTCCTCGGCAAAGTTCTCATTGCCATAGGACTCGGCAGCGTCGCGTTGACGGTGCTTCTTGGCATCGGCCCGAAGCTCAATCTTCCCATCGCCGTCTGGGGCAAAGAATCCGGCTGGGAATGGCAGCTCACGTTCCAAGCCATCGGCATCGGACTGCTGATCATCGGGCCGACATTTTTAATGGGCGCGACAATGCCGCTGACGATGCAAGTCGCCGCGCGTTCGGACGGCGCGCCGGGACGGACCGTCGGCACGATCTATGCCGTCAACACCGTCGGCTCGATTCTCGGCAGCTTCATCGGCGGACTCGTGATTCTCCCGTGGCTCGAAATTCGAGGCACACTTCTTTTCATGGCGATGCTCTATACCGTTCCAGGAATCGTCCTCTACATGCTCTCAAAATCCGATCGCGACAAACGCCCGCCCGGTGAATTCGTGATGATGCTGATCGCTGTCGGAGCCACGCTCACCGCCGCGCTCGCGTCGCCGCCATGGGACCCGCTGACGATGAGCAGCGGCATGTATTTGCTACGCGATGAACACGCGCTTCAAGCCGTCAAACAGGGGCGCTGGTCCGACGTCTTTCCTGACCTCCACAAAAACACTGAGTTAAAGTACTACGCTGAAGGCGCGACCGCCACAGTCGCCGTGACTCAATTCAAAGAATATCTCGTCGCCCCCGCCGACGTGATGGACGAGCCAGCCGCTGCCGGCACAACGCTAGCAGGTGTCGAATCCACGCCCAAGAAAATCGAACCGCCACCCTCGCGCTCGGTCTTCTCGCTGACCGTCGGAGGCAAACCTGACGCATCCAGCCACGGCGACATGACGACTCAAATGGGCCTTACGCTCGTCCCCGTTTTGATTCATCCCAAGCCCGAAGACGTCCTCGTGATCGGCCTCGGTTCCGGAGCCAGCGCCGGTGCTGCGTTGACGCCCGACACAATCAAAAATGTGGACGTCGTCGAGATGTCGCCGGAAGTTGTCGAGGCGTCATTTTTTTTCGCGCCCTTCACAGGCCTCTTATATAAGCCGTTGATCGGGCGAAATGGCTTGCATTGGCTCGACACGCCGCGACTCACGCTAATCGTCAACGATGGTCGGAATCATCTCTTGTTGACGAGTAAAAAATACGACGTGATCGCCAGTGAGCCGTCGAATCCATGGCTCGCCGGCGTCGGCAATCTGTTCACAAAAGAAGCCTTCCAACTCTCACGCGACCACCTCAAACCCGGCGGCGTGATGTGCCAATGGATTCACAGTTATTCACTCGAAGAAACCGATTTCTTCAGCATTGTCAAAACGTTCGGCGATGTCTTCCCGCACATGGAATTGTGGTGCGTCAACCGTCGCGATTTTCTTTTGATTGGAACCGACGCTCCCGTTCGCATGGCCATGCAGGACCTTCGCGCGCGGATGGGACAAAAAAATGTGAAGCCGCTGCTCGAATCAATCCGCTTCGACGCGCCCGAAGAATTCATCGCGTGTTTCATGAGTTCCGATTCCGAATTGCGCAGCATCACAAAGCACTCCGCGCTGCACACCGACGACAACATGCGCCTCGAATTCTCCGCGCCCAAAGCGCTCTACAATACGTTACAGCTTATGCGCAGCACCCAATTCGAACCCGATCCGGAAGGTATCGTCGATCTCAGTTCGCTGCCAATGCCTGAGCGGAGTGCGACGGTCGCGCTCCTGGATTCCGCAGCCAACGGCCGCGACCACACGCGCTGCGCTTTCGAACACGCAGGTAATCGCATTGACCATTGGTCCAAGGCTCTTGCACTCGCTCCGAAACAATTTTGGACCGTCGAGTACGCAGCGTTCATCGAAGCCGCATTAAAAAAACGTCCTGCTGAATCGACCGCCACTGTGGTGCCTGATGCTCAACTAGAAGCTATTCAAAAACAACTCGACCGAGATGGAATTACGAAGACGCTTGAAGCCCTTCAAAAATTGGATCAAACACGAGTAGCAAGCGGCTCGAAGTCGCTTGAGTGCGCAGAACTTTCGATCCGGATTTTGCGTGCGTCAGGCGACAAGAAATCCGCGCAACAGATTCTTGTCCGGACACTCAAGAATCCGGCGAATGCTGAGAATGCAAACACAGGCCGCCTATGGGCGCTCGCCTCAGACCTCGCGCTCGATTTCGAAACCGCCGATATAGCCGCTGCAGTCGCCGTCGCACAACAAGCGGACGCCATCGCCAAGAGACATGGTCAAACGCAAGACGCTGTCGCCCGAGCGTGGCTGAAAGCAAAAAAGCTCGGCGAAGCCTACAACGAATACCGCTATCTCTGCGCCACCAATCCGAAGTCCGCCGAATTCAAAATCGGTTTGGCCGACACATTAATCAGCATCGCGACCGATCCAAAATTCCGCTCTGAAAAACCGGACGTCGCCCTGCGCAAACTGCGCTACGCACGCCGCGTCAGCAGTGAAGCCGCGACCTTTCTGAATAAATCTCCCGCCGCCTGGTTGCGCGTGGCCCAATCCAATTGGGAACTCTCAAAACTCGACCCCTCAGCCGCCGAATTCCACGGCAGCGAAGCCAAAGCCGCATGGGCAAAACTCGTCGAACTAGACATTACCCATCTCCTAAAAAACATCAACCCCGCCCACGTCTCATCAATCCTCTCAATCGAAGACTCTTTCAAAACCACGCCCGCCGATCTCTCCCGCCTCGAAAAAGAAATCGCCCCCAAATGAATCGCCGTCCCAATCCTGTTCGGCTCGTCCATTGCTATCGAATCCTCTTGCTAAAAGTAG
>JBAXUS010000312.1:0-5308 GCA_037129555.1 Planctomycetota bacterium
CATTAATTCAACGTGTTCTCTTATTAACAACACGCCCGTTATTTATGTCAGCCTTTCAGGCCTCAATTTCACCCCATGCTTATACCCAGGCCTTACGGCCTGGGCTACATTGTGCCGCCCCTGTCGGGGCTGTACGGCGTACGCGGGTGGCACCGGTATCGTGGGTGCCACTGGTAGCCTGCTGGTCGGCTACCAGTGCGGAGCGGAGACGGACAACTGAATTTCAGAACGGATCGTCGTCGGCACTTCGCGCGGCGACACCGAGAAGTGATAATAAACGTTAGTTTGAAACAGTAACCTCACCGCGTGATCGGCACTGGTAGGGGTACCTACCAGTGCCACCCGCCAATTTTTATTTAATTGTTTTCAAAAACTTGTCCGGCATGGCGCGAGAAGATGCACTTAAATAGTGTGAGTTAGAAATAATCTTCAGCGTTTCAACGGAAGCCATGCCATGCGAATCGTGAGTGTTGTATTGTTTGTTGTGTGTTGTGCTGTGATCGGCGCGGAGGAGCCTGCTGCGACTTGGGCGGCGGTTCGACCGATTGAGATCGCGTTTCCCAAGGGCGGGGAAGTGTTTTCGCCGGGGCAAACGCAGACGATTTTGCTGCATCCGCGGACGATATCGAAGCCGGTGTTGATTGAACTGAGTCGCGACGGCGGACAGTCGTTTACGACGTTGGGGACGATCAATAATACCGTTCCGGACAGACGGTTGCGCAACGAGTTGGAGTTCACCATCACGACTCCGGGATCGACGCGTTGTGTGCTGCGCGCGTCGTATTCGTCAAGAGGGACGGTGGTGGCGTTGGGGGTCACGCCGTTGTTTACGATTGCGGAGAACGATGCGGGGATTCCGGCGGGGGCGGTCGCGACAACGCAATTGGCTGACGGGGCTGTGACGAATCCGAAGCTGGCACCGCTGGCGGTAACGAATTCGAAACTAGCGCCATTGTCGGTGACGAGCGACAAGATTTCGTCGGCTCCGGCGTCGTCGAATATGGTGCTGCTGTCGAACTCATTCGGCGGGGCGGATTGGGCACCGCTGTCGTTTCAGGATTTCACGGGAGTGCTGCCGGTGGCGAACGGGGGCACGGGGTCTTCGACGCAGAATTTTGTGGATTTGACGACGAATCAGTTGAGCATAGGTGGGAACAAGGGATTTAGTGGCGCGCTGAGTGTTGGAAGTACGTTTGTTGTGGAACCGCGACCGAATAGCACGGGGCCTTACAATTTATTTATCGGGGCAGGGGCCGGGGCGGCGAACACGTCGGGACTATACAACTTCGCCAGCGGATACCACGCGCTCTCTTCAAGCACGACGGCAAATTACAACGTGGCCATCGGGGCTGAAGCGCTTTATTCGAATACCACTGGGTATAACAACGTCGCCAGCGGAGCAAATACGCTCTATTCGAACACAACGGGAAGTGCCAACGTCGCCAACGGGTACGGTGCACTTTATTCGAATACCACAGGGTTTCAAAACGTTGCCAACGGGCATGGTGCGCTCTACTCGAATACCACGGGTTATTATAACGTCGCCAGTGGGGTCAATGCGCTCTCAGCAAACACCACGGGAAATTTCAACGTAGCCAACGGTTGCGATGCGCTTTCATTGAATACGACAGGGGAATCGAACATAGCCATCGGGATCACCGCGCTCCCTTACAACACCACTGGGAGTTACAACGTCGCCAGCGGAAACTTTGCGCTCTATTCAAATAAGACAGGAGATAGAAATATCGGCTTGGGCTATGGCGCAGGTCTAAATCTGTTGCTTAGTAACAACATTGCGATTGGGAACGAAGGCGTGGCGTCGGACAGCGGGATCATTCGGATTGGGACAAGCGGGACGCACACGGATACGTATTTGGCGGGCGTCGTTCATGCCACCGGTGCGGATAGGAACCAGCTTCGGCTCGAGACGACGGGGACCGGGAATGGCAATGCGGCGTGGAATGTGTACACGCAGGGTTCTACGGGACATTTGGCGTTTCAGACGACCAATGGGAACTTGACGACGGCGTTGCTGACTCAGGCTGGCGTGTTTACGAGCGCGTCGGATGGGCGCTACAAGACGAACATCGCCACGGCGACGCGATCGCTGGAACGCGCGCTGGCGTTGCGACCGGTGAATTATGACATGAAGGACATTCCGGGGTATCCGCGGCAACTGGGCTTCATCGCGCAGGAACTGCGCGATGTTGTGCCGGAGGTTGTGGTGGAAGGCGACGGCGGTCGGCTGTCGGTCGCTTACGGGCAACTGGTGTCGGTGGCTATTGGCGCTGTGCAGGATTTGAAGAAAGAAAAGGACGCGGAGATTGCGGCGTTGCGGTTCGAGAACGCGGCGTTGAAGAAACGGCTGGAACGGATTGAGAAGTTGCTGGGCGATGGGGAGATGAAGTTGGTTCGGGCGGGTGGCCCAATGCTGCTTCCTTAAAGGAAATTTGGGACAATTGACCAAGCGCCGAAGTCGCAATGCGTTCGGATTTCTTCGAGCTACATAGGAACGTCAAATTCTGTATCGGATGAAACCATTTTTGATTTGAGTTTAAGGAAGCAGCATTGGGCCACCCGCCCATTATTTATGTCAGCCTTTCAGGCCTCAATTTCACCCCATGCTTATACCCAGGCCTTACGGCCTGGGCTACATTGTGCCGCCCCTGTCGGGGCTGTACGGCGTCTGAAGACATTCCTGCCGGGGCTGAATGACAACCGATGACACGCTCTCGGGGTTGTGCGGCATCGGTTCACCCGTTTTCCCCCGTTTTGACAAAACACAAAAAAACGCATTTTTGTCTCATAACTCATTACGCCCATAGGCTTTGAACTGTCATTGCAGATGTATGACAGCATATGACAGAAGACGCAAAAACAAAATACAGGGGGGGGGGCACCTAAACCGGAGGTCGGCGGTTCGAATCCGCCCGAGGACATTAAAGTGAAAACCGCCTTTATGAGGCGTTTTTTTTATTATCGGTTTATACATAGGTCGTGTTACTCTTTTGGAGACGGCTCTCATGCGCGGTAGTCTGTTGATGATGTTATGGTTGTCTGTTGCTCTGGCTGGCGAACCGAAGATCAAGATCGTGCTGGTCGGCGATTCGACGGTTGCGACGGGCGGTGGTTGGGGGACTGGATTCACGAAATTGCTCGGACCGGATGCCACGTGCGTGAACCTGGCGCGCAATGGATCGAGTTCGAAAAGCTTCCGAAATATGGGCCTGTGGACGAAAGCGTTGGACGAGAAACCGGATTATATTCTGATTCAATTCGGCCATAACGATATCCCCGGAAAAGGTCCCGCGCGCGAGACAGATGCGGCGACGACGTTCCCTGAAAACATCGGTCGGTTCGTGGATGAAGCGCGGGCAAAAGGAGCGAAACCGATCGTGGTCACGTCGGTTCCGCGACGCCATTTTAAAGACGGCAAAATCGTCTGCGACTTGGTGCCGTACGTTCAAGCGGTGAAGAAAGTCGCCGCTGACAAAAAAGTCCCGTTGCTGGATTTAAATGCACGCAGCATTGAGAGGTTGGACACAATCGGCACTGAAGGATCACGCGATTTGAACGCCATTGGCAAAGACGGGCAGCCGAGCGATCTGACACATTTTTCCGAAAAAGGCGGAGCGGCCACGGCGGATTGGTTGGCCGTTGAAATCCGTACTGTGGTGCCGGAATTGGCGAGTTATTTGAAGGCAAAAGAGTAGCGGATGGATGCTCAAATTGACTTCATCAACGCTGCTTTTGCAAATCCGGTGTAGACTCTAAAACACTTTTCAGGAGACGGGAACGCGATGCAAAAATTAGTGACGGTGATGTGCTTGCTTGGAATCATGGCTGTGTCAATTCGAGCAGCGGATGACGGGTTCAAGCCGCTTTTTAATGGCACGGATTTGACCGGATGGGACGGTAACACCAAACTCTGGTCCGCGAAAGAGGGCGTGATCATCGGCGAAACCACGAAAGAGAATCCAACCAAGGGCAACACGTTTCTCATTTTTAAAGGCGGTGAAAGCAAAGGCGAGTTGAAAGATTTCGAACTCAAGTTCAGCTTCCGCATGTCAACCACTGGAAATTCCGGCGTTCAGTTTCGCAGCAAGGATCTGGGCAACTTTGTAATGAAGGGGTACCAGTACGACTTCAATAATGCAGGGTTCCCTCAGATGGGGAAATTGTACGACGAAAAAGGTGATCGAGGCTACTTGGCACTTAACGGCGAAAAAGTCGCATGGGACAACACGACGACCGTCAAAACGAAAGTCGTCACGCCTCTTCCGGACCTCGAAAACATGAAAACGCTATGGAAAAAAGGCGATTGGAACGACGGCGAAATCATCGCGACGGGCAACCACATCATTCAAAAATTGAACGGCGTCATCGTTGTCGATTTTACCGACAACAACGACACGAAGAAGTTGCTGAGCGGCTGGATGGGCATCCAAATCCACGCGGGCGCGCCAATGAAAATCGAAATGAAGAACATCCTGTTGAAAGAGATCAAGTAAGTCCGTTTCACGATAAGTAGAAGACAACGAGCGTGACGACAATCAGTAAGGCTGCGGATGTTGCGCAGCCTTTTTTAATGGCAGGCGCTGTTTCTTCAGGGTCGGCTTTTCCCATGTGCTTGCGGCAATAACCCAATTGGGATTCGTATTCTTCTGTTTTCGGATGCTCCGGGCCGAAGACTTTCCGGGCGCTTTCCGCCGCGCGGGAATAGAGCGCTTCGGCCTGCGGATAGTCGTCTTCAAATTCGAGAAAGTCCGCGTAATCGGCGAGGCTTTGCAGCGTGTCGGGATGTTCGTCGCCGAGCGATTTCATGCGGCCTTCGAGGACGCGAAGATACAGCGCTGACGCGTCGGCATTGCGGTCGTCGAGATCGGTCAGCAGTTCAGCCATGCGCGCGAGACGGGCGAGCGTTTCAGGATGCGTGGGTCCGAGCGTCTTCTCGAAATGGTCGCAGACACGTTTGAAATACGGTTCGGCTTCAGCGTCTTCGAAAACATCGAGAAGATGCCGCGCGAGCTTTTCAACAACGCCAATGGTGTCGGGATGTTCGGGCCCAAAGTCCACTTCAGCGGTATCGGCTGCATTGCGCAGTTCTTGCGTGAGTGCGGCTTGAGCTTTGGATTTATCGTTCGACGGCTTGTACATGTCATGCGACTCGGAAGAATGGTGAAAGTAGAACGGGCTTATAGCCCTTCATTATAGCGATTCACATAAATAAATGAACGGGCTAAAAGCCCGTCCTACGAAATAAAAAAGGCCGCCAGAATGGCGGCCGATCAAGGAGGGAGCGCCTCCT
>JBAXUS010000313.1:0-5297 GCA_037129555.1 Planctomycetota bacterium
TTAGCATTATCGGCACGGAATCGGTGCAAAATCAGACTTTTAAAACACCCTCTGAATCTTTGTTTCATGGCGTTGGTGTATGGCTGGCTCGGACCTTTCGCCAATGCAGGGGGTGGATTTTGTGAACGCATGAGACCGGGCTTGATTAAGCAGCCCGCGAACACCTGGAGTAATCTGGGCTTCGTCATAGCAGGCTTATCAATGGCTTGGTCTATGGCGATGGGACGATTTCAGCAGAATCGCAACGCACTGACTCAAAGTTCTGTTATAGCTACAACGTTCAGTTGCCTCGCGGTATTGTTGGGCCCAGGGTCAATAGCGATGCACGCCAGCGGAACTAAACTTGGTAGCTTTATTGACGTGTTATCAATGTACTTGGTCGCTTCATTTCTCGTGGCCTACTCGTCTCGGCGCGTATTCAATTTAAAAACAATTTATTTTGTACTGATATTCTGCATTGTGCTGGCCTTTTGCATCTGGGCTCACGGACAACACGGCTATCGGTTCTATGTGTTGAGCTTGGGTAATTTCGCCTTTGCATTGTGTCTCGTACTTACGACTCTTCTGGAATTGTTCGTAGTCTTTGTGAAGCGCCAGCCTCTCGCCAGGGTTTGGGGTTATGCCAGTGTTGGATCGATCCTGCTGGCGTTTTTCATTTGGAATATGTCCCGCACAGGTTGTCCCTGGTGTGTTCCTGATTCGCTCCTTCAGGGCCATGCTGCATGGCACCTACTTGATGCCCTGTCGATCTATTGCCTTTTCCGATATTACGTATCGGAAAATGTGCAGGGGCCGAATTAGCATATCTGTCTTGGCTGGTAATCGCCGGAGTATCGCCATTTGCTGCCGGGAATAATGTCCAACCGAATCGTTCCAGAGTTTGCGGGCTTCATTCCATCCAGTACCTGTCTGCGTTTCCGCGCTCTCATCACCGCGAGTAGAAAACATAAAATCCAGATTCTCTTCAACGATCAAGTCCTTTTCAATCGCGACAATATCTGCCGTAAGCGTCCGCCTTATTTGCCCCACGAAAACAATCCGCGTTTGCCTGAGTTCGATTCGCGGGCCAGTTTCAATTCTTGAATCAACGCCTCGATGCTTCGATTCACCTGTTGAGTGGAAGCGGCGGATTCAGCTAGGAGTCGGGCGGATTCTTCGAGCTGCTTTTCGCCTCCAGATATTCCGCTTCCGCTTTCCGTCGTGGCAATGCGATTGATGGTTCCGTTCAGCGCTTGGACGGGTGTGGCCAGTTCGCGTGCGGCGGCTCGCAATCCGGCTGTTGTTTCAGTGAGTTCGCCGTTCATCCGCGTCTGCAATTGGTCGCAATGCGCGGCGAATCCGTTGGATGTTTTTTCAAGCGTCTGCAACGAGCCGCCGATGGTGGCGGACGATGATTTGAGTTCGTTGGCGGCCTGGTTCATTGCCGTTCCAGCATTACCCACGGAACTGACCGTCTCGGACAATTGCCGCAGACTGTCGATCGCGACGCGGACGCGCTGCGCCATTTCGCGCTGCATGTTCGCTTCCTCGGAATTCGCGGACATGCGCTCCAACAGGAATTTGTCGGACTGCTCCACAGCATTGGTCAAAGCAGCCGACAATTCAGAATGGCGCTCCGTGTTCGACTGCATTTTCTGAATACTGCTTTCCAACATGCGGATGGGCTCCGACAACTTATCGACGGCACCGACCAAACCGCCGGTCGATTCTTCGATGCCCACTTTCATGGATCGCCGTACATCGTCGAAGTTCATCGAGAAATGCTCACACGTTTCGCTGAATTTCTTGGACGATGTTTCGATGCCGCTCGAAGCGCTGTTCACTTTTGCGGCCGCGGCGTACCAAACCGCGCTGGAGTTTTCGACTGCTGATGCCGTCGCGTTCAACGATGTCAGGTTCTTCAGCGACGTGCTAATCTGCTCGCTCATTTGGCCGAACGTCGTGGTGAATGTTTCGAATGTCTTTGATGTGGTCTGCGCAGCATCGCGCACCAGCGCCAACTGCCGATTCAAATCCAAAAGCGAATCGCGGTAGCTGATGTTGCACGCGGCTAATTCCTGGGACGATGTGACCAGATATTTCGCGGCAGCTTGCGTTTCCGCTGTCGCTTGTCCCAGCGCGTTGTGGGCGCTTTGACGGATGGCTTTCCAAATGTTGGCGTCGAACCAGAGCACCGCTTGAGTGCGAACGGAACCCAATTCGTTCGCGGCATAATGGAGATAAATTTGATTGATGAGTGCCATCAACGCGCCGACGAAAACGCCGAGAAACAGCGGTCCGAGTTTGGTCATGATGTCTTTGACTTCGCCGGTCAATTCCGGGGGCGAGACCATGAATCCGAGCGCTGACAGAACGACGCCGATTAATGGCGCGGCTAAGCCCCAGCGTTGCAGCGCGCCATACCGCGACGTGCGCCAGATTTCATTGTCCAACGAATCGATCACGGCTTCGCGCGGAAGAGGCGAATCTTCCAGCCAGCCACCTGTATCCTTCGAAAACATCGCGCGCACATTATCCAGCCAGACGAATCCACCCGCCGCTCGCGATCGTTCCTGCGTTCCGGATGCCAGAGCTGATTTGAATTCTTTGCACGCCTTCAGGAGAGCCGCGTACAAAACATGCTGAACGCCGACGTACGCGAGCAAGGCCACGCCGCTGAACAGCAGCTTCCAATTATGGGCAAAAAACTCCATATCAAGTCCTTTCGAGAGGTGAGGTGCTGCCACATGAACGCTACAGGTCTAAGCCTTCCGTCGCAACACCATTTCAGTCAGATAGACGCCGGCGCGGTCACAATTAGAAGAATAAAACGGACTGAAAGTCAAGATTTCGCTTTTTGTCGCGTCTTAATACCGGTTAGGATGTGGACGTATTCACGTGCTTCGAGCCGGATGAAGCCGCCTCTTGACTTGGATTCCGGGGAATTTCAGCGCATGTTTAATGTCGAAGAGCAGGGTGGGGAAGCCAAGGCCGTCGGATGGATTTCGATGGCTGATTTGTTCATGCTGTGCAGCATTGTGATGCTCTCGGTTGCCGTTGTGTTTGCCATGAGCTTGAAAAAAACAGATCAACTGTTGACCACCAAAACCGCCGATTACGCCGTGCTCCGCAGCACGAATTCGGTCACCATCGGAGACTTGAAAACCGACGTCTCGCATCTCCAATCCGAAGTCAGCGATGTCCGATCGCAAGCCAGCCTGCTGGACATGCAACTCAAGAGCACTCGCTCCCAGCTCGAAGCCACCGAAAAGCAACTCGCGTCGTCTCGGAATCTGGCCGCGCAATACAAGGCGCAAGGCGAAGGACTTTCGAATGATTTGAACACATTGAATTTGAAACTAAGCGCCGTGCAAAGCCAGTTCGACGCGTATCGAAGTTCCACTACGCTTTCCATCTCCGATTTGAAATTGGATGTCTCGCGTCTGAATAAAGCCAATGACGATTACAAGAGTGCTCTGGCCATATTGCGTCAGCGCGAACTGGATTTGAACGCCAAACTCGCCGAGACCGACAAACTGGTTCTGGACCTTCAAGCCGAACGCGGGAAGTACAAAGTCGAGAGTGAACGACTCGCCGCCGACATCGCGAATCAACGTACGCGATTCGAATCCGAGATTGCGAAGTTGAACGTGCTGGTCACCAAAGCCAGTGGCGATTACACCAAAGCCAACAGCGATAAAGAGCAACTGTTGATCGATCTCAACGCATCGCGAATGGGTTTCGCGAACCTGCTCAAAGAAGACGAAGGACTCAAACAGCGACTGGTGATTTCGGACTCCGCCAGGAAGAATCTGGAAGCGAAACTCAACGCGCTCGAAGGCACCATCGCGGGTCTCAGCGGCGAAATCGGCATATTGAGGCCTCAAGTCGCAAAGCTCGAAGTGGATTTGAACGGCGCCCGACTGCGCATCATCGATTTGGAGAAGGACGTTTTCGAAACGATCAACCGCGCCAAATTGGTCGTGACGGTTACAGCTGTGGATGTGCCCCAGGATTTCACACTCGAATTATTGATCACCGATCCGCTGGCGAACGAGTGCGGTCCGTTCTCGTCGGTGATCTTCAACGAAGGCGACGAAATCGGCGTCTTGCAGCAGAGCGTGGATTTCAGAAGCGGTCGCGCAGGAGTTCAAAAAGCCGTCTTCTATTCGCTGCGCCCGGTCCTGTCCAACAGTGCAAACGGCGGCATGTACGTCGTTAAAGCGATGATCCGGCACAACAGCAACAACGAGACGATGCAGTTGCCCAAGAGTGTAAGCGTCCAGTGCAACATCGACCTGCCCAACGCCGCCAGCCCGGACGCGCATAAAGTCGCTATGCGCGACATCACCACATCCGGTTTTATCAAGAAGGCTCGCCGCGACGGCCCATTGACGGCCTCGTCGCCGTATAAGTCCATGTGGCCATGGGAACCCGTATACCACTTCGAGCGCATCCTGTGCGATTTCAGAATCGAGGGCAACCGGATTGTGAATCTGCGAACGTACGAAAAACTGTCGACTGAAACCGCCGGCCCGTTCCAACCCTCAACGCAGCCTTCGCGCTCGGGGCAGGAACAGCGGATTGATTCGGTTCGGCAGAGGACTGGGAATTAGGCCCAGTATTTTACCTATCAGCTTCATTTCGTCACATCGTAATGTTCAGAGAAATCCTTCTTTGAGTCGCTCTCATCATTCAATCCAATGCCCAACAAACCAGAGCCTGCGGTGGGCATTGGGTGAACATACCACGTGCCGTCTTTGTGTTTGATCACAAGGGTTCGATTGAGTGATCGTTCTCCATCGTGGAGGATTACTTCGACATCGACGAACATGACGTCCTGAAAGCCGAACGTGGCATAGCCGTAAGATGCCGGGCCGTTTTTGCTCAAATGGCGCGCGGCGAAAACTTTGGCGATGGTTTTTGGCCCCCCTTCGGATGGTTCTTTCTTTGCAACCTCTGCTTTCATGCCCTCAACATTACCCTTCAAAAACTCGACATAGTTTGCAGGTCCCTTGCCTCCCGAAGCGTAGGGCTTGATACAGGTACTTGAGAACAACGCCGTGTCGCGTTTAATGAAAGCCCGCGCTAAATCACATGCGACACCTTCAGGCGTTTCGTGGCCAGCGGGAAAGCCGTCGGGAGCAACTTTCAGCTTTGGCTTCGTGTCTTCACCAGCGAAGCTGACGCAAGCCATCGCAACAAGACTAACTAAAATGAAAAGTAATTTCATGTGTATCCTTTCCGGGTTTTGAGAACGTAATATTGACTCGCGCACAGCCAAAGCGGCTATCTAAACTAATTAAGGAGTGGAAGCT
>JBAXUS010000314.1:0-5279 GCA_037129555.1 Planctomycetota bacterium
AGCCGAGTTTCGACGCGCCGAAGAGCAAATCGAAATCGCCGAACGGATCGAACTCGCCGAAATACGCGCTCCCGGCGAGCAGTTTTTCGAAATCTTTTTTCAACAGCACTTTCGTTCCGCAGAGCGTGTCTTTGACGTTCTGTCCCAGCAAATACGAGAACGCCATGCTGAAGAATTTGTTCGCGATGAGATTCAAAAACCGCATCGCTTTGTTCTCCATCGGATAGACGAGGCGCGAGCCGTTCGCGAACTCAGCGCGCCCGCTCGCGAGCGCGTCGTAGAATGCGGTGAGGTCTTCGGGCGGCACGGAAATGTCTGCGTCCAGAATCATCAAGACGTCATATTTCGCTTTTGCAAATCCCAGCCACACCGCGTCTTTCTTGCCTTTGCCGGGCTGCTTGTAAACAGAAATATCGAGACTCGGATTGTCGTCTTTTGCTTGGAGACACGCTGCGTACGTGTCGTCTTTCGAATTGCCTTCAACAAAAATCAGCTCGACGGCTTTGCCAAATTTCGGGAGGCGACGGACGATGTGCGGGATGTTTCCGGCTTCGTTGCGACAGGGGCAAATCACCGAAACGGTCAGCTCATTCGCGCTGTAAATCTCGGCACCGCTGTCGAGTTTTCGGCGCTCGTTTTGACGGCGCTCCAGCGGCGCTTGGGGCAGGCGCGCGAGAATCACGTTGGTCAGACATAGATGCTTAAAGGGGCTGAACGGAGCAAGCCAGGAATTTGCGAAACGCGAGAGCAGCGGAATGCGCTTGGGCATCAGCATCCGCGAATCCGTTCCGATCACGTCAAATCCTGCCAAATTCAAGAGGTTCGTCACATCCTCTGTGGCGACCCAATTCAACACAGGCTGTCGGTATTTCAAGCCGAGTGTTTCGGCGAGCGAGAGCGCGGGCTGCCACAGGCGGCTGTGAGTGTTGAAGACGATGCGTGTGCGCGGATGGCACAGGGGTCGGAGTGCTTTTAGAAACGTCAGAATGTCGAACACGAATCCCAGCACATCCGAAAGAACGATGTAATCAAACGTCTCGCCCGCCGCGTCCCATTTTTCCAGCGCGGTTTTTTCGAAACGCAGTTTCGGGAACTTGACGCGTGCATGCTCTACCATCTTGGGACTCAAATCCAAGCCTACTCCGCGCGACGGATCGAGCGATGCGAGCAAATCGCCGGTCGCGCAACCGACTTCGAGCACACTTGATTTCTTCGGAATGTAGTACGAATAGATATGTTCGAGTTCGCGGTGGTAGCCTAAGTTCCGGTTGCGCCAGGCGTCGCGTTGTTCTGCGAACGAATCGAAATACACGCGCACGGTGTCGAGGCACTCGTCCAGCCCGGTGGGTCGGTAATGCGCGCGCTCAAGTTGCGAAATCGCAGCGGGCGCGGACGCGGTTTCAATGCTGTTGGACATGGGCGTTCGAACTCCCCGGATAGAGCCTCTTACTTCGTCTTACGTGGCCGGGCGAGCGCTGCGAATGCTCTACCGCATGAGCGCAACAGGGGTGGCGAATCGATCTTCGCCGCCAATTCGTTCTGGTTTAGCCAGGCAAACGAGGCGTGTTTTTCGGAGTCCACTTCGACTGCGAGCAGCGTCCCGGCGAGTGTGACCGTGTAACCGATGTGGACAACGTGAACGCGGGCATCGCCCTCGGATTCGAGGAGACTCCACCCGCCGACGGGCCGGTCAGGCGTGACTTCAATTCCGGTTAATTCGGAGAAGACACGCGAGACGCCCACTTCGGGTTCTTCGCCGAATTCCAGCGCCCCGCTCGGCAATTCCCAGCTGCCGTCGAGCCGCCGCAACAGCAGCAGTTTGCATTCGCCCGAAAAGAGCGCACCGTCCACAATGACACGAGTCGTATTTTGCATCGTAAAAGTAGAACGGAGCTTTCGCTCCGTTCAATCCTTGCCTTTGAGTTCACTGGAATCGGAGCGAGGCTCCGATGCTTAATTTATTTGAATGACTCGATCGCCTTGTCGAACGCGGCTTTGCTCGCTTCAACGGTCGCCTTGGGTCCGATCAGTTTGAAGTAGAATTCGCCCTTGTCCGTGATGATCACCGCGCCCAGCATCTTGAAATTTTCTTTCGCCGTCGTCATCGGGCCATCTTTGCTCATACCCTTATAGGGGCCTTCCAACACAGCGATGTCTGCTTCGACGCCACTTGCAGTCTTGACTTTGTACTGTGATTTCAACGAATCCTGACCGCCAAAGCTGCCGGTCCAGCGCGGAAGATTTCCGGCCAAGCCGCCGCCACTCGGAAACATGAACACGGAGATTTCACCATCTTCTTTGTCATCGCCGGCCTTCGGGACGGACACTTCCATCTGGCGCATGCCGCTTTCCGGAATCGTCGACTTCCACGTTTCGGGCATCGAAATCGTATGCTTTGTACTCTTCCCGAATTCGACCGACTTTGTTTTCGCCTCTTCCGCGAACGACACGCCGCACACGACTGACAACAGCACGAACGAGACCATCAACACTTTGTTCATGAATTCCTCCTCGATTAAAAGTGTACTCAACAGGCACAACAGTATAACCGCGCGCCGAACAATTGCCAGACGCGGCGCGGAGGCATTTATTCAAAAGGGGCATCACAACAGAATACGACTTCAACATAGCGCAATGCAAACTCATGAGAATTCATACTTACGCCTTGCAATTTGCAGAACGTTAATGATAATGTCGCCTCTGAATTGGAGGGTGTGTTTTGCGCAGTTTTTGGATGCTGCTGATGCTGGCGGGAGTTCTGTCGGCTGACGCATGGGCTTTGACCCTGGACGAGATCGATATCGGCGAGCAGATTCGCGGCCCGTACCCGACGTTGACCGTCAACGATTTTACGGGGAAGGTCGTGCTTGTCGATTTGTGGGGCATTCAATGCGTTCCGTGCATTCAGCAGATGCCGGCATTGCAGGACCTTTACGCCAAGTATCGATTCAATGGCTTCCACATTGTAGCGCTTGAGAAACAGGGCAAGACCAACGGCGAGGCGTTTGAATTTTTCTCCAATGCCACCCTCTTTAAGGGCAGCACGCTTCAATTCCAATTCACCTATGCTGGACGCAGCTCCATTCCTGGTCGTTACGTTCCGTTTCTTCCCGCCAACTTTCTGTTCAATCCCGACGGCTATTTGATCGGTACGAATTTGCACGGCGCGGAACTCGAAAACAAAATCAAGGAAGTCCTGCCCGAGACGCTTGAAACAATCACCCGCCCTGGCGAAGTGGGGCGCTTGGCTGAATACGAGACGCGTTTGAAAAGCGGCATCAATATGCTCGCCACGCTCTCGGCACTGGTCGTCAAGAAAAAAGAAGCTATCGAGAAGAACGATAAAAAAGTGATCGATGAAGCGACTCTGTTATTCACAGGTGTCTTCGATTGGGCAAATAAAAAGTTCGACCGCGCCATTGCCGAAAAAGAGCGCTTGCCGATGGCGTCCTTGTTGCGCTTGAAGACCCTCGTACGCAGCTTGCCTGGAACAACGATCGGCACGAAAGCCGCGAAGGCGCTCGCTGATTTGGAGAATGATCCGCGCGTGATCAAAGAAATTCGGGCAAACAAGGAACTGCGCGACATCGTCACACAAATCACCGACATGAAGCAGACCGCCGCCGGTTCACGTGATCCCAACGATCCGGAGTTCCGCAAGATTAACATCCCGGCGATGCAAGTGCTCAAGGAAAATTGCATCCGCTTGTTGAATGTCTGCCCCGAAACGGAAGCGGCTCCGCCGACGCAGGCGATCTTCGACGACTTCAGATTGAAAGACGTGAATTGAACGCGGCTCCACTCCGCGTCTTGATCATCGGCCCCACCCCGCCTCCGTTTCATGGCGTGGCAACATTCATCCGCGACGTCCTTGAAACGCCCCAGCATTTCGAACCGTTTCTTCTCAACTCACTGGATACGTCCGACCGACGTGATGCGTCGAATTTGGGACGCTGGGACGCCGCAAATATTTCGCTTGGATTTTCAAATCTCGCGGACATGGTGTCGCGCCTTCGACGGCAAGAGCACGCGCTGGTGTACATTCCGATTTCACAAAATATCCCGGCGTTTTTACGCGACGCGTTGTTCGTGCTTCAAGCGCGCTGCTTCGGTGCACGCGTGGTGTTGCATCTTCACGGTGGTCACTTCCGCACTTTTTTTGATCACGAAGCGCCAGGATGGTTCCGCGTTGTTGCGCGCTGGATTTTGAATCAAGCCGCAGCCGTCGCCGTTTTGAGTTCCGATTTCAAACCGATCTTCGAAGGCCTGATTCCGTCCGAACGAATCCACGTCGTTGAGAACGGAGTCTCCGATCTTTTCAGTAATTGTTCCGACGACGTTCTGCTCCATAACCGCCCGCCTCACACACTCCTTTATATGAGCACCATTTCACGCGAGAAAGGGTTCCTCGACTTGATCCGCGCCTTGCCACGCATTCGCGAATCGCTTCCGAGCATTCGACTGCGTATCGCCGGGAGCGGTACGGACATCGACGCGCTTGCTGAAGCACACAAGGTCATCAATCGCGAAAACCTGCGCGACGCCGTTGATTTTGTTGGGAACGTGGACGGTCTGGCGAAGCGGGATTTTCTGCTCAGTGGCTCTCTCTTCTGTCTCCCAACACGTTACCGCTACGAAGGCCAGCCTCTGGCGATTTTGGAAGCGATGTCCGCCGGATTGCCGGTGCTCTCCACGCGGCACGGGGCAATTGCATCGACGATTCAAGACGGTGTGACCGGACGTTTACTCGCTCCAGACGCGACGCCCGAAGAGATTGCTGACGCCGTATGTGCGATGCTTGCTGATCCCGAAAACCTGCGCGCGCAACGCATCGCCGCTCGAACACGCTATCTCGATCTGTTTACGCTCGAACAGTGCCACCGTCGGCTGACCCGCGTGTTTAATATAGCGACGAAATAGTGTTTCGAAATGAAGAAAAACCGCGTTGGTTCGTCACGAAAATCATGATAGATTGTGGTTTGAATTCATCTCGATTTATTTTATGTGCATCCTGTGCTTGAAAGGAGCCGCTATGTTCTCCCGTCTGTTGTTAGTTCCCGCCGTGCTCGTGTTGTCGCTTTCCATGAGAGTGAACGCTGAAGAAAATACCCAGACGCGCCTGTCCCGATTCGGCCAGGAACTCGCTGACGCGTGGGCGAAATATCCGACGGAACGCGACTCGATCGTTCGCAAACAACTGCTCGCCGATTTGAGCAACTCGATAAGCACAGACCTGAACAAGCTTGAATCACCGGCGAATATCACGGTTCAAAAAGCGG
>JBAXUS010000315.1:0-5271 GCA_037129555.1 Planctomycetota bacterium
CCTCTCCCTCAAGGGGAGAGGGGAAAAACAATCGCAAGTCCGGTGATGCACCCGATCCGCGCACGTCAGTAAGCAGAATCGGCTAAATGGGTGCCTAGGATTTTGCCGCTTACTGACGTGCGCGGCTCTTGATTCGAGACATCGTAAGGTAAAAAAAGAACGGGCTATAAGCCCGTTCTACGCTGGCGAAGATGGTTTGAGTGGAGCCACGGATGCTTTTACTGACCCGCAGTTGTCGTTGGCAAGACCTCGCGGAAGACGGCTGGCATGGGGCCGGTGTTTTTGGTGAAGCCTTTGCGGACCATGTCCCAATTCGCGGGGCTGGGGCCACTGCTGGTTGTCGGCGTGGATGACTGAACTTTGAGTAAACTCGCGACACGTCCGTCGTAGTTCACATTAAAGACGCCGTACGGCGTCAACACGCCCATGTCGGGAGCAACAACAGCTCCGTTGATCGTCAAATTACCGCCGCCGCGTGAAATGGCGTTCTTCCATTTGCCAGTGGCGGTGTCATAGACTTGAACGAGTTTGCGTTCGATTGCCAACATCGCGTTGCTGGTGTAGAGCAGTCCGTCGACGCGGCGCGAACCGGCTTGGCGCGTCAATTCTTCAGACGAAATAATCCTCATCATCGTGTCCGGCGTAATCCAGTCCGGATGAACGTTGATCACGTTTTTCTTCGCCAACGAAGCCGGGCTTTGAACGCTGGACGGGATGTCTGACAGGTCAGTCATGCTGACGGGATCAGCGGAATGGCGCTGCAGTTGGAAGCGTTTTTCCGCGACGTTCCACGCGCCGCCGTTGCCGCCCGATCCTGCTTCGGGTGCTTGGTTCGTGCCAGTCGTGGTCACGTAAACCGGATTCTGCTTCGGGTCATTCGCATTGTACGAATAGAACGAATAGAAGCGCGGAACGTAGTTTGCGTCATAGGGATCGTTGGGATTGTTCGTGGGCGTATTTGGCACACGGTAGCGAGACGCGTTCGTCGGTTCGTACGGATTGTTTTTACCGTAGTCCGGCAGTGACGACAGGGTGCGGACGTATTCGATCTGATTGAATCCAGCGAGTTGGAACATCGTGAAATTGGGCTGACTATAGGCGCTGTAGGTTTTGCCGTCTGGCGCACAGATGGTCTTGGACATGACGGTAACTTTGCTGGGATTCAAATACTTGTCGTTGTCGTAGGTCAGAATTCTGCCGGGTTCAGGCTGGCCGTTTTTGACGACGACATTGTTGCTCGCGTCGACGTAGCGAGGTGAATAGAAATCGGCGTTTGCATACTGCAAACCGGAATTTGGGTATCCTTCGCGATACGTTGTGATCTGGCTCAGATAATCGCCGACGACAATGTTTTTACCAGCGACCAAGCCAAGCAGGTTGGGCTTGTTTTGCGCATCCAAACCGAAGCCTTCTTGAGCGACCTGTGAATTGGAACCGGGGACGGTGATCATATCCGTGCGGTTTTTGTAGATCACGTCGCCGGGAATGTAGATGTTGCCGGACGCGAAGATTTGGCCGGTGCCTTGAACATAGCCTCGGATAATCACATCGCCGTCGATGACGACTTTGCCGTCGAGCAGGATCGGGTTGCTGGCTGTGCCAATGAGAATGACGTTGCCGTTGACACCGGTGGAAATGTTGGCGGGCGAACCGGTCGCGGGCAGGGTTGTTTCGCCGTACTGAGTGCCGGGTTGCAGCGTAAGCGCGATGCCGCCCTGGATCGTGCCGGGGAGCGTCGGGTCCGTTGCGGAGATGGCGTCTTGGCGGGCCATGATGACTTCGTCGGAATCGACTTTATGGTTCGGGCGATTGTTATCTTCCGCACGTGGGATGTCCGGGAAGGGCGACGGGAAGTCGTCGCTGGGCAGGACTCCGTCAGTCTGGAGGCCGGTATCTGACGGGTAGTTTGCGTAGAAATTCCCGTTAATGGCGGGCGCTACAGCAACGCCGCCGGAGCCCGTGCAGAGCGTGTTGGTCGTGACAACAGTCGTTGCGTTGCCGCTGGTATTCTGTTTTATCGTGCCGTCTTGATTCAGTGTGACACTGCGCAGGCGGCTAGCGGCATTATTGGGGCTGAGCAAATTGGCGGAGCCGTCATCTTCCAAGCGGCCGCGTTGGTAAATGGTTCCTTCGACGAGTGTGTCAGCGCCGGAACTCAGGCCCATGAAATTGGTGCTGCCGATTTTGACGCGCGGGAACGTGTTGAATTTGCTCGGATCTTTGTTGAACGCTTTTGCAGCGGAACTGACATGCAGATGGCAAAGTGTGCACTGGACGTTCTTCGTCAAGAGGCCGTATTCGAGGCCCTTATACATGGGCGGATTTGAAATCGTGTAGTACTGAGCGACCCAGTTGGCGCTGGCGGATTCGGTCTTTTGTGCAACGGAACTGGTGTTCGTACCGAACGACGCGACTTGCTCGGCGGAGGTTTTGTAGCCGAGGTCTTTCTGGGATTCGGCGGCGATCATGAGGTCGTAATTGTACTGCTTGACCATCGTGGTGCCGGGATAATATTCGTTGCGGGCGCGCTGGTAGATGCTGAACTTGGAGATGATGCGGGTGCCAAGTTTCAGGTTGCTCCAATCGCCGACGGTGGCGCCTTTCACGACTCCGCCTTCGATACGCATTTGGTCAGCCAGAGGGTCTTGGCCCGGGGCGATGGATTCCCAGGTGAAGCGGTAATTGAGATAGGTTTGGAAGTCGAGTCCGGGCTGGGTGGCAAGCTTGGCTTTGTACGCGCCCCAGACTTCACTCAACGCCAAATCGGTCGCGCCTTGAGCGGCGTAGTAGACACCTTGGTCATCGATGAACTGGCTGGTAGCCAGTTGCGATGAGCCGGACGATTGGACCAGCGCCAGCAACACGGCTGACGCGAGTACAATGCCGCCCAAGACGACAATCAGCGTTGACCCTCGTTGTGCTCGATTCGAGATTCGTGTCATGGCCCCACCCTCCCCTTTTTGTGTCGTTACTGTGTTTCGTTGCCGCGTTTCGTTTGACCTGGTTTCAAAACTTAATTCGTGTTTTTGAATCGAACCTTGGTGCGCAGGAATTTCAACTGAATGGATTTATCACGTGTATCACCGCTTTCGGTCACGGTGCGACCTGTTTTAAACGTGATGAATTGCAACGTCATACGGCAGTCATATTTTCCGTTGTGATTGGAATCGACATACGTCTCAATCGGGTCGCGAATGTTGTTGCCGTTGCTGTCAGTGAAAGGTTCGGAATCCCATTCGTCGTAGAAGCCGTTGATGTTGGTGTCGGTCCAGATTTCGAGACTGTCGAGGATGCCGTTTGAATTGGTGTCGATAAACGCGTCAGCCTTTTGCGCTCCGACGCCATTGAGCTGGCGCATCAAGAATACGCCAAGTCCTTTATAGGGCATGCGGTCGATGCGCAGCGCGGTCACGGCAGCGGGATCGCCGTTTCCCATAGTCGGGAAGACGGTCAGATTCATGCTGTCCACGTTGGTGTAATTCTGAGCCGGATTAGTGATCGGTGCAGTTGATGTCGAGGTCGCCGCCGGATCGAGTTGCATGAAGAATTTGCCAGTTAGAAAGCGCTGGGCACCCACGGTCATTCCGGTCGAATCGAATGAGGTGACTGTCAGCCAACCGCCAATGAACACGTCCGTAAAGGTGCCGTTTCCATTGAGGTCGGTGCCGATGTCATCGTTGCTGAGATGGAGGTCCGCTTCGGCAAGGTAGTCCTGGGCTTCGTTCGAGCGGACGAACGTGACGCAGTAAAATCCATTGGGATACCATGTCGTGCCATCTAACACGCCATAGATCAGATTGCCGGTCGCGTCGAGTTCAAAGCCGCCATTTGCCCCAGCTTTAGGGAGGTAGTATTCGAACCATGCACCCATTGAATCGAGGCGCTTGGGTTTGCACATTTCCAATTCATCGAAGAGTTGCTGGGCACCTTGGCGGACGGAATTTTGTGTGGACAGTTCGGAGTTTTCTTCGACGGACACGAGCGCCTGCGTCATCAAAAAGCCATACAATGTCAGCAGGATCACCGTGGTGATTCCCAGGGTGATGGTGAGTTCGAGCATCGTGGTGCCGCGTGTGCGGGCTAGTATTTGCTTAGTATGGTCCACAACTCATACCTTTCTTCACCACGAACGCCCGGCCAGCGAATGACCACGCCCACTGGAAAGCGGATCGCAGTCCGAGTGACCGCAGTGGGTCCCCACACATCGCCATCGGCATTGCTGCCGTTTCCGTTCAAATCCATCGGGAGGCCGACGAATTGGCAGCCGTCTGCAACTCCATTGAAGGGACTCAAATCGCGGCCATAAGTCGCAGCGCTGGCGCTTTCATTACTAATGATGATGACTTCTCCGGCGGGCTGCGAAACACCATACGTGTTCGGCAGGCCGGGCATTTTGATTTTGCTGCCTCCGTTGGTTGTGGTGGAATAGACTTCGAATGCGTTTCCGAGCGTTCCGCCTTGGCGGTAGATGTCAACGATGTCGTCAAAGCGACAGGCGGAGATTTCTTCCATCTTCTGACGTGCGGCGAGTTGGGCGGTGATGTATTCGCCGGACTGGCGCGTGGACATCATTGAATTCATCATCGAATTCGAAATGGCGGCGACCACGACGGCAACGCATGCGGCAGCAATCGTCACTTCAATGAGTGTGATGCCTTTCGCGCGTTGCAGTCTATGGTATCGTCCCGCCACAAATCACCCTTTTCGTTTCGCCGTATCATTGCCCGTTGGCAGTCGGCGCGAGTTGCGCCGCCACTGTTGTTTCACGAACCACTGAAGGAACCGGAGCGGTTGCCTCGGCGTTCACTGCTGTGACCAAAGCGGTCGGAGTCGGATAGTTCGAGGACACATCTTTCTGATTGTCCGCCGGAACGGTTCGAGCCAGCGCGGCTTTCATGGTTTCGTGTTCTTGTTCCAACTTGAAGTACGCATTCTTGTGGAATTCGACGCAGGTGCGCATGTTTTGAAGATTAACTTCAAGCTGCTTGAGCTTCTGCATGGCTTCGCCCATCGTCGTATCAGCTTGGACAGCCCCGGTGATTTCCGGCATGATCGTGGACCGTTGGGACCAGATCACCATGCTCAGCACCGCGACATTCATCACCAGCACCGCACCAAAGAAGATGTTGACGATTTTTTGGCGGTCGCCAATGGGCTTGGCCTTTACTTCTTGCTTTTCAATATAAGCCTGAACAAAGGGGTTAGTGACCTTCGAACAACGAGGGTCGAATGTTTTTTTCTGCATGCGAGGCCCCTTTTTGACGATAGTTA